>CAMWRI010000001.1 GCA_947176585.1 uncultured Porphyromonadaceae bacterium
GGCCACCTTCATGAAGCCGGCGATGTTGGCGCCCTTCATGTAGTTGATGTAGCCGTCGGGCTGCTTGCCGTATTTCACGCACTGCTCGTGGATATCGCGCATGATGGTGTGGAGTTTCTCGTCCACTTCCTCGGCGCTCCACTGCAGGTGCATGGCGTTCTGGCTCATTTCGAGGCCCGAGGTGGCCACGCCGCCGGCGTTCACGGCCTTGCCGGGAGCGTAGGTGATGCGGGCTTCCAGGAAAGTGTCGATGGCTTCGGGGGTGCAACCCATGTTGCTCACCTCGGCCACGAGTTTCACGCCGTTGGCCACGAGCTGCTTGGCATCGTCGCCGTTCACCTCGTTCTGAGTTGCGCAGGGCAGGGCGATGTCTACCTTGCGCTCCCAGGGCTTGCGGCCGGGGAAGAACTCGCTGCCGGGGAATTTCTCGGCGTAGGGTGCCACAACGTCGTTGCCGCTGGCGCGGAGTTCCAGCATATAGTCGATCTTCTCGGCGTCGAGGCCGGCGGGATCGTAGATGTAGCCGTCGGGGCCGGAGATGGTCACCACCTTGGCTCCCAGTTCGGTGGCCTTGAGGGCTGCGCCCCATGCCACGTTGCCGAATCCGGAGATGGCCACGGTCTTGCCGTTGATGGTCTCGCCTTTCTCCTTGAGGATGCTCTGCACGAAGTAGAGAGCGCCGAAGCCGGTGGCCTCGGGACGGATACGCGAACCGCCGAAGCTCAGGCCCTTGCCGGTGAAGGTGCCGTTGTGCTCGTTGACGAGGCGTTTGTACATGCCGTACATGTAGCCCACTTCACGGCCGCCCACACCGATATCGCCGGCGGGCACGTCGCGGTCGGGACCAAGGTTCTTCCACAGGCCCAGAATGAAGGCCTGGCAGAAGCGCATGATCTCGCGGTCGCTCTTGCCGCGGGGCGAGAAGTCGCTGCCGCCCTTGGCGCCACCCATGGGCAGGGTGGTGAGAGCATTTTTGAATGTCTGCTCGAAGCCCAGGAATTTCAGAATCGAGAGATTGACGGAGGCGTGGAAACGGATGCCGCCCTTGTACGGGCCGATGGCATTGTTGAACTGCACGCGGTAGCCTATGTTGTTCTGTACTTCGCCCTTATCGTCGAGCCAGGTGACGCGGAAGGTCACGATGCGGTCGGGTTCGACCATGCGCTCAACGATTTTGTTGCGCTCAAATTCGGGGTGCTGGTTGTACACGTCCTGAACCGACATGAGCACTTCCTTTACAGCCTGGAGGTACTCTTTTTCGCCCGGATGCTTGGCTTCCAGGTCGGCCATGATTTTATTAATATCCATGAGATATAATTTGGTATAGATGTAAGTAGTTTCTACACCGCAAAAATAGCAAAAGAAAATGAAATAGCCGCCGGTTTCGTGGATTAATTTGCGCGATTGGCAGCGATTAGGCTCGGGATGGAGTCGACGGGAGGGTTGTGGGCGAGGATGCGGCCGTCGGGGGCGATGAGCAGGGTTCCGTACCTGCCTGGGCGCAGGCTGTAGTCGCGCAGCAGGCGCTTGGTCCGGCTTTCGGATATGCGGAACTGCAGCTCCTGATTGAGTCCGTCGCGTTTCACGATTTCATGAAAGAGGGTCTCGTTTTTGTCGAGGTTGAAAGAGAGTAATCCCACGTCCCGGGCCTCGCGGCGCTCCACCCATGAGGTGTAGCGGCCCACTGCTTCGCGGGAGGGGGCGTTGGTGGCTGCCCAGAAGCACAGCAGCACGTATTTGCCGCGCAGGGCCTTGAGGGCATCGCCCGGCTCGCTGTCGAAGCTGAGAGCCGGGGCTATGTCGCCGACGCGCGTGCGGGGATGACCGTCGCGGTAGGCAACAGACACTATGAGCACGCTCACGAATATCGCCGCCAGAAATAATGTGCGCTTTATACGTTTCATGTTATATTAACGATTGGCGCACTCGGGCCGTTCAAAATGCACAAAAAAAAGAGTTGTTTCACAACAACTCTTTCCAGACCTTTATCCTTAATCTAATACTATAAAAAACACACGTGCAAAGTTAGTGCTTTTTTCGGATATGCAATAGGTTTTGCAAAGAAAATTCGCAAAAATGACAAAAATTTTAGTGAAAAAACATTAAAATTCCCGGCGACATTATGCCGGGAATTGCTTCAATCGCTTATGGATTATAAATTTAGACGTTTTTTGATACTATTTTGACTTTGGCGGGTGTATGGCAAAATAGTACCATTAGGAGGGCTCAGTGCAGCTCGTCGCGCAGGTGATAATTATTGCGCAGCCACTCGAAGTTTTCGGGGCATGCCTTGAGTGCCGGAGTGTCGGCCTCAAGGGGGTTGTAGGAGGCGGCCACGGCTGCGGCAGTCACTGCATCGGGCACCGGAGCCGGGGCTGTTTCGGCCAGGGCGACGGGGGGCAGGCCGAAGTGGGTGGTGAGAGCATCGAGAGACATCTGCGAGGCGCGCCATTTGCCCTGTCGAGAGTAGCCGGCGATATGGGGTGTGGCCACAGTTGCGCGTTCGAGCAGTTCGCGGGATATTAGCGGTTCGCCTTCCCAGCAGTCTATCACGGCTGCGCCAGTGAGGCCTCTGTCGATGGCTGCTATGAGGGCCGGAGTGTCCACCACCGGGCCGCGTGCGGCGTTGATCACGATAGGGTGTTGCCGGAGCTTGGAGAAGAAGTGCTCTCCGGCCATGTGCAGGGTGGCATCCGTACCGTCGGTGGTGAGTGGCGTGTGGAAGGAGATCACATGGGCCTCGCTTGCGATCTCGTCGAGGCTGCTCCACTGCGTTCCACCCTCGGCCCGGCTGCGCGGGGGGTCGCACAGCATCACGCGCATTCCCAGCGAGCGGGCCCATCGCTCTACGATTCGGCCCACGTGGCCCACACCCACGATACCTATACACAATTCGTGCATAGGCCGGGTGGCGAGCGCAGCCACGGAGCCCAGCACGTACTGGGCCACGGCGGGTGCGTTGCATCCCGGAGCGTTTGCCACGGTGATGCCGCGGGAAACGCACCAGGGCAGGTCGATATGGTCGGTGCCTATGGTGGCGGTGGCCACGAAGCTGCAACGCGAGCCTTCGAGCAGGCGTGCGTCGCAGCGGGTGCGGGTGCGCACAATCATGGCATCGGCATCGGCCACTGCATGCGGGGTGATATTGTCCGGGTCGAGATATTCCACCGTGGCATGGGGCTCGAGCAGCCCGCGCAGGTAGGGCACCTTGCTTTCCACGATTATTTTCAATCCACCATTGTCCATATATATAATGATATATACACAGTGATAAGTCCTGCGATGCCCATCCAGGAGCGGCCGGAGCGGTGGATCACGAAGAACTGGGCGGCCTGAAGCGCCGCGCACACATTCATGAGCGGAATGTAGCACGCCACGTTGTTGTAGTCGATGGCCATGGCCAGTATGGTGATGAAGCCGGTGAGCACGATCATGCCGTTGTAGCTGCGCGAGCGGGCGTTGTAGGCAATTGTGCGGAAAAAGTCGAGCGCTACGGAGGCGGTGAACACCACGGCCGCTGTCACAACAGCGGTGCCCAGCTGCATGCCTTCGCTGAAATCTATATAGCTCAGGAGTTTCACGGGCTCGGGCACGCGTATGTCGGCGGGATGCACGATACCGAGCCCCAGCAGAAGCCACCACGGAGTGATGAGGCCTATGATAGCGGCCATGGCGGCGCGGGCGGTCATTATACGCATCTGCCAGCATCCCAGGAGCATGAGGGGGATATACACGGCATAGGCGTATTGTGTGGCCATACCGGCCGATAGCAGGAAGAACACCAGAAATATTTGCCGCCGCTTCTCGGGCTGGGCGTAGCTGCCGAACATCAGGCCGATGCATCCGCACACCACCAGCGCCAGCAGCGGGCCGGTGTAGAATCTGGCCGTGAGATGCGGCGTGGCGCATTGCATGGCGGCGAACAGCACCGCCGCCAGCATGGTCATGCTTCGCAGCAGGTTGTAGCGGTTGTTCAGTATTATCAGGGCAGCCATGATGGCCACATTGCAGGCCAGGGCTACCCAGGTGGATACATCGGCGTCGGCAATCCATCTGAAAGCAGGGGGCAGCGCAATGCCTCCGGCGTCGACCTGCAGCGGAGTGCTTCCGTCCACATGGGTGCTCCATGCGGCGGCTATCATCAGCGCCCCGGCGGGTAATGCCGCGTAGCGCGAGTGCAGGAATTTGGTGATCCTATCAGGCATCGCCCTTCTTTTTCCAGCCGCGCTGGCGCATCACGGGGCCTTCGGCGGGCGGCAGGGAAGGCTTGCGGCCCACCAGCGAACGCAGGGCGCCGGGGTTGCGGCGCAGAGCCAGCGGGTTTTCCGACGGCGCTGTCTCGGGTGCGGTTTCAGCGGGCTTGCGGCCTGCAGGTTTGCGGCGGTCGGCGGCCCAGGGTTTCTTGCGGTCGCCTTCGCTGTCGGAGCGGCGGCGGGCGGCGGGAGCGGCGGCGCGTGCGGGGCCGTTTTTCAGCTTGCCTCCCTGCGCCAGAAATGTCTTTTTGTCGCCGTCGAATATCAGATACTGGCGCAGCTCGCAGTCGAGAGCGCCGTTGTAGAGCGCGATTTTCGAGCTCGCCGCCAGACCTATGTTGCGGAAATGCTCGTCGCGGTAGCCTATGATCCACGCTTGCCAGCCTCCGAATTCGTGCTTGAGCGTGCGGCCTATCGAGGTGTAGAGGGCATCCATGTCGGGCGCAGAGATACGCTCGCCGTAGGGCGGGTTGGTCACGATGTAGCCGGGAGTGGCGGGTACCTCGGTAGCCGTCCACTTGGCGATGGGGCGCACGGCCAGCTCCACATAGCGGGCCACGCCGGCGCTCTTGAGATTGGCGCGGGCTATGTCGATGGCCTTGGGCGAGATGTCGGCGCCCACGATGGGCACCTCCACCACGCGCTCGCGGCTGTCGTCGTTGTAGATTTTTTCAAAGAGCTCAGCGTCGAAATCCGGCCACGCTTCGAAAGCGAAGCGCTTGCGGAACACTCCGGGAGCGATGCCGGCGGCTATCAGTGCGGCTTCGCACAGGAAGGTGCCGGAGCCGCACATGGGATCCACCAGAGGCACATCGCCCTTCCAGCCGCTGAGCATGATGATGCCGGCGGCGAGCACCTCGTTGATGGGCGCTTCGGTCTGTGCCACGCGGTAGCCGCGCTTGTGGAGGGACTCGCCACTGCTGTCGAGGCTCAGGGTCACGTCGGTCCCGGATATGTGCACGTTGATCATCACGTCGGCGTCGTGCAGGCGCACTCCGGGGCGCTTGTCCTCGCCGTAGCGGTCCTTGAACCAGTCCACGATGGCATCCTTGATGCGGTAGGTCACGAAACGCGAGTGTGAGAACTCGTCGCTGTAGGCCACGGTATCGATGCTGAAAGTCTTGCTAAGCGAGAGGATGGTGCTCCAGTCGTAGGCCTTGGCCTTCTCGTAGAGCTCGTCGGCATCACGGGCCGTGAACTTGAAGAATGGCTTGAGAATGCGCAATGCCGTGCGGCAGCAGAAGTTGGCACGGTACAGCAGCTCGCGGTCGCCGCTGAAAGCCACCATACGGCGTCCTATGTTGATATCGGCTGCACCCAGGCCGCGCAGCTCTTCGGCCAGCACTTCTTCCAGACCCTGGAAGGTCTTGGCCACCATTTCAAATGTTTCGTTGGGGTTCATGCTGCAAAATTAACGATAATTTTTGATTGCAGCCGAAAAGAGCGACGGAAAATTCGCTCAGAATCTCACGTCGAAGTGCTCGCTGGGCACAGTGTGGAGCCCCACGAATACCACGGCGCCGGCGCCGTTGGCGAAAGTGTGGCCGTAGGGCAGCGCTTTAAGCTGCCGCAGCAGCCACTTGTCGCTGTCGCTCACGAAGGCCGGAAAGTAGATTGTTGCTCCCTTGCGGGCAGCTTTCAGTGCCTCGCGGGCTTCGTGCGGCTCTCCGTTGCACATCGCGATCAGGCCCGCGTCGGCCACCGTGCGGGGCCAAAACGAGGCGTTGGGGCATGTCGCGGAAGCTATCGACTGCAGGCAGTCGCGCGGCGATGCGGGAACGCACACAGCAATGGCCGCGGGAGAGCAGCGGGCGCAGAGCCGCAGCCAGAGCCGCAGGCTTTTTTCGCCGCCCATGGGCCATTCGTCGCCCAACCTGCGGGTAAGCTCATATCCGTAGTATGGCAGCCGTTCGCACAGCACCTCGCGGATGAAGCGGTAGGCCGACGGGGAGTGCACTCCGAAACCGCGGCTGTGGCGCAGGCGACGCCACCATCCGGGCTGCGGAACGGAACTCATCGCTTGGCCTCCCTGCCGTCCGGCTCGCGGCGCACGATAGCAAGGAACAGAGCTCCCAGCACGAGCAGGTAGATGAGACTCACGCATGCGTAGGCCACAGCTGCCGAGGTGTGGATGGAATCGGGGTCGAAGGTCATCACCACATCATGTGTGCCCGCGGGCAGATGCATGGCGCGGAGCACATAATTCACGCGGGCCAGTTGTTCGGGTTCGCCGTCGATTGTGGCTTTCCATCCCCAGGGGAAGTACACCTCCGAGAACACGCCCGTGCCGCCGTTGCGCGTGGTGGCGCGGTATTCTATGCGGTTGGGGGTGTAGCTCACGAGCTCGATGGTGTCGCCGGGCTCGAGCGACGGACACCCGGTGCCAAGCACAGGCTCGAAGCGGCGGTCGGCCACGGCGCGGTGGTGCACGTCGGTGGTGGATAGCGTCGCCATCTCGGCATCTGCGCCGTCCACATAATCCACGCCGTCCACGAGCCACGCGGGACCCATGGCCGAGGTGTTCACCACCACGGGAGCCTCCTTGTCGCCGGTGATGATATAGCGTGCGTTGAGCATGTCGAGCACGCCGTAGGAGGCGGCTATGGCGTCGGCCACACGACGCTCCTCGCCCTCATAGAGGCTGCGCACGCTGTCGCTGCGCAGCGAGGGGTCGTAGCCGTAGTGCATCACCAGGTTGAGCTGCCGCTGAATCAGGTCCTCGAAGCGGTTGAGCTTTGCGGCATGGTAGCCGCCCACCATATGGTGGTGGTAGCTGCGTTGCGGACTGTTGAAGCCCGGTATGTCCATTACCCTGTAGGCGGGGTCGGTGTCCTGAAGGATGGCACGGTCGATTGCATCGGGTTCGAAAGGATCGGCGGCTGCTACCTCGGGAGTGCAGAAACTGCTGTGGCTCACGTAGCGCTTGTCGGCTCCGTAGAGATCCACGAGCACCGCGCCGGCCAGGAGCACTACTGTCGTGGCACGCTTGAGCGAGCCACGAAGCATCAGGGCGATGAGGGCGAAACCAATGACAAGGAATATGGCCGAGCGCATCGCATCATCGCGCACCATTCCGTAGCGCAGCCCCTCGACGGCTTCGGCCACGACGGGGTTCGACAGCGAATATGCGAAGGCCGATTCCTGAATTTCGGCCGGCGAGGCGCCATATTGCTGCCCCATCTGTATCACCTGCTGCTGGATGGCCTGCGATGTGGCCTGGTCCTGCGACGTGATGGCCGAGCCGAAGATGCCGGGCACGAGCAGTGCCGCCAGGCATAGCACCAGAGGCACGCCGAAGGCTATCCCCAGCGGCTTCATCATGCGCTTGCGCTCCTCGGCCGAAGCGTTGAGCAACTTGGTGAGTCCCATCACACCCAATACGGGCATGGCGAATTCGGCCACCACCAGGATGCTTTCGACCGCACGGAACTTATTGTAGAGCGGGAAGTGATATATCATGAAATCCGTGAGCCACGCGCAGTTGCGTCCCAATGCCAGCAGTATCGAAAGCAACGTCACGCTCAGGAGCGCCCATTTCAGGGCACCCCGTACCACGATGCAGCCCAGCAGGAAGAGGGCACATACGATGGCACCCACGTAGACGGGGCCGTTAGTGCCCTCCGAATCGTTGAAATATTGCGGCAGATAGCTCAGCAACTGGCCCGTGGGCTGCCCTTGATACCTGGCAGCTTCGGGCAGCTTGTCGAGGCCGGTGTAGACCATCTGGCCGCCTTCGGGGCGAGCGGAGGCACCTCCCTTGATATTGGGCACCAGCAGCGAGAAGCTCTCGGCCCCGCCATAGCTCCAGCCCACGATCTGGTCGTAGGGCATGCCGCCGGTGGGCCGGGGTGCATCTGCGTCGGCTTCGGCGCTGTGCAGCGGAGTGAGCTCGCTCTGGCTGCGCTTGGTTTCCTTGGAGTACTCATAAGTGTTGTACAGGCTGGGCGCGTTGGCTCCCATGGCCAGCAGTCCGGCCCCTGCAACCACGGTCGTGGCCACCAGCCAGCGGCGCAGTTTGCCTTCTCGCCATGCAGTGTAGAGCGCGGCAAGCGCAACGGCCGCCATCACGAAGAAGAAATAATAGCTCATCTGCGGATGATTGGCCGCCAGCTGAAGCATGGCGAAAAGCGCCAGCATGGCCCCTCCGGCCACGTAACGCCCGCGGTACAGCAGCATCAGGCCGCCTATCGTGGGCGGCACATAGCTCAACGCCATAAACTTCCAGATGTGGCCCGCACCTATGATAATCACGAAATAGCTTGAGAAGCCCCACGCGATAGCGCCGAGTAGAGCCACATACCATCGCATGCCCATCACGTAGAGTAGGATGAGCATTCCCAGCATCATCATGAACAGCAGATTGCTGGGCTGCGGCAGCCACAGCCCGTACACATCGTTCAGCCACTCGAAAAGAGCGTTGGACGGGTAGCTGGGCGATATCTGAAACGTGGGCATACCGCCAAATAGCGAATTAGTCCATAATGCCTTCTCGCCCGTGGCCTCGTAGTAGGCCTGTGTCTCATGACCGTTGGCCAGGCCCTGCTGCATATCGGCCTGCCGCAGGCTTCCTCCGTCCACGTTGTCGGGGTAGAAGAAAGCCACTGATATCAAGGCCATAACGGCCACCGAAACAAAAAAGCCCCACACTTGCGAGTTGCGGGCGCTTGCTGCTACATCTTTAATAGTCATCGGTTTATGTGTTGTTTTGTACCCCGGAGCAGAATCGAACTGCTATCAAAAGTTTAGGAAACTTCTATTCTATCCGTTGAACTACCGGGGCTTGAGCATAATTGCGACTGCAAACTTAGCAAAAAAACGCCACATATCCCATCACTCCCCTCAAAAAAATGCGCACCCGCAAATGAAAAGATTCCGCCTATTTCAAATAAAGATGCGGATGCTTCGCACGGTGGCGTCGCACCCGCATCGGGGTTGGTGGTGGTTTAGGTGTATTAGATTTACTCAGCTGAATCTTTAGGCACGAGTTCGAAGAAACCGCTTATCTCTTGCTGGTCAAGAGCCTGGCGCACGTTATAGCGCTTAACCTGATCTTCGTAGCCTTTCTTCGATATCTTTATTTCTACGGTTACATTACGGGAGTTTTCATATGTGAGGCCGGGAATGCTGAAACCCTTTGTTTCCTCATAAGGTGTGTTGGTGAGGTAGGTTTCGTTGGTGTTTTTCACTTCGGCGGGATTGTTGGATATCACACGGTAGAACACGCGTGCTCCGCGGGGATCGGAGTCGAAATACCAGCGGATAACGGATTGCTCCATAGCCGTCTTCCCGGCGTGGTCGCGGCTCACACGTGCATCTGCCTGACCTGCCGGAATGGTGGGATCTTCTTTGTACACGCGGGCCAGCTCCTCTCTTTTGGCAGCTGCGGCCACTGCTTGCGGGTCTTTGTCGAGCTTTCCGTAAATTACAGGCGTTTTCTTAACGTCTTTTTTGTCAAGCGATACAATCACGGTTTTACTCTCGTAGCCGGGTTTCTCGAAGCGGAACAGCAGATTCTTATTGATCATCTTTTTGGCATCGAGTGAGATGATCGCGGGTGTGGTCTGAGCCACAATCATGCCGTTGAGATACACTGTGGCACCTTCGGGATCTGATACCACGGTTGCCTCGAAGTCTTTAGCACTTGCATTTATGGACGCTCCGGCGATGATGAGGATGCCCATTACCCATGAAAGGGTGTATCGTAAGATTTTCATAAATATCAGTTTTTACTTTTCAACAAGTTCAAAGAAGCCGCTTATCTCTTGCTGGTCAAGAGCCTGGCGCACATTGTAGCGCTTAATCTGGTCCTCATAGCCTCTCTTCGTGACCTTTATTTCAATAACCACGTCGGCGGAATTCTCATATGTGAGGCCGGGAATGTTCAATGCTCGTGTTTCTTCAAGCGGGGTGGTCGTCATGTATGACTCGTTGGTGTTCTTCACCTGTTGGGGCGCGTTGGAAATCACTCGCCAGAAGATGCGGGCACCGCGGGGATCGGAGTCGAAGTACCAGCGTATTATCGGTGTGTTTGATGAGCTTGCATTAGTGCTAGCCACCGACGAAGCGGGTGCCGTTCCGGGATTGAATTCGGCAAGCACCACATCGTCAGAAACCTGCGGATATGGTGGCAGGTTGGTCTCTACCCTGAAATCATAAACCAGAGCCGGTACACCGTTTTCTATGAGCACAACGGCATATTCTCCGTTCTTGAGATCGCCAGCAGGTCTTAATTCGTATATTTCGTCGGTGATTTTACGTGTCATAATAGGCACGTCGTCGATATTGGTCTTGGAGCCTGTGTAAGCACCGGTCTTCATGTAGGGAAGCTCGCGGTTTTTCTTTTTAGCTTTCAGCGGCACGATTTTCCATGCCTGTACGGGAATGTTCTTGGGGTTGAAGATGTAGAAAGCCGTGGAGGTGCGGGGTAGGATGGTGCCGGAATAGCTGCCGTCGAGCAGAAGGCTCGTAGTGAGTTTTGCACCATAGGCTGCGAGCAGTGTTTTGCCGCCGGTCTTGTTGCCGGTCACAACAGCCCTCGTCAAAGGCGCGATATCTCCTTTCGCCGTGGGCACATAGATTTCTTGAGCGCTTGCAGTGAATGACATCGCGGCAAGAGTCATACACATCAAAATGAATCTGATCTTCATGTGATTTAGATAAGATTTCGTGCCGCGGTCCTCCCCTCGTTGGCTGTGAATGGATATGAGAAAAGCGCAGGAGTCTGTATCTGTTGCCGTCCTACTAATCGAGGCTTCTCGCATTGCCCTATTCATGTCGGACGGCAACGCAGAAGCCCACGCCTGTATATGCAATAAATGCGTCCGGCTGCATTTCTCCCGAAACGCCGTGCCGAAGGCAAGATAATCACATATCCACGGGCATCTACCGTTGCTCAATCCTTGACATGAATATGAAATTTTGCGAGAATTCCGATTAGTCAAGAATCAGCGCGGATAAACGCTTCCTATGTATTTAGTTACATACCGCTCCACCTACCCCAAGACCGGGGCTCCTGCGTAGCGGTCTGCACCGCAAAGGTACGGCATTTTATTGAATCGCGCAATATTTTTTTGATATTGCTGAAGAATTTCATTACCCATCGGCCTGCGCTTGTGCGCCAGCACTGCTCTTTTTGTAGCCCAGGTAGATGCGGAGGAGGATGATGGTTGCGATTGCGGTGGTGAAGGCGGCGGGAGTGACGGCCACGTCGGTCTGGAGGGCAAAGGCGGAGGCTGTACGGGCCATGAGGGCGTAGATGCCGTCCACCGCGGCGGCGATCCATCCGCAGGGGAGGCCAAGGGAGGAGAGAGCGACCAGTGCCAGCGCGAGGATGTAGAATGGAGTGAAGAGGATGCCGGCTATTATGTTGGCCGGCAGAAAGAGCAGTGGCAGTTTGCCGAATACGACCCCCACGATAGGTGCCGTGGCGAGAGTGGCGCCTATGGGCACGGCCACTGCTGCGGCCAGTGCGTGCAGTCGCGGATTGTTGTCACGGTCGAATGGGTTAAGCACATCCGAAAAGGTCAGAATACCGGCCACGGCGGCAAATGATAGCTGAAATCCCACATCGTAGATGGCCGCGGGACGCCACGCCAGTATCACGATAGCGGCCACGGCCAGGGAATTCCACGCCGAGGTATAGCGTCCGGAAAGGCCTGCTATGATAAGCAGCGAGCACATCACGGCGGCGCGCACAAGCGACGGCGACAGGCCGCCGAGCAATGCGAAGCTCCACACCGCTGCAAGCACCAGCGCACCGCGCACGTGTCGCAGTCGTCGGTTCAGCAGCATGGGGCGGGTGAGCATCATCACCAGCATGGCCACGATTCCCACGTGGAAACCGCTCAGAGCCAGTATGTGGGCCAGGCCGGAGGCCCGGAAATCATCGCGCAGGGCATGGGGAAGCATAGCGCCGTCGGCCACCATCGTTGTAGTCACGAAAGCGGCGGCCTCGCCACTCAGCGGCGAGGCATAGACCGTAGACACAATCCCGCCCGCAGCGGGAGCCTTATATGGTTGCGGATCCGGCACGGTCAAGGCCAGAACCAGTCCTGCGAGGAGTGCCACCGGCGCCGCGGCGATGAATTTATAACCGCGCCATGCGCACAGCGCCACGCACGCCACAGCGGCCACTGCACCCGCTACCGTTGCCCATAGCGGAGCACCGGCCAGCAGTATGCCGCAGGCCAGTCCTAATGCCGCGGGCACGGCGGGGATGAGGCTCCAGGGCGCCCGCATGTCCGCTCAGGATCAGGCTGCGTTAGGAATGGTGTTCAGCACCACCAGCAGCGAGCTCACACCTATCACTATCCACAGCAGCACGGCCAGAACCAGTGGCTTAACGCCCACCTGGCGCACCGTTGCGAGCGATAGCGACGCACCTATCATGAACAGTGTCACCACCATGCCGCGGCGGGCCACCCACACCAGCGCTCCCGTGAGCCATTCTGGCAGCGGCAGATATGTATTGGCCACCATGGCCAGAATGAAGATGAAGATAAACCAGGGTATCGACACCTTGCCGGAGCCGTCGCGGAAGATAAACATCGTCACGAGCGCGAGCGGGATAATCCATAGCGCGCGGGTGAGCTTGATGAGCGTGGCCACCTGCAGGGCCTGCTCGCCGTACACCTCGCCGGCACCCACCACGCTCGACGTGTCGTGGATGGCTATTGCAGCCCACGTGCCGAACTGTTCCTGGCCCATGCCCAGCATGTGGCCGATGGGCGGAAAGACGAAGAGCGCCACGGCGTTGAGGATGAAGATAACGCCCAGACTCACGGCCATTTCGTTTTCATTGGCCTTGATCACGGGCCCCACGGCGGCGATGGCGCTGCCGCCGCATATGGCTGTGCCGCTGCTTATCAGGTAAGACGTCTTGCGGTTGATGTGCAGGGTGTAGCCCAGCATCACGCCCAGCGCCATAACCGAAACCACGCTCACGATGGTGAACAGCATGCCGTCGGCACCGCTGCGCAGCGATTCCTGAAGGTTCATGCCGAAGCCGAGGCACACCACGGCCACCTGCAGCAGATACTTTGAGCACTTTTTATTAAACTTGGGGAACGGATTCTTGCACGTGAAAGCAAAAATCAGACCCGCCAGCAGAGCCACGGGAGCCGTCACCACCGGGAGGCCCATAAGATTCCAGGGCACCAGAATAATGGCGATGAGGGCGATGTAGATGATTTTGTTCATTATGATTGGTTTATTTATAATCAGTTGGTGCTTGTGTTCCATATAATCCACGAGGCCTCGGCCTGCAGGCGAAGCATCTCCAGACCGGAGCACACCGCGGCGCCGCGCTCTGCAGCAAGGCGCATGAACAATGTGGGGTCCGGGTTGTAAACCAGGTCGAAACATGCGTGGGCCGGCGAGATGGCGTCGTAGGGGATGGCGGGAGCTTCGTCAGCCTGCGGGAATGTGCCCAGAGGCGTGGCGTTCACCACCAGCCCGTGTGCGGCCATCACCTCGGGCGTTAGATCGTCGTAGGTAAGCCGTCCTTTTCCGGGCGTGCGGCTCACGGGCTGCGGCTCTATATCCATGCGGCGGAGCGCTGCCGTCACGGCCAGCGACGCACCGCCGGTGCCCAGCACCAGTGCCCGCGCGGGCTTGGGTCGGCTTTCAATAAGGTGTCTGAGTGATGTGGCGAAAGCCGGCGCATCCGTGTTGTAGCCGCGCAGCGAGCCGTCGCTCTCCACGCGCACCACATTCACAGCTCCAACCCTCAGCGCACTCTCGTCCAGCGAGTGGAGCAGTGGCATCACCGCCTGCTTGTAGGGAATAGTCACGTTGAAGCCGCGCAGCGCCGGATGCTGCGCGAGCAAATCCGGCAGCCCGTCGATGCACGGCAACTCGAAATTCAGATATTCCGCATCTATGCCCTCGCGCGCAAACTTATCCGTAAAATAAGCCCGCGAAAACGAGTGCCCTAGCCGTCGGCCAAGCAAGCCATATATCTGCGTCCGTGCCATTTCAGCCCCAAAGTTACGCCTTTTTCCCAATATGGCCAAATCGCCATCGGAGTTGCGCACATCAAGCCCGCTGATAATCACCCGGAGAATGATAGCCCAGTAATCAACGAGCAGGTGCTGTCAGATGCACCACATTCAGGCTCCCTGTTTAAAATTGTGAGATTTTGGAGGTTTTTGCCCGAATAAATTTTGAGGAAAGAATTTTTGTAAGAAATCTTGTCGGACCAATCCGACTCGTCCGCCTTGTCCGACGCC
The DNA here is from genome assembly GCA_947176585.1 of uncultured Porphyromonadaceae bacterium. Taxonomy (GTDB): domain Bacteria; phylum Bacteroidota; class Bacteroidia; order Bacteroidales; family Muribaculaceae; genus CAG-873. The sequence goes on from CAMWRI010000001.1 coordinate 14,483, forward strand.
GCCGTCACGCCCGGCTGAGGGCGCGGCGGGCGTGGCGGTTGAGGATGGCCTGGAGAATCACGGCACCTACGAAGTAGGCGGCGGCGAGGAACCAGAGCCATAGGTAGTTGTGGCTTTGCTCGGCCAGGGTGGCGCTGTTGGAGTTGATGTGCACGAATCCTTCTACGCCGGCGGTGGCGGGGACCACGCGGCTGAGGGCGTGGAGTGCATCGGGCATGGCGAACATGGGCCACGTGAGACCGCTCATGAACAGGAACACCACGGAGGTGAATACTATGTAGATGAAGGCATCTTCGCGCTCACGCATCATGTGGCTGAGCGTGAGGCCGAACATTGCCGAGGCCAGAAGCAGAGGCAGCGAGAATAGCAGCCACTGGATGGCATCGCCCTGATGGGGAAGCCGGAATATCACGGGCACGTAGTGCAGGATGAAGAGTGTGGCCGGGATGTAGAAGAAGGTGTAGGCCAGTGCTTTGCCCAATACGGAAGCCGATGCGGGCGCGCGGTAGTCGTCGCGGTCGGTGATGTAGTCGCCGCGGCGTCGGCGGTCGGAGCGTGTGCCGGCTATGAGACATATGCCCAGCACCATGCTCTGCTGCAGGATGAGCACCACGATTCCGGGCATGATGAAGGATGCGAATCCTTGCTGCGTGTCGCCCAGGAAGTTGGTGTCCACCTCCACGGGCGATGCCGATATGAGTCCGTCGGCGCCCAGGGCGTCGATGCGGGCCTGGGTGATCTGCGAGCCGGTGGCGAGCTGCACGCTCGTTAGGGCCGAGAGAGCGGCGCGGTAGCGCAGCAGCAGGCTCATGTCGCAGAAGAATGTCACGTGTGCCTGTTCGTCGCGGCCTATGCTCGCGGCATAGTCGGCCGGTATTTCAAGCACGCCCACCACCTTCTGCTCGCTCCACCAGCGGCGGGCCTCGCCCATATCGGTGGCATAGTCGTAGAGCTCCAGCTCGGGGGTGGCGTCGGTCATGCGCACGAGTTCGCGGGATTGTGCGGTGCGGGAGTTGTCCACCACAGCCACGGGCAGATTTTCCACCACTTCGGGATTGTAGATTATGGTGTAGATGATGGGATAGGCCAGCGGGAGCACCACGAAGAACACGAGCACTCCTGCGTCGTGCGTGATGGTGTGCATTTCATGACGGAACGCCTTGGCCAGGCCGGCCCACCAGTTGTATATTGATTTCAGGGGATTCATGGCGGGGAGGGGTTCAGGGGACATAGACGGGGCGCAGGCAGGCACGCTTGAGGCGGGGCAGAAGCACCCATCCAAGCAGCGGGAATGCCAGCAGGGCGGCGAAGTAGAAGCGCGAATAGTAGAGCGCGAGGCCGTTGAGTCCCTGGTTGCAGTAGATTAGGAAGTAGTAGCGCACGGGCAGGATGTAGCTGAAGATGCCCACCGAGCCGTACATGCTGGCCACAGGAAAGGAGAAAGCGGCGATGGAGAAGGCAAGTATGCCCACCAGGGCAGCCACGCTCAGGGCCAGACGGCCGTTGGGCAGCACGCTCACGAAGAACACCGCCAGGGCCTGCGAGGCAATCACCAGCAGCAGCATGGCCGCGGCTATGGTCCAGGCGCTGCAGTTGAGCGGGAAGTGGAAGAAGCCGTAGAGAAGCCCTTGCATTGCCAGGCCGGTGATGTAGAACACCACAGTCTGCGGCAGCAGCTTGCCCACCACCGCGCGCAGGATGGAACCGCGGGCCGTGGCCAGCCAGCGCACGGAGGTGCCCCACTTGATTTCCTGCGTGATGCTGTAGATGGTCACGAGCATCACCATGAGCTGCATCAGGGCCGACATGAACGAGGTAGTTAGGTAGTAGTTGTAGTTCATCCATGGGTTGCCTATGCCGTTGTTGTCGATGCTCACGGGCGACAGCAGGGCCATGGTGGCGTCGTCGGGCACGCCCACGGCGGTGAGCTTCGTTTGCGCCAGCCCGGCGGTGGTGAGCACGGCGCCGGTCTTGAAGCCCTTGAACGAGAGGGTGCCGGGCACGAAGAAGCTCATATTGGTGAAGAGGCTCAGCGAGGGCTCCTTGCCGGCCACGGCATCGCGCTCGAAGTTCTCGGGAATGAGGAAGAAGCCGAACGATTCGCCGCGGCGCACCGAGGCCATTGCTTCTTCGAAGGAGTCGTAGCGATAGTCGATAGCCAGCACTTCCTCTGAATTGAGCATACGGGTGATCTTGCGCGACGAGGGGCTCAGGTCGAGATCCACGATGCCCACCGGTGTGCGCAGGGGCAGTCCGCGGTGCATCAGCCCCACGAAGAAGAGCGTGCACAGCAGGGGCACCAGCACCATCGCGTAGACGTACATCTTGCGCGAGGTGATCTGAGCCACACCCAGCTTTAATGATTCAGTAAATGCCGACATTTTGTCCGAATTTTACTTGTTGTAGACGATAGACATTCCCGGACGCAGATTCTCCACTTTTTCTGTGGGGCGTGCCTTGATTTCGAACGTGCGGCTGTCCCAGCTGCCGGTGGTCTTGGTGGCGCGCCAGGTGGCATAGGAGCCCATATCGCGGATATAGAATATCTCGGCGTCGATTTCTTTCTTGCCCAGAGCCGGAACCATCACGCGGATTTTCTTGCCCATGGTGAGGTCGTTGAGCAGTTCCTCCCGCACGTTGAACACTATGTAGCGGTCGTCGCTCTTGAGCACGCTCATGATGGGGGCTCCGAGCATCACCAGCTCGCCCGGCTGGGGATACACCTGATCAATCACGCCGTCGCAGGGCGATGTCAGGAACGCATCGTCAAGCAGTGCCTGCACCTGATCCACATTGCCCGTGGCGGCCTCAACCATTGCTGCGGCGCTCTGCTTGTCCTCGCTCTGCGCGCCGGCCACGGCCAGGTCGTACTGGCTCTTGGCGGCATTTTCGCCTGCCACGGCGGCATCGTAGGCAGCCTTGGCCTCATCGCGTTTCTGCTCCGTGATCACACCCTCGTTGTAGAGGCGTTCCATGCGGTCGTAGGTCTTCTTGGTGATGGATGCGGCAGCCTTGGCCTGCTGCCACAGGTCGTAGGCGCCCTGCACGATCTGCTTGCGGGTGCCGGCGTCCACCTTGCGGTTCTGCTGGCGAGCCACGTCCTGCATGGCAAGTGCCTGCGTGAGTTGAGCCTCGGCCACGGAGGAATGGATGCGCACCAGGGTATCGCCTGCGTGCACCGTATCGCCTTCATGGGCGAAGAACTCTATCACGCGGCCCGGGAGTTTGCCCGAGATGCGCACGGTGGTGCCTTCCACCTGGCCCTCCACATATTCTGCGGGTTTGTTCATGAAACAGAAGCCTATCACGGCCACTACGGCCACTACGGCCAGGATTATAAGCACGGTCAGGAGCAGCGAGCGGTTGGCCCGGGCTTCGGCATTATTGTTGGTGTCGTTAGTTGACATGGCTATATGGTGTTGAATTTATATTAATAATTGAGGTTGCCGAGTACTTTGGAGAGATACGTGTCGCACAGGTGCACGTCTATCAGAGCGTCTATCAGCTCCGAGTGGGCCTTGAGCCAGGCCGTCTGCGCCGCCATCACGATTTCCGTGGTGGCCACTCCCTCGCGGAAGGCCAGTGTGGCCGTGCGCAGGTTTTCGTCGGCGCTGCTCTGGTTGGTGAGCGATGTATTGTAGGTCTTCACGCTTTCCTGGGCGCGGAAGGCTGCCTGCTTCACCTGCAGGTCCACCATCTCGCGTGCGTCCTGCATCTTCAGCTCCATCACCTTCTGCTCGCTTTCGGCGGCCTTGTACTTGCTGTAGTTGCCGCCCCAGTGCCAGATGGGGATGGTGAGCATGGCGCCCACTGAGAACGCTCCGCTGAAGCGTTTAGAGAAGCCGTCAAACATGTTGGGGTTGCTGAACGAGTACGTTCCCACCACGGCCAGATTGGGCAGCATCGAAGCAAGGGCCACTTTCTTTTGCTGGCCGGCTATGTTTATGCCCATCTGCAGCGCGCGCAGGTCCTGGCGCGAGTCGTACACCTGCTGCATGTCGTAGCTTGTGGCGGGTGCCGTAGTATCGTTGATATCTTCAATGTCTTCATCGGCCAGCAGCATGGGCGAGTCGAGGGGCAGACCGCACAGCTGCGCCAGTGCCATGCGCGACAGCACCAGGCCGTTTTCCACTTTGGTCAGGTCCACGCGGGCTGAGTTCAGTTTCACATCCACGCTCAGCTTGTCGGCGCGTGTGGCCACGCCCTCCTTCATCATCAGCTCCACGTTGCGGTCAAGCGAGTCCAGCAGGTTCACGAAGCTCGTGGCCAGCTTGTGCTTAGCCTTGAGCGACACCACCTGCCAGTAAGCGCCGTCTACGGCGTAGATCACATTCTCTGCCTCGCTGTTGCTCAGTGCCTCGGCCAGCTCCTTGGCATAGCCCGTGATCTTGTTCATGGCCACGATCTTGCCGCCCATGAACACAGGTTGCGTGAGCGTCACCGCACCGAAAAACACATTGTGCACGTCAAATTCCATCGCATCCTTCGGGATCAGCGCCACGGTCTCGGGCACATACTGTCCGTCCGGGCCCTTGATGGGCTCGCCTGTGGCCGGATTCGTCACCAGGTTGAAGTCGTAGCTGCCTGTCTTGGGGTTGAAAGTCTTCGTGGGCAGCAGCTGGTCTTTCGAGAAGATGGAGATGTTTTTCTGATTATAGGCATATCCGCCGGCAAAGTCGATGGCGGGAAGATAGGCCGCGAAAGCCTCGCGCTTCTGATAATCGGCGGTGGTGATTCGCTGGCGTGCCATCTGCAGGTTCTTGTTGTTGACAAGCGCCATCGAGCGGCACGCTTCGAGCGTGAGAGGTTCCGATGCCGGCTGTGCGGCGGCCGACAGGCCCGCTGCAAGTGCGGCGATTGTGATGATGAATGCCCTCATAAGGAGATTTATAGTTGAAGTGGTTGTTTTTGGTTACGTTGCGCTCTGCAAAGATAGCTGAAATGCAAGGCATTCACAACACCCGCGCAGGCTCATTCATGTTCGCTTTTGCACATTTGCTGTACATTATTTATAACAACCCCGCTTTCAAAAGGTTTACCCCCCCCTCATCCGACAAGTCGTACAAGTCCGACCTGTCTGACTCTTCAGCAAAAAAAGATGCACCGCCCGGGGGCGATGCATCCTTATATAAGAGAGTGGGGAATCTATCAGTTGGCGGTGCCTTCCTGGAGGCCTTCACACCAGCCGGCATAAGCGGGCTTGCGTGCGTAGTCGCGGTCCCAGATACCGATGGGCTGGTCCTTACGCCAATCCCATTCCTGGCTGCCTGCGTCGCGGGCGGCCCACTGCACTACACCGTACTGCTGCTCCTTCGGGATGATCTCGAAGAACTTCTTCACGATAAACTTGTAGTAGTCGCTCATCAGCTGCTTCTGCTCGAAGGTGAGGTCGGCAGTCATGATAGTGTTGCCGTTTTCGTCGGTGATGCCCATGTCGAGCTCGCTCACGTGCACGAGCTTGCCGCTGGCGGCCAGCTTGGTGAACATGTCGATCACGCACTGCTCCTGCTTGGCCTGATATTCAGGATTCATGCTGTAGGTCACGTGCATCTGGGTGCCGATACCGTCGATGCGGGTCACGCCGTCGGCCTCCCATTCGCCGATCACGCGGATCAGGTTGTCGGTCTTGGCGGTCTTGTTGTACTCGGCCTCGAGATTGTAGTCGTTCACGAAGAGCAGCAGCTCGTCGGGGTTGCCGCCGTACTCGGCGAAGGCTTCGCGGGCAAACTTCACGGCGTCGCGTGCATAGTTGTCGCCCAGATAGTTCTGCCAGTAGAACTCGTCGTCCTTGTCGTCGCCGTGCTTCACGCCGTCGCCCAGGCCACCGTCGCCGATAGCTTCGTTCACTACGTCCCAAGCGGTAACGTAGCCGTTGCAGGCTTCCATCATGCCGTAGATCCAGCGCTTGAGCTCGCCACGCACGATTTCTTCCTTCTCCTCGGGAGTGAGGGGCTGCATGTTGCTCTTGATCACGGTGTAGCAACCGTCAACCACGCGGGTGGGCACAAGGTCGCCGCGGCACTCCTTCGACACGTAGTTGTCCATCGGACCGTTCGGGTCGCAGGTGGCGTTGGTGATGAGTTCCACACCGTTCACCTTGAAGCTGATGTTGTCGAAGTAGTACTCGTTGCCTGGAGCATAGTCGTTCAGGTTAAGGGCGATAGAGTAGCCGCCGGCTGCTGCGTCATCGAAAGTGCCGCTTGCGCTGAAGTTGGTCCAGGTGGGGGTGAAGGGTATGTTGTCAAGAGCTTTCCAGTGCAGGTATTCACCGGGAGCCTTGTGCACCTGGGTGCCGATCGAGGCGGATTCATTGGCGCGTACGTCCATCGAGATTTCCCACTTGTCGCCGCCGTTGAAGCTTGCGCCGGGGAATACGAGCCAGAACTGGCTGTCCCATGCCTCGTTCACTTTGTCGTCAGTGATCACCTGCAGGCAGTTGTCGTCGTACCATACGGTGATTTCGCTTTCGGGAGCTTCGCTGTGGGTCAGCTTGATGCTCTTGAACTGAACAGTGCCCACGAAGTCGCCGAACTGGGTGAGGATGTGCGAGCCACCTTCAAAAGTGGGAGTGAAGTTGAACACATAGTCCTTCCACTCATCGGTTATTTTATATCCTACGGGACAACTTTCACCTTGGTTCCATGTACCGATATTTCCGCGCACCTCGCACTCGCCGCCCAGAGTGCGGGCGGTGATGGTCAGCTCGTAGTCACGGCCATTCACGAGGTTAATGCCGTCGGCGATGAAGAACTGAAGATCCCAGAAGTTGGCGGCAGCCTCGGGGTTCATCACTTCAAGGCAGTTGTCGGCCTTGTTGATAGTCGTGGTGGCGCCTTTGCCCCACTGGCCCCACATGCTGTAGCCGTCCTGTTCGCCCCAGTTGAGTTCGTAATCGGTGATTACGTTTTTCTCATTTGGGTCCACTTCAATCTCGCGGTCCTGGAGCAGGCTCAGAAGATACTTGCCCTGCTGCTGCGAGTGCCACGCAAGGGTGTGGCCGAAGATGCTGATGCCGGCAGCGCGGGCGTTTTCGATTGCGCTCAGGATAGTGCCGAAGTCCATCGTGCCGTCGTCGGCCATCACATAGTTGTGCTTCATGTGGTTGCCGAAGGTGATCTCGTCGTAGTTGGCCACGGCGAGAGCGTGCACGAGGCCGCGCTCGTTGAACTCGGCGGCATCCACGGCACCGCCCAGGCGGAACTTGGCGCCCGCGCCGGAACGGTTCACGTAGGACTTCAGGGGGCCGTAGTCCTTCAGGTACTCATACTGAGCGCTTTCCTGGGGCTGGTCCACCTTGTAGCCGTTGGTGTCGAAGTCGTCGGAGCAGGAAACGATTGCCGCTCCCATTGCGCCGATTGCCAGTATATTAAGAAGTTTCATATAGATCTAAGGTTATTTGTATTGAGGAGTGAAAAACTCTGCCGATACGTTGCGGCTCTTTACCACGAGGGTGTCGAGGGTTTCGACGCGGCGCGAGCCAAAGTCCACGCTGTAGTCGAGGTAGAGAGCGTTGCGGTCCTTGTTGCCCCAGCTGTTCTTGTCGCCCTTGGCCACGAACTTGCCGCTGCCGCTGGCTGTGTAGCCTTCGGTGGCGCTGGTGATGGTGCACTGGTCGTTGCCGTCGAAGCTCAGCACCAGGTCGCAGGTGAGGGTGGTGGGGTTGCCGGCTGCGTCGGTCACGACGGTGCTCACGGGATATACGGCCGTCTTGAGGTCGCGGGTGTGCACTGTGCGCAGCTCGTCGCCCTCGACGTTGGCGGCATGGCGTACCACGGTGGTGGTAGTGCCGTTCTCCGTCACCTTGTCTACGCCGCGGGTTGCATACTCGGCATCCCACTTGTTGATGTACTTCACGCAGTAGAGCACGAAGTCCTTGGGCTGGGTGGCCCAGGCGCTCGAATTGGTGCGGGCGGGCTGGGTGCCTTCCTCCACGGGAGTGCCGGTGAGGATGTAGTCGGCACCGCTCTGCGAGGTAATCACCAGGGGTATCACGTAGTTGTTGGCGAGTGCATCGGGATCATTGAAGAAAGCGTCGGTGAACTCCACTTCCACGGCACCCATGTGGCTGCCGCCGTAGCTGATGCTGTTGGAGCCCAGCTTGTAGTAGCTCTCGGGCATGGCCTTCACGGGGGTGGTGCCGTCGAAGGTCAGATTGTCGGTCAGGGTGTTGTCCGTGGCGATCTTCACGGTCACTTTGCGGCCCTTGTAGGCGCCGCCCATAGTGGCGTAGATCTTGCACTTGTGGGCGTTGTCGTCGGAGGTATCGTAGGTGTCGTCGCCCATCACGAGGGTGCGCACGGGATACTGGTTGGCGAAGTAAACGCTTACGCCGTCCTGATAGTCGGGAAAGTCGTTTTCGGCGTTCTTGCAGGCCGAGAAACCTGTTGCAAGGGCCAGCGAAGCAAGAATGAGTGAATATTTATTGATTTTCATGTCTTTGTTGGTAATGATGGTTGGAATTAAATAACGGAGAGAGGCATTGGTTTATTACTTCCAGCCGTCGTTTTGCAAGAGGTTGCTGTACTTCACAGTCTCGCCGTAGGGGATGGGGCCGTACACCATGTAGGGGTCGTACTTGCGTGCCTCCACGTCGATGTATTCATACACGGGAGCTGCGTCGCTGCCGGTGATGCGCACGCCGCGTGCGGTCTCGGTCAGGTCGGCTTTCCAGCGGCGGAGGTCCCAGAAGCGCTTGCCCTCGAAGCAGAGTTCGATGCGGCGCTCGTTGTGGATGAGCTCGCGCATGGCGTCCTTGCTGCCGCGGCAGCTCTCGAGGTAAGCGTCAACGCCGTCGGTGCCCAGGCCTGCGCGGCTGCGGATGGCCTTGATCACGTCGTAGGCGCTGTAGCCGTGCGAGCCGGCGCCGGTGGGGCCCCATGCCTCGTTGGCTGCTTCTGCGTAGGCGAGATAGATCTCGGTGTAGCGCAGGCGCACTGACAGGTGGTCCTTGTTGTCCTCTACGGAGGGGTCGCAGTTCATGTCACCGCGCAGCAGCTTGCGCATGTAGTAGCCGGTGCGGGTGGAGTAGCCCTGCTCCTTGTTGAGAGCGTCGTTGTTGGTGCCGTAGGTGGCGGTGGTGATAGTGGTGTTGTTGTGGCCCAGAGTGCTGCCGTTGGTCACGATATAAGCTGCCAGACGTGGGTCACGGCCTGCGTAGGGGTTGCTCTTGTCGTAGCCGGAGGTGGCATCGGCGATGGGATAGCCGTTGGCCATAGGGAAGGCGTCCACCAGGTTCTGCGTGGGGTTCACGCGGCCTTTACCACGCACCGAGGGAGCGTAGTAGTCTTCCTCGAGGCTGCGGTCATTGGCCATGTTGGCGCGCCAGAGCACTTCGTCGGGATTAACGTAGGTCACGTTCTTGGCCACGTTGTCGCTGGTGAAGAACAGATGGCCAAGTGCTGCAACGCCTGCGGCGCCGCCCTTGGGATCAAGCACGAGAGCTGCGCGGTCGGCTGCGTCGGACCAGGTCACGCCGCTGCCATCGGCAAAGGCGGGGCTGGCGGCCATCAGGGCTGCCTGTGCGCTGATAGCGGCTGCTATGGCACCGCTCATGCGGCCGGGCATGTTGTCGCCCATCACGTCGTTGTATTCGTCGGTGGTGAGACCCAGGCTCTTGAACTTGGCGGGGATATCGTTAGCGTTGCCCACGTTGCCGTAGAAGTCGGGCAGAAGGCGGATAGCCTCGTCGGCATCGGCGAAGATCTGCTCCATGCATGCCTTGAAGGTAGCGCGGGGCTGGTTGAAGTCGCTCTGTGCGTTTTCGGGCTCGAGCAGGTTGGGCACACCCAGGAGCTCGCCGTTCACGTAGCCGCCGTGCTGGCGCAGCAGGTGGAACATGAACAGGGCGCGCAGGCCCAGTGCTTCACCCTTCAGGCGCTGTGCGAAGAGGGCATTCTTGTGCTCGTTGTCCGAGAAGTCCACGCGGTCGAGCTTGGTGAGCAGCTCGTTGATGATCTGGATGGAGCCACGGCCGTTCTTCCAGAAGGAGAGGGTGCCGTTGTTCGACGTCCAGGAGCCGGTGGCCAGCTGCAGGTAGGAGTTGCTGTTGTCGTTGCACACAGCGTCGTCCGTGGCCATGTCGCTTTCCACGTTGCGGCTGTAGGGCAGCATGATGTAAGCGTTGTACAGCATCTGGTCGGCGTAGTTGGCGTAGCCGAGCATCTGGTCCACGTCCTTCGAGGGCTCGAAAGCGGGCTCGATCACGTCGGAGCAGGAGATCGACATTGCTGCCAGAGCTGCTACGGTTGCTATTTTACTGATATATTTCATAGTATCGTGCATTGATTAGATGGAGAGAGAGAGACCAACATTGAAGAAGCGGTATTCCGGTGCGCTGCCCACCTTGCGGTCGAGAATTTTGCGGTTCTTGCTGATGGTGAACAGGTTGCTGCCGCTCACGTAGATCTGTGCGCCGGTGAGGTGGCATTTCTTCATCAGCGATTCGGGCATGTCGTAGGTCAGCTGCAATTTGCCCAGGCGGAATGCGTCGGTGCTGTAGATCCAGTAGTCGCTGGCCACGGTGTTGTTTGCGCCGTTCTCGGTGGTGAGGCGGGGCAGGGTGGCGGTGGCGGCGGTTTCGGGAGTCCATGCGTTGCGCATTTCAGCCGAGTACTTGGCGGTACCGGTGGCGTAGTAGTAGCTGTTGCCGGCCAGAGTGCCGTGGCCGCCCCAGTTGCCGGTGCCGAGAGCGAAGAGGGTAAAGCCCTTGAAGCTCACGCTGAAGTTGATACCCAGCATGAAGGGAGAGCCGTACCAGCCGCCCTTGGCCAGATACACGCGGTCGTTGTAGTCGATCACGCCGTCGTTGTTCTGGTCGATGTACTTGATGTCGCCGGCCTTGGCGGGAGCGCCCAGAGGGCTCTGGTCGTGCCAGGCTGCGGCTTCTTCGTCGGTCTTGAACAGGCCTGCGCTCTGGTAGCCCCACATGCCGTCGATAGGCTTGCCTTCGGTCTTGAGGTAGTCGTAGGCCACTACTTCGTCGCGCTTGGTGGCCTTGGTGTCGTACCAGGTGCCCACAACGCCCAGATCGAGCTTCACGTCGCCGAACTGCTTGCTGAACTCAACGCCGAAGTCGAGACCGGTGCGGCGGTTCGAGTTGTAGTTGATCCAGGGGATCATCGACATTTCGGGATAGTAGGTGGTGAAGTAGTCGGGGAACATGGTGGGTTTCTCCACGGGCAGGCCGCTCATCTCGCTCAGGAAGAAGTCGGCGTGAGCCTTCAGCATGTTGTCGAGGAATGCGCCCTTCAGGGTTGCCGAGAATTCCTTGCGCTTGATATAGGTGAGCTCGAGGTTCTCGCCGCGCTGGGGATAGAAAGCCGAGTTGGCAGGACCGTCGGCCCATGCGAACCAGCCGCCCGTGCCGTAGGTGCCGCGCCACATGTAGTAGTTGGCAAGGTCGAGATCCTGGTGCAGGATGGTGCCGCTGGCACTCAGCTCGAGAGCGTTCACGGTGTGGCTGCCCTTGAAGAAATCTTCATTGATGCGCCAGCCCAGGGTCAGAGAGGGCGAGAAGGCGTTGCGGTGACCGGGAGCCAGCTTCGAGGAGTGCACTTCGGCAGCCTGGAAGTCGGCATAGTAGCGGTTTGCGTAGTCATAAGCCGCACGGAAACCGAGGTTCACGTTGGTGGTGCGGTGATACTGGCCGCTGATGGTCTTCTGCCAGCCGTTCACGAGCACCATTGCCTCCACGTTGTGCACCTTGTTGAAGGTATTGCGGTAGGAGAAGTCGGCGTTCCAGGATACGGTCTGGTTGTCGGTGCTGTTGCTCACGTTCTGTATGCCGGTCTTCTCGTCGATGCCTTCCTGCGTCAGGCCCACGATGGTGTCGTGGCCGCCGTAGGTGCTCCACTGCGGGATGAACACGGCATAGTTGTTGTCGAACGACGTGGTGTAGTTCGTGGCGTAGTCCGTGGCAAACTGGGTGTGGAAGCTCAAGCCCTTGAGCAGACGGTCGAGGTTCATGTTCACACCTGCGTGGAACTGGAAGTTACGGTAGGTGTTCTTGCTGTAGCCGGCTGCGAGATAATCTGCGAAGATGTTCGTGGGGTCGATTGTGGTACCGCTCAGGAAGCAGTCGCCGAAGATATTGTTGCTGCCGCCCACGGTCTCGAGGGCTGCCAGGGCGTTCGGGTCGATCATGCTCAGGGGGATGAGCGGCGAGATACGGTTGGGACGGAAGCTGGAAGCCACGTTCCAGTAGTCGCCCTTGGCCTGGCGGGAGTTGTAGAAGGTGGTGTAGGTGCCGATGTAGGCCTGGATCCAGTCGGTGATATCAACGTCCACGTTGCCGCGCACGCTGAATCGGTTGTTGTTGTTGTCCTTGGCCTGGCCCACCTTCAGGATATCGTCTTCATAGAAGTACGACACGTTGGTGTAGAAGCGTGCGCGCTGGTTGCCGCCCTGGATCTGCAGGGTGGCGTCGTAGCGGTTCTTCACTTTGCCCACGTAGTCGCTGCTGTAGAAGTCGAGGTTGGAGTAGCGGTAGGGGTTAACGCCGGAAGCGTAGTTGTAGATTTCCTGGTCGCTGTACTGGGCGCCGAGGCCGTCCATGATGCGTGCCTTGTTGTAGAGGCTCATGTATTCGGCCGAGCCGAGATATTCGGGGATATCCTTGCGGGTACTCCAGCCTGCGTTGGCGTTTACGCTGATGCTAAGGGGCTTGGCCTCACCGCGCTTGGTGGTGATGAGGATGGCTCCCTTGGCGGCGCGGCTGCCGTAGAGCACCACGGCTGCGGCACTCTTCAGGAAGGTCACGTCTTTCACTTCGATAGCGAGAATGTCGCCGGCGCTGCGGGGAACGCCGTCTACCAGCACGAGGTAGCCGCCGTCGTTGTCGGAGTCGTTGGCCCAGAGAGAACCGCCGTTCCAGCCACCTACGAAGCCCGTCATGTTGTCGAGGGCACCGAGGGTGTGGTCTTTCTTCTGGTTCTGCTCAACGTTGACCACGGACACACCGCCTACAATTTTGCTGGGCGCTTCCAGGCGGAAGTCGTTCACAGCCACTGTGGCCTCGCGAATGCTGTCCACTGCGGCATCTTCCTGCGCGAATGCGGGAAGGCTCATCGCAGCTGTTAGAAGCACTGCCAAGGCTTTGTTATGGGTCGGTATCATATATTGAAATGAGATATTCTAATGATTATGGTTTATTTGTGATTACCAGCCAGGGTTCTGCTCATAGCCTTCGTAAAGCTGTGTTTCTTCACGCTTGAGCGGGAACCAGTAGTGCTTGGCGGTGAAGGGACGCACCAGCAGCACGCGCTCCTCGAGCTCGGCGATGCGGGCCTCGGAGGGATCGTTCTCCTTGAGCCATTCGATGCTCTCCACGCGCTTGAACTCGTGGGCGGTCTTCTTCGTGTACTTGGGCTCGGTCAGGAGCAGCCAGCGCTGAAGGTCGTTGAAGCGAAGACCTTCGAATGCCAGCTCTACGGCACGCTCGCGGCGAACTTCGTCGATGAACATGTTGCGGTTGGCCGTGTATTTGGCTGCCACGTGTCCTGCGCCGCAGCGGTCGCGCACCACGTTGATGGCTTCCTCGGCGGTCTTGGAGAAGTTCGTGCTCTTGCCGCTGGCACCGCCCACTACGCCTGCTGCCTCGGCATACATCAGGTAGATGTCGGCCAGACGCATGTAGGGGATATCGGCGTTGGGGTTATCGCCCCAGCCCCAGCCCACCTGGTCAACCTTGTTGGAGTTGTGGGGCACGAGCTTGTTCATGAGATAGCCGGTGGAGCTGGCGGTTGTCTCCTTGCGGAATGCGCCGCCGGTGTAGAGGGGGCTGTACTTTTCGTCGTCGCTGCCTGCACCCACCACAAACATACATCCGTCGTAGATGATATCGTGGTAGAAGCGGGGATCGCGGTCCTTGTAGGGATGGGTGGGATCGTAGCCGCTGTCGGGGTCGTCGATAGGCATGCCGTTGGCCATACCGTAGTATTCTACGTAGTTGGCCGTGGGATGGTGCACCTGGTTGTCGCGGCCTTCAAGTTCGTTGGGGCCGAACGTGGTGAGGTAGTTGTAGCAGATGAACGAGTTGGGGCCACCGTTTGCCCAGGCGATGTTGGGAGCGCGGAAGATGGATTCCTTGGCTCCGGGCACACGACCCTGGTTGCGCACGCTCAGGAAGATGTCGCTGAAGCAGTCTTCTGCTCCTTCGTTCTTTTGGTGGTCATATACGTTGGCATAATCCCAGCTTGCGAGCTTGTAGAGGGTCTGGCCGGCTTCAACAAGGCTCAGGAGCTCGCCGAAGGCGCTGGCAGCCTTCTCGCAGTAGGCGTTGTCGTAGTCGTAGGTGTGGGTGCCGCCGGTCTGTGCGCCGTTCACCATCAGGGGCGAGCCGGCCCAGAGCAGGCACTTGCCCAGGTAGCCGAGAGCCATGACCTTGTTGATACGGAAGTCGTTGTGACCAATGGTCTTGCGGCCAACGGTGGTCTGGTCCCAGTCGAGGGGCAGGAGGTCGGCTGCGGTGCGGAAGTCTTCGGCGCAGCGGTCGGCGCACTCCTGGAAGCTCAGGCGGGGCTCAGTGGGGCTCTCGCTTGCGGGAATGGTGTGGTCGAGATAGGGCAGGCCACCGAGGAACTGCATCATCTCGAAGTGCCACCATGCGCGGAAGAAGTGCATCTGGCCCTTCAGGAGCTGACGCTCTTCGGCAGTACCTACCATATTGTCGAGGTTCTCGAGGCCCATGTTGCACTTGCGTATGCAGTACCATGCGTGGGCATAGAGAGCGTGGTCGGCGGTGTTGTTGCTGCGGGGGTTCACGCTGCCTTTGTCAAACCAGAAACCGGCCTGACCCAGCGAGCCGCCCTGCCACTTCCAGAAGTCGCCCAGGTCCACCTGGTGAAGCATGTGCCAGTTGGCGTCGGGCACGTTGTACTCGTCTTCGCCCAGATTCCAGGTTTGGGTCCAGTAGTGGATGTTCTTGTTTGGAACACAGTTGTAGACTTCATCGAGGAAGCCCTGGAAATTCTTATAGTCCTTGAAGGCGTCTTCGGCGTTGACTGTGGAATCGGGGTCCTTTTCCAGATAGTCTTCGCACGAGGTCAGAGCCATCGTGGAAGCCACCGCGATGAATGCGCCTGCGAGGAATTTTGATATATTCATTTTCATTGCTTTCATGTGATATTAGAGAGTGAACTTCACACCGATGTTGAAGCGGCGGGCAGTCGGGTAGGCCGATGCCTGATAGCCGTGGTCGGATTCGCGGTCGTCCGGGAGACGGCTCCAGAGCCAGAGGTTGTTGCCGTTCAGATAAACCTTGAGGTTGCTCATGCCCAGCTTCTTGATCCAGCCGCCGGTCCATGTGTAGGCAACTTCCACGTTCTTCAGACGCACGTAGGAACCGTCGTAGAGCGACTGAGTGCCTTTGTAGGCGCCGTTGGGCGTGGAGAGGTAGCGGGGAATCATCATCTCGCCGTCGCCGGTTTCTGCGCTCCACCATTCACGCTCGTTGAACACGTTGTGCAGGCGATAGGTGAAGCAGGGAAGGTCGAGGTAGCGGGTCACGTTCGTCACGCCGTAGAACTGGGCGAATACGCTGAAGCCTTTCCACTCGAAGCCCACGGTGGCGTTGTAGGTGTTCTGCGGGGTGGTGGTGTAGCCGATAGGAGCGGAGTCGTTGCTGTCCACGACGCCGTCGCCGTTGAAGTCTACGATATAGTAGTCGCCGGGAAGGCGCTGATCCTGGTTGGTGTCGAATGCGGGAGCACCGTAGATCATGTCGTAGTTGCTCAGGAAGCCTGCATCGATATAGCTGTGGGCCTGGCCGATGGCGTAGCCTGCTTGCTTCTGATAGTCGGGCTTGAGCTGGGGGTCATCCTTGTTGATGATCTTGTTGGCGGCATGGGTCATGTTGAAGTTGGCCCACACGCGCATGTCCTTGTTGATGGGGTAGTTGAAGCGCAGTTCGATTTCATAACCCTTCGACTCTGCCGATCCGAGGTTGGCCCAGGGAGCATCGCCGCCGAAGTAGCTGGGAATGGCGCGCTCGCTGCCGCGGATAAGAATGTCGTTACGCTTGTCCTTGAAGATTTCGACAGATCCGGCGAACATGTCGTTCAGGAAGCCATAGTCGATACCGAAGTTGAACTTCTTCACCTTTTCCCAGTGTGCGTCGGGGTTACCCATCACGAGCTGGTAGTAGTAGTTGTAGGGGGTGGTGTTGCCGGGGCGGCCGGAGCCGTCCACAACGGCTGCTGCTGCGCTGCCGTTCCACGAGCCGTAGCCCCACTGATCCATGAACATCCAGCGGTCGCCGCTGTCGTCACCGATTTCACCGTAGGAGGCGCGGAGCTTCAGGTTGTTGATGTAGGGGGTAAGGGCCTTGAAGAAGGGCTCGCCCGAAATACGCCAGCCGATAGCGCCGGAGTTGAAGAAACCGAAGCGGTAGCCTTTACCGAACTTTTCGGAACCGTTGTAGGCACCGTTATATTCGATCAGGTAGCGGCCGTCGAAGTCGTAGGTGGTACGGAACACCCAGTCCTCGCGGTAGCGGGGGATTTCGCTGCCGTAGGCATCCTCCTGGCGGGTCCATACACCGGTCACGCCCACGTTGTGGAGCTTGTTGAAGGTGCGGTTCCAGTTGAGCTGCAGCTGATAGTTCACGTGGCGCTGTGTCTTCCAGTTGATCACTTCGCCGCCGTTGGTGCTCAGGTTGTCCATCGGGCGGTAGTCAAACTTGGTGTTGCCGTCCAGAAGGTTCTTGTAGCTTACTTCGCCGGTCACGGGGTCGATCCACTTGTTCTGGTAGCCGGAGTAGTTGTCCTGCACGCCGCGCTTAGCGTCGTAGAAGAGGTTGTCCCACGAGATCATGCCGCGGAAGTTCAGGCCCTTGGTGATGAAGTCGAGCTTCTGCTCCAGCACGAAGTCGGTGTTGATTCGGGTGTTCATGGTGTTCATGTAGCCCGAGGTGAGGATCTGGCTTACGGAGTTGCCCACCTGCGATGCGAATTCGGGGTAGTAGCCCAGCGAACCGTCGCTGTAGATAGGCATGAACTGGTCGGGAGCGGCGCTGTACACACCGGCCCAGATCTGGGCTGCGTTCCAGTCCACGTTGTATTCGCCGCTGCCGCTGAACGGGGTCTTGCGTACGCCGTTGCTGCCGGCCACGTTCACCTTGAAGGTGGTGGTGGGAGTCAGCGAGAAGTCGAGGTTGGAGCGTACGTTCAGGCGGTTGTAGGCAAAGCCGTTCACGAAGCCGCGGCCGGGGTTCTGCTCGCGGAAGAGGTCACCCTCGCTCACGAAGTCGACGGCTGCGTAGTAGCGCACGAACTTTGTACCACCGGAGATGTTCACGTAGGCGTTGTAGCTCATTGCTGCGTCCTTGAACAGTTCGTTCTTCCAGTCCACGTTGGGGTAGCGCTCGATATCCTCGAGGCTGGTGCGGTAGCGGTACATGTTGCGTTGCGACTGGGGCACGAGGTAGTTCCACGACGTGGGGTTCAGGGCAAGCTCGTGCTCGATGGCGCGGTTGGTCATGCCGATTGCGTCGTAGGCGTCGTACTTGTCGGGAAGGCGGGAGATCGTCTTCATGGTGGCGGTGAAGCCCACATCGATCTTAGCACGGCCTTCGGTACCGCGCTTGGTGGTGATGAGAATTACGCCGTTGGCGCCCTTCACACCGTACACAGCCGTTGCGGATGCGTCTTTAAGGGCCGAGATGGTCTCAACGGAGCTCATATCAACGGAGCTCATCGGACGCTCGATACCGTCCACGAGCACAAGAGGAGAGGAGCCGTTCCACGAGGAAGCGCCGCGGATGGTGATCTCGGGCTCTTCGTCGCCGGGCATACCGGAGCTCTGTGTGGTCACGACGCCGGGCATGTTACCGGTGAGGGCGGCGCCGATGTCGTGCACACCGGCTGCGCGAGCCAGCACTTCGCCGGTGGTCTGCGTGATAGCACCCACAACGGAGGCTTTCTTCTGCGCGCCGTAGCCCACAACCACCACTTCTTCGAGGGCATTGCTGTTGGGCTTGAGAGTAACGTCGATAGATTTGCGGCCGTTTACGCGGATGTCCTGTGTCTCCATGCCCACATAGCTGAACGTGAGAGTGGCAGCCTTCGTGTCGGCCACCTGGATGGCGTAGTTGCCGTCGATGTCGGTGGTCACGCCCGTTTTGCTGCCTTTAAGAGCAACACTGACGCCGATCAGGGGTTCGCCCGTATCGTCGACCACAGTGCCGGTCACTGTCTCGGCATGTGCGGCAAAGCCTCCGCACACCATGAGCAGTGTGAGCACCGAAATGCATCGAAAGAATTTCTTTACATTTTTCATGTGTTAGTAATTGGTTTGGTTCAGGTTATTTGCTTTTGTTTTTCTTCCAAAGGTTATTGGAGAGAGATGATTGGATTGATTGGTACTTTGATTTTTTTGTTTTTTGATGGTGTTTAGTGTGTCTCCTTTTAATTAAATTAATGTATTATGTTTATTTTCTCTTGTTCGTAGCGTAGGGGCCCACGGTGGTGCCGGTGAAGCCGCCGGCTGCAGCCGTGGAGGTGTGGCGTGCATCCACGCCGTCGGCCACTGTGGTGAAGCTCTTACCGCCGTCGGCCGAGAAGGCGAATGCGAAGGCGGGGCCGTTGCCGCTCACCTTGAGGTCAACGGTCTGTGCGGCTGGCGCGGCCACTTCTGCGAGGGTCTCGGTGCCTTCGGGGGTCACTTTGTCGAGGAAGATCACGTCGGCGCCGTTCTCGTCGAGGCCGCGGCCCAGGAAGTACTGGTGGTCTTCGTTCTTGAAGAGCAGCACGCCGGCTGCGCGGTCTGCGGTGTCGGGCACGAAAGTCATCGTGGTTGTGGCGTCGAAGTCGTGGTGCTGGATGCGGCGGGCCACAAAGGCGGGGGTGGCCTTCTCGCGTGTGGTCACGTCGCTGCACTGGAGCGCAAGGTGGCCGGGCACGGTTTCGAGCGAATATAATTCAGTAGCGGGCGCGCGTAAGGTCATCCACTCTTGGGCGAGCGCGGTGCTGTCGAAGTCGTCTTTCACGGCAAAGTTGCCGAAGGTGCGTGTGCTCTCGTCGATCTTCACGCCGCGCGAGCCGGTGAGAGCCACGGGCTGCATGTCGGGGTTGATCACAGGCCAGCCGTCCTCGGTCCATTCCACCGGCAGCATGAAAGTCTCGCGGCCCAGGTTCTCGAAGCCCTGCTCGTTGGGACGGCAGGCCAGAAACACTGCCATCCAGTCGCCTTCGGTGGTGGGCAGGAAGTCGGCGTGGCCTGCGCAGGTGATGGGATTCTCGCGGTCGGCGGGCAGATTGCGCTGCGTCAGAATAGGATTCTTCTCGTAGGGGGTGAAGGGTCCGAAAGGCGAGGGACCGCGGTAGATCACCTCGCTGTGCCAGTCGCCCGTGCCGCCCTCGGCGGTCATCAGGTAGTATTCGCCGTTGATTTTGTAGATGTGCGGACCTTCGCACCAGATGGGTTTGTCCTGAGGGCGCCAGCCTTTGTTTACCACGATGCGGCGCTCGCCCACGCATTTGTCCGTTGCGGTGTCGAACTCAACGACGCGCACGGTGCGGTGTCCGGGGTATTCGGGTTTGTAGTCGGGGGCATCGTCGTTGTTCACGATGTAGGCCTTGCCGTCTTCGTCGAAGAAAAACGCGGGGTCGATACCCTGCACTTCGGGCAGGTGGATGGGATCACTCCACTCGCCGCTGAAGGGATCGGTGGTCTTCACGAAGAAGTTGCCGGCACCCACGTTGGTGGTTATCATGTAGTAGGTCTGGTTGGCGGGATTATAGGCGATGTCGGGGGCGAAGATGCCGCCGCTGATGTGCTGGCCCTGGAAGTTCTCGAGCTGAGAAGGGCGGTTGAGCACGTGGCCGATCTGGCGCCAGTTCACCATGTCGCGGCTGTGGAAGATGGGCACGCCGGGGTAGTAGCAGAACGTGGAGGTTACCAGGAAGTAGTCGCCCTTGCCGTTGGTGCACAGCGAGGGGTCGGAATACCATCCGGGCAGCAGGGGGTTGGTCCATGTGGTGTTGTCGGTCTCGAGTGTGGTGTAGATGCTGTCGTGTCCGTCGTAGGCAAAAGTGTCGAACAGCGCCGTGCCGGGTATCGCCTCGGGTGCTTTAGTCGAGGCGTTGCAGGCACACATTGCGGCTGCCAGAGTAGCTATTGCAAGGGCGTTTTTCATCGTGTTTTTCCGGTGTAGTTTTGTTAGAAGTTAATTTTTATGCAAAATTAGTCATGCGAAACAATTTTTAATATTTTGGCGGTAACGCATATTTTAAGGCGTGTAACATTATAGTCCGATTTGATTCAATGCTTATTTCTCGATGTTACATTTATATTTTGCGGCGTAACACTAAAGTTGATTCTCAGCTTCTTGCATTTTGGACACCTCTCCTTTGGCGTATTCGCCCGGTGTGACGCCGTAGAGGCGCTTGAAAGAGGTGGTGAAACTGCCGGCGTTGCTGAAGCCCGTGAGGTCGGCCACCTCGGATACGCTCAGCTTCTTCTCGGCCAGAAGGCGCGCCGCCTGGCGCAGGCGCGTGTTGCGGATGAAGTCGCGCGGCGACTGGTTGGTGAGCGCCTTCAGGCGGCGGTGGAGATGCACGCGGCTCAGGCCCACGTCGCTCGCAAGCTGTTCCACGGTCAGCTCCGGGTTGGCCATCTCGCGGTTGATCACGGCCATGATGCGGTTCATCAGCTTTTCGTCGGTGGACTGCACTTCGATGGGATCGATTTTGTCGTCGAACTCCTGATGGCCGCTGTAGCGGTTTTTGAGGCTGCGGTATCGCGTCAGCAGGCCGGCTATCTTTGTGCGCAGCACCTCGATGTTGAATGGCTTGGTGATATAGTCGTCGGCTCCGGCTTCGATAGCTTTGATATTGTCTTCGTCGCGCGTCATGGCGGTCAGGAGCACGATAGGGATGTGGTTGAGGTTGATATTCTGCTTGATGATGCGTGTGAGGTCGAGACCGTTGATCACGGGCATCATCACGTCGCTCAGGATCAGGTCCGGAGCATTGGCGAAAATCATATCGAGTGCTTCGCCGCCGTTGGCGCAGCTGTCCACGCGGTAGCGTCGGCCAAGTTCCTGCTCGAGGTAGCGGCGTATTTCGGCGTCGTCTTCCACAACCAGCAGATGTGCCTCGGCTGCGCGTGCAGGCATATCTTCCGGTTCTTCAAGGTCGGGCACGAGCAGCGATTTGATGTCGCTGAGCGGCTGACCCGCCGCCACGGGCTGCGAACCGGGAAACAGGGCGTCGGTATCGCGGTCGGTGGCGGTGCAGGAAGCGGCGGGTAGGGTGATGGTGAAGCGTGTGCCGCGGCCTTCGGGGTTGTCGGCCACGGTGAGGGTGCCGTTGTGCAGCGTCACGAGCTGGTGGGTGAGGTGCAGTCCCACGCCTGTGCCGCCCGCGCTGTTGCCGTGGGCCTGATAGAATCGCTCGAATATGCGTTCCTTGTCGGCGTCGGGAATGCCTATGCCTGTATCTGTCACTGATAGTTCCACTTTGCCGTCGTTTTCGGCGAGATTGATGTCGATGCGCCCTCCCTCGGGGGTGTATTTGACGGCGTTGGAGAGCAGATTCATCAGTATCTTGTCGAAGTTGGCCGAGTCGATTGGCGCGGCAATTTCGGCGTTGTCGTAGTTGAAGTTGAGTTCGATATGCTTGTCGGCCGAAACTCTGGCGAACGTGTCGCAAAGGTCCGTCACGAACGGCACGAGCCGGGTGTCGGCAAGCTCGAGTTTCATCTGGTGCTTCTCGATTTTGCGCAGGTCCATGAGCTCGTCGATGAGGCGCAGGATGCGCTTGGCGTTGCGCAGTATCAGGCCGTATTCGCGACGGCGGCCTGAGTCGTTGTCGCTTGCGAGCAACTTTTGTAGCGGACTGATCACGAGCGACATGGGGGTGCGTATCTCGTGGGAGATGTTGACGAATGATTGCAGTCGTGCCTCGTTCAGCTGCTCGGCATGCATGAGGTCGCGCACTTCGGCGCGCTGGCGCATACGGATGCGCCATGCGCGTGCACCCCACCACAGGAGTATCAGCACGGCTGTGGCGCTCAGTGCCTTGGTCCACGGCGATGCATACCAGGGCGCTGCAATGAAAATAGCGGCGGTGCGCACGCTTGATTCGGTGCTGCTGTCGATGCTTTTGAAAGCAAGTGTGTGGCGTCCTGGGCTCAGATTATGGAAATTCACTATGTTTGATCCGGGCGGCAGTGTTTCCCAGCTCTTACCGTCGAGTGAGTAGGCGAAGAGTACCGATAGTGGACGGCCCAGCTCGCGGGTGCCGAATTCTATCGACAGCGAGTTTTCGTCGCTTGCCAGATGGAATTCCGATGCTTCGTAGATGGAGCGGCCCGTGCGTGCGGGCGTGCCGTGCAGGTAGAGGCCGGCCAGGCGTGGCGTCCATCGGCGTCCCGGGTCTGTGATGTCGCGCGGGTTGAAGTGGGTCACGCCGCCGGGGCCGCCGAAGTAGAGGTGACCGTCGTGGTCGCGGAACACGGCGTTTTTATAAAATTCATTAGCCTGCAGTCCGTCGTCCACCAGGAAGTTGGAGAAGCTCTCCGTGGCCGGGTCGAAGCGTGTGAGCCCGGAGCTCAGACCGGCCCACACGTAGCGCCCGTCGTGGCGTAGGGCGTAGACGGTGTTGTTGCTGAGTCCGTTGGAGATGTTGTAACGCTTCGACGAACCGTCGGCGGGATGGTATCGCAGGAAGCCGTTGGTGGTGGCCAGCCATATGTCGCCATCCGGGTCTTCATCGATGGAGTATATCACGTCTTCGCGGAAAAGGGTGGTCACCTGAGGGTCGGCAAGCGACACGTTGTCGACTATCTGCAGGCCGGAGTAGGTGCCCACGTAGAGCGAATTTGTCTTAGGCGAATAGTACAGCGAACCCACCCACGGGTCGATACGGTTCTGCCAGGAATAATCGGTGAGGCGTCCTTCGTCGAGGTTGTAGCGGAAAAGGCCGGAGTTGAGCATGCCCATCCACACGTTGTGGTCGCGGTCTTCGGTGAGCGCGAAGCAGCAGTTGGCGGGTCTGTCGGTCACACCCGTGAAATCTATATGGCGCGTGGTGCCCGTCTTGCGGTCCACCATGCCCGCGCCGTGCAGATATGTGCCCACCCACAGGTTGTGCTGGCTGTCTTCAAAGATACACATAGGCACGTTGATGTCTTTGTTCGAGAGGTGGGCGCTCTGTTCCAGCGTGGGGGTGAGGGCGTAGATTCCGTCGTTGTCCACTCCCACCCAAAGCGTGCCGGTGTGGTCGCGGCAGATCGACGACACGCAGTTGCGCCCGATCACGTTGGTGGCTATGGACTTGTGCCCTATGTAGCCGAAGGAGTTGGGGCGCTGCGGAAGCATCACCACGCCTGTCTGATACAGCGCCACCCATATATTATTGTCGGCATCGCGGATGGCGCAATGGGTCTTGATCTGGCTGGAGGCGATGTCGGGATTGCTGAAGTTGAAGCGCTCCTGAGTGCCGGAGGCCGGTGTGTACACGATGATGCCGTCGCCGTCGGTTGCCTGCACGATGTCGCCGTTATTGTCGGCATACAGCCATTTTATTTCCTTCTCTCTGGCGGGAGTTAGTATGTCGAAAGTGTCGTTGTCGCTGTCGTATCGCATTAGCATGCCGGTGGTGGTGCCGGCGTATAGGAGGCCGTCCTTACCTATGGTCATTGACGATACGGCAGGTTCGGCCTTGGTGCCGAAATAGCGCGTGAGGCGGTCGTCGGGGCTCACGCGGTAGAGTCCCAGCTCGTTTTTCGACATCCATATGTTTCCTGCTGCGTCCACTATGGCGCAGTGCATGTCGCGCAGCTCGGGGCCGAGTGGCGGCACGTGGCGGATAATGTGGTCTTTGGCTGAAAATCGGCGGATGGAATCGCCCACCACCCAGTACTCGTCGGTATTGCGGCGCACGATAGCCTCCACGGAGGCCTGCAGCGCATTGCCGGAGGCGTCGGTGAGGCGTTCCGAGAAGGAGTCGGTGTCCGGATCGTAAATCTGAATGCCGCGCCGCGAGCACACATACAGCGTGCCCTGCTCGTCTTCAAAGAGCGATTTTACGAAGTTGTTGCACAGCGAGTGGCTGTCGCCCGGAATGTTGCGGTAGGTGGTGAATTTATTGCCGTCGTATCGGCAGATGCCGTCTTCGGTGGTCACCCACATCATGCCGTTGCGGTCCTGATACAGCTGGTTGATGAGGCTGCTCGAAAGCGCGTGTTCGGTACCGAACACGCGGGCTGTCTGAGCTTGCGCCCCGACAGCCCACATTATTGTCATAACGAGAGCGGCAATTGTGTATTTCATTGGTAAGGTTAAGTTGTAACACAAAGTTACGTAGAAAAAATGTTACATCCAAAAAATTAACATTAAAGCTGTATTTTTAAGATATTCTTTTAACAATGTTACACAAAGCAACCCGTACGTTACGCACTTCATAACACTTTTTCAGATTATATTTGTAACTTTGTGAAGAATTAAACGCAACATAGAATATCCAAAACCATGAAGACTGTCACACGCAGCTTGCTTGCCGCCGGATTGTGTCTCGCGGCGATTTCGGCCGTCGCAAAAGACCATCGGGGAATCGTTTTCGATACTCCCTCGCCGGATCGCTTCTCTCTTATAGAAAATTCTGTGCCCGCCGCCATCGTCGTGAACGACGGCGAGAACTCGGCGGTGAAGATAGCCGCCGCCAATCTGGCTGCCGACTTCGGTCGGGTGTGCGGAACTGACGCGGTTCTGCTCGGACAGCCTTCGGTCGGCCGCATGATTATCGCAGGTACGGTCGACGGTCCCACGCTTGCGCCGCTGCGCAAGAGCGGAACCGTCGACCTCGACAGCCTCGTGGGGAGGACGGAGCAATACGTGATCACCACCGTCGACAATCCCCTTCCGGGAGTGGAGCGTGCAGTTGTTGTGGCCGGAAGCGACCGACGGGGTGCCGTCTATGGCCTGTATGAATTGTCGGAGCAGATAGGTGTATCGCCGTGGTACGACTGGGCCGATGTGCCGGTGGAGAAGCATCGGAATCTTTCGCTTGCGGGAGGCTCCTTCACTGCCGGCGAGCCTGCGGTGCGTTATCGCGGACTGTTCCTAAACGACGAAGCTCCATGCCTCACGTCGTGGGTGAAAAACACATATGGCACCGACTATGGCGATCATAGTTTTTATGAGCGCGTGTTTGAACTGCTTCTGCGTCTGCGCGGCAATTATATGTGGCCCGCCATGTGGGGCTGGGCTTTTTATGCCGATGATCCCGAGAATAGCGCTACCGCCCACCGCATGGGTGTGATTATGGGCACCTCCCACCACGAGCCCATGGCACGCAATCATCAGGAATGGGCCCGGCACCGCAAGGACTACGGCAAGTGGAACTACGCAACCAATCAGAAAGTGATCGATGCGTTCTTCACCGAGGGAATCGAGCGCATGAAGGACACCGAGGATATCGTGACCATAGGAATGCGCGGCGACGGCGACGAGGCTATGAGCGAGGATGCCGACGTGGCTTTGCTCAAGCGCGTGATCGACAATCAGCGCAAGATCATCGCCCGCAAGACGGGCCGCAAGGCGAGCGACACGCCGCAGCTCTGGGCGCTCTACAAGGAGGTTCTCGACTACTACGACAAGGGGTTGCGGGTGCCCGACGATGTTATTATTCTCGTGTGCGACGACAACTGGGGCAACGTCCGCCGTCTGCCCGACGAGCGGGAACGCAAGCACCCGGGAGGGTGGGGTATGTACTACCACGTTGACTACGTGGGTGCTCCGCGCAACACCAAGTGGATCAACGTCACGCCCATTCAGGGCATGTGGGAGCAACTGCGCCTCACCTACGACTACGGCGTGGACAAGCTCTGGATTCTCAACGTCGGCGACCTCAAGCCCATGGAATATCCCATCACCCTCTTTATGGATATGGCATGGAACCCCGCGAGCTACACAGCCTCCAACTTCATGGAGTATCCGCTCGGGTGGTGCGCGCAGCAGTTCGGAGAGGAGAACGCAGCCGAGGCTGCCCGCATACTCAATCTCTACAGCAAGTACAACGGTCGCGTCACGGCCGAGATGCTCGACAAGGATACTTACAATCTGGAGAGCGGCGAATGGCGCCGGGTGGCCGACGACTACGCGCGCCTCGAAGCGGAGGCTCTGCGGCAGTATATCGCCCTGCCGGAGCAGTACCGCGATGCGTATTTCGAGCTCATATTGTTTCCGGTTCAGGCTATGTCCAATATTTATCAGATGTACTACGCGCAGGCTATGAACCATAAGCTCGCGGCTGCGGGTGATCCCGCCGCCAACGAGTGGGCCGACCTGTGCGAGCGCTGCTTCCGCCGAGACGCCGCCCTGATGGATGAATACAATCACCGCCTCGCGGGCGGCAAATGGAACGGTATGATGACGCAGAAACACATCGGCTATACCGAGTGGCACGATAATTTCCCTGCCGACAGACTTCCTGACCTCATCCGCATCGACGGCGTTGACCGTGCAGCAGGAGGCTTCGTGTCGCAGGCGCGCGACGGCGCGGTGGTGATCGAAGCCGAGCACTATAATACGGCGGAGGGACAGCCCGACGCGGCTTGGACAATCGTTCCCGATATGGGCCGCACGCTCTCAGGCGTGGCTCTGATGCCCTACACCGTGGAACCCGACGGAGCCTCACATCTCGCTTATAAATTTGAATTGCCCGCCGGCGAGGTGCCGGATTCGGCCACGGTGCACGTGGTGGTTAAATCCACGCTCGACTTCACGAACCGCGGCGGCCACACCTTCGATGTGGTGCTCGACGACTCTGCTCCCGTGACTGTCAATTTCAATTCCCGCCTCAACGAACGTCCCGAGAATATCTACACCGTGTTCTACCCCACGGTGGCATCCCGAGTGGTGAAAAAGGCCGTGCGCGTGCCTCTCGGCAAGGCTCCGGGCATCCACACTCTCAGGCTCATTCCTCATGCTCCCGGAATCGTTTTCGAGAAAGTGGTGGTGGATATGGGAGGTTACATGCCGTCGCATCTTTTCATGGATGAGACACCCTACGGCAAGCAGGATGTTACGCGCCAATAATAATAAGTTACAAACGCGCGCGTATATGTCTCGACAAAGCTATAACTTTGCATGTAGTATAATGAAACATATCCTCGCCATATTTCTTGCCTTTGCAGTCACGCTTGCGTGCGGCGCATCATCGCGTCTCAACCGTGCGGTGGTGGCTCCGCAGCTCGAGGTGGACGGCGTTCCGTTTATCATCCTGGGAGGCGAGTTGGGCAACTCCTCGGCATCGTGTGCCGCCGATGTGGATTCGATATTCCCGCGGCTGGCTGCCATGAATCTCAACACCGTGCTCGTGCCTGCCACATGGGAGCTCATCGAGCCCGCCGAGGGCGATTTTGACTTCACGAGTATCGACGACGTGCTCGGAGCAGCCCGTGCCAACGGCCTTCGTGTGGTGTTTCTATGGTTCGGAGCTTGGAAAAACTCCATGAGCTGTTATGCTCCCGCCTGGTTCAAGGCCGACACCTCGCGGTTTCCCCGTGCCCGCACTGCTGCCGGCAAGCCGCTCGAGATAGCTTCGGCGTTCTCGCCGGAGGTGCTTGAGGCAGACTGTCGCGCGTTCGGCGAACTCATGCGCCACATTGCCCGCACCGACACCGCCGGCACTGTGGTGATGATGCAGGTGGAAAACGAGATCGGAATGCTCGAAGATGCCCGCGACCACAGCTCGGCCGCCGAGGCGGAATATGCCAAGGGCGTGCCTTCCGCCCTTATCCGGCATCTGAAGCATAACCGCGAGACGCTGCACCCCTCGCTCGCCGCCAGGTGGGCCGGGCATGGCAACAAAACGTCCGGCTCGTGGGCAGAGGTGTTCGGCGACGACAGATATTCCGACGAATACTTCATGGCGTGGAACTATGCCCGCTACGTGGAGCAGCTGGCGCGTGATGCCCGTGCCATCACAGGCATGCCCCTCTATGTGAACGCGGCGCTCAACAGCCGCGGACGCCGCCCCGGCGAATATCCCTCGGCCGGTCCGCTGGCGCATCTCAAGGATATCTGGCATGCCGCAGCCCCCACTATTGACTTTCTCTCGCCCGATATCTATGACAGTGGCTTCACCGACTGGGTGGCGCAATACGCCCTCCCCGACAATGTGCTGTTCATTCCCGAGGTGCGCCGCGAGGATGCCAACGGCGCGCAGGCCTACTACGTGATCGGCCGGCACGACGCCATAGGCATAAGCCCCTTCAGCATCGAAAACGGCTCAGCTGCCACGCTGCCGTCGCTGGTCAGCGCCTATGCCACCATCGCTCAGGCCACCCCGGTGATAGCACGCTATCGCGGCACTGATGCGATGGACGGCGTGCTCCTTACTCCCGAAAATCCGTCCGTCGAGATTGTGGACGGCGATACCCGCATCACGCTCTCGCATTTCTTCACCCTGCCATGGGATCCCCGTGCCACCGACGGTACCCGCTGGCCCGACAAGGGCGCCATACTCATCCGCCTCGCTCCGAACGACTATCTGCTGATAGGCTCCGGCACCGTGGCCAAATTTGAGCATGTGGCCGAAAGCGCATCTGCTCCGGCCGTATCTCTGGGCGAAGACGGCTTCCTGAACAGCGGTGCCGACCGCACCGAGGCTGTCGCTAAGTGGGGCGACCGTCCCAGGATAGGCCTTGCCTCGGTGGAAGAAGTGGCGGTGGAGCCCGACGGCACACTGCGGCGCATACGCACCCTCAACGGCGACGAAACCCACCAGGGACGTCATGCACGCATCGGAGTGGACGACGATAAAATTCTGCATATAAAAACCTATCAGTACAAATAAATGAACTATCGCATTTCAGCAATATTTGCCGCGGCTATGCTCGTGGCATCAGGCGCAGAGGCTCGAGTGCAGCTGCCGTCGATACTCACCGACGGCATGGTGGTGCAGCGCGGAGCCCCTGTTCGCCTGTGGGGCACTGCCGAGCCCGGCGAGACGGTGACCGCAAAGGCTTCCGCACGTAAAGCCAAGCCCGTGACGGTCACGGCCGACAACGACGGCCATTGGAGCCTCGAACTGGCTCCCCTCGCCGCCGGAGGCCCCTACACAATAAACGTGAACGACGTGGTGCTGAGCGATGTGCTCAGCGGCGACGTGTTTCTATGCAGCGGCCAGAGCAATATGGAACTTCCCGTGCGCCGCGTCACGGATATGTTTGCCGATGAAATCGCCGCCTACGAGAATACGCAGATACGGCAGTATCAGGTGCCGCAGACCACCGCATTTGACGGCCCCCGTGCCGACACTCCCGCATCGGCATGGAAGCCTTGCACGCAGCCGAACGTGATGAACTTCTCTGCCCTGGCCTATTTCTTCGCCAAGGAGCTCAACGAGCGCACAGGGGTGCCCGTGGGTATCGTCAATTCTTCCTGGGGAGGCACACCTGTGGAGGCTTGGACCTCGGAGGAGACCATCGCAGCTTGGCCCGCCGACCTGGCCAGGAAAAAGATGTATGAAGACGACGGCTACCGCGCCCGCATCAAGAAGCTTGAAGGCGAGAACTATGGCCACTGGAACGCAGTGCTCTACGCTACCGATCCCGGACGTATCGCCGCCGTGCAATGGAGCGATCCCGCACTCGACGACAGCAGCTGGGACGATGTGGACCTGCTCGAAAGCGTGTGGGGAGCCGATCTCCGCACCGGTCGTCCCCTCATCGGCAGCCACTGGCTGCGTCGCCACGTAAACCTTACAGCCGACCAGGCCTCCGGCCCGGCCACTCTGCGCCTAGGCTGCTTCGAGGGTGCTGATTCTGCTTTCGTGAACGGCACATTCGTGGGCACCGTGGGTTATCAGTATCCCCCCCGTATCTATAATGTGCCTGCCGGAGTGCTGCACGAGGGCGACAACGTGATCACCGTGCGCGGAATCAGCGGAGGCGGTCGCCCGCAATTCGTGCTCGAGAAGCCCTACAAACTGCTCACCGCCGACGGCAGCGACATCTCGCTCGAGGGCACATGGAAGCACCGCGTGGGCGCGCGTATGCCCCAGGGCCCCGGTATGGAATTTTACCACTATACTCCCGTGGTGCTCTACAATTCGATGATAGCCCCGCTGTTCAACGTGCCCTTTGCCGGCGCGGTGTGGTATCAGGGCGAGTCGAACGTGGGCAACCGCGACGAATACGCCGCCAAGCTCACCGCAATGATCGCCGACTGGCGCAAAGGCTTCAACGATCCCGACATGCCTTTCTACATTGTGGAGCTCGCAGATTTTCTCCATCCCTCCGACACGGGCGGACGCCGTGCATGGGCCGAGATGCGCGCCGTGCAGGCTGCCGTGGCCGATGCCGACGCGCATGCTACCCTCATCCGCAACAGCGACCTGGGCGAATGGAACGATATCCACCCCCTCGACAAGAAGACCCTGGGAATACGCGTGGCCGACGCCGTGGTTCCCGCACTTCCCGCAAATAAGAAATAATTAACCTGCCATGAATAATACACAGAACGAAGCAAACGGCTTCTACAAGCTTTCCTGGATTCAGCGCATAGGTTTCGGCTCCGGCGACCTGGCGCAGAACCTCATCTATCAGACGATCAGCATGTATCTGCTGTTCTTCTACACCAATGTCTACGGCCTCTCGCCCGCTGCCGCCGCAGTGATGTTCCTTGTGGTGCGTATAGTCGATGTGGTGTGGGACCCCATCGTGGGCGCATTCGTCGACAGCCATAATCCCCGCCTGGGCAAATACCGCGCCTATCTGGTGCTGGGTGGCATACCCCTCACGGCGTTCGCCATCCTCTGCTTCTGGAACGGATTCAGCGGCTCGCTGGTCTATGCCTACGTTACCTACGTGGGCCTGAGCATGTGCTACACTTTAATCAATGTGCCCTACGGCGCCCTGAACGCATCGCTCACCCGCGACACCCACGAGATCACCGTGCTCACCTCCACCCGCATGTTTATGGCCAATCTTGGCGGCCTCGCCGTGGGCATGGGCATCCCCTATGTGGTGAAATTCTTCGACCCCAACGAAACATCCGACCTATCCAATCACGATTACGCATGGTTCGCCACCATGACTATCTACGGCATCGTGGGTCTGGCCCTGCTCATCTTCTGCTTCACCCAATGCCGCGAGCGCGTGGTGATGCCCAAGAGCGAGACAGAGAATGTGCGCGTGAGCGACCTGTGGATGGAATTCATGCGCAACCGCCCCCTGCGCATCCTGGCCTTCTTCTTCATCACTGCCTTCGGCCTCATGGCCATCAGCAACAGTGCCGGCGCCTACTACATAAACTACAATCTGGGAGGCACCGCCGACGAGCTCTCCATCTTCATGGGTCTGGGCTCCATCCCCGCCTTCATCTTCATGCCCATGATTCCCTGGATCAAGAAGCAGGTGGGCAAGAAAGGCATGTTCTACATTTTCCTGGCCACGGCTATCGTGGGTATGGGTATGCTCTACGCCATCTCCATGATCGACGCGCTCAAGCAGCACATGTGGCTCGTGTATGTGGCGCAGTTCGTGAAGAGCACCGGCATAATCGTGGCCACCGGCTATATGTGGGCTCTCGTGCCGGAGGTGATCAGCTACGGCGAGTACACCCACGGCAAGCGCATAAGCGGTATCGTCAACGCCCTCACCGGTATCTTCTACAAGGCCGGCATGGCCCTTGGCGGCGTGGTGCCAGGCCTGGTGCTCGCATTCGTGGGCTTCGATGTGGACGCTCCCGCCCAGACCGCATTCGCCCAGCAGGGCATCCTCTGGCTCGTGGCCGTTATTCCCGCAGCGCTCCTGCTCCTGGCCATGTGCATCATCTCCCGCTATGAGCTCGACGACAAGCGCATAGACGAAATCAACGCCGAAATCGAACGACGCAACAAATAAATCCATGAAGCACACGATTCTTACTATACTTTCCGCGGTTGCAGCACTGAGTGCTGCAGCGCAGGTGCCCACCCTCAACGACACTCCGCTGAAGGAAGTCTTCGGCGATAAATTCAAGGTGGGCGTAGCCATCAACAACTTCCAGGCCCATGAAACAGACACCAAGGGTGCCGAGGTGGTCAAGCATCACTTCAACAGCATCGTGGCCGAAAACGTGATGAAAAACGAGAAGATACACCCCGAGAAGGGCGTGTACTTCTGGGACGATGCCGATGCATTCGTGAAATTCGGCGAAGACAACGGCATGGACATCATCGGCCACTGCCTGGTGTGGCACAGCCAGCTTGCTCCCTGGTTTCTCGTGGACGACGAGGGCAAATATGTGAGTGCCGATACCCTCAAGGCACGCCTGCGCGACCACATCCACACCGTGGTGGGGCGCTACAAAGGCCGCGTGCGCGGCTGGGACGTGGTGAACGAGGCTATCGTGGAAGACGGCTCATACCGCAAGAGCCCCCTCTATCAGATTCTGGGCGAGGAATTCATTCCGCTGGCGTTCCAGTATGCCCACGAGGCCGACCCAGATGCCGAACTCTACTATAACGACTACGGCATGAACGTGGCCGGACGCCGCGATGCCGTGGTGCGCCTGGTGGGCGAGCTCAAGAAGCGCGGCCTGCGCATCGACGGCATAGGCATGCAGGGCCACATGGGCATGGACTACCCCGACTTTGAAGAATTCGAGCAGGCAATCGACGCTTTTGCCGGCACCGGCTGCAAGGTGATGATCACCGAATGGGACATGAGCGCGCTGCCCACGCTGCACCGCTCGGCCAATGTGGCCGACGTTGTGGCATTCCGCAAGGCCATGAATCCCTATCCCGACGGGCTGCCCGCTGATGTGGCCGCCGAGTGGAACAGCCGCATGGACGCCTTCTACAGCCTCTTCCTGCGCCACGCCGATCAGATCGACCGCGTGACGGCATGGGGTGTGAGCGACGGCGACTCATGGAAAAACGGCTGGCCCATGCGTGGCCGAGTGGAATATCCGCTGCTCTTCGATCGCAACTACGAGATGAAACCCTTCCTGAAAAAACTCACCGAATACCATAAGAACAAATAAATGAAACGCTATCTTTTCCCCGACGACTATATGGCCGATCCGAGTGCCCACGTGTTCAACGGCCGCATCTATATCTATCCTTCCCACGACTGGGAATGCGAGAACGTAGAGAACGACAACGGCGACCAGTATGTGATGAAAGACATGCACGTGCTCTCGATCGACGGCGACCCCATGACCGGCAAGGTGACCGACCACGGCAAGGCTCTCGACATCGCCGATGTGCCCTGGGCAGGACGTCAGCTCTGGGACTGCGACTGCGCCGAGAAGGACGGCAAATACTACCTCTATTTCCCGCTCAAGGATAAGAACGACATCTTCCGCATAGGCGTGGCCGTGGCCGACCGTCCCGAAGGTCCTTTCGTGGCTGAGCCCGATCCCATCCGCGGCAGCTACTCGATGGACATCTGTGTGCTCCACGACGATACCGACGGCGAGTATTACCTCTACTTCGGCGGTCTCTGGGGCGGCCAGCTCCAGCGCTACCGCGACAACAAGGCTCTCGAGGCCGCCTATCTGCCCGAAGGCGCCGAGCCCTCGCTGCCCAGCCGCTGTGTGCGCCTGAGCAAGGATATGCTTCAGTTTGCCGAGGAACCCCGTCCCGTTCAGGTGGTGGATGCCGAGGGCAAGCCCCTGCGCGCCGATGATCCGCACCGCTTCTTCGAGGCTTCCTGGGTGCACAAGTACAACGGCAAATACTACTTCTCCTATTCCACCGGCGACAGCCATCTGCTGTGCTACGCCGTCGGCGACAACCCTTACGGACCCTTCACCTATCAGGGTGTGATCCTCACCCCCGTGACAGGCTGGACCACACACCACTGCATCATCGAATACGATGGCAAGTGGTATCTTTTCCACCACGACAGCAAGCCCTCCGGCGGCAAGTCGTGGCTGCGCAGCCTCAAGGTGTGCGAACTCACCTACGACGAAAACGGCCATATCCACACCATCGACGGCGAGGGCAACGGCGAATGAAGCGCTATACATTAATATATATTATAGCCTCTTTCCTGCTCGCCGCTTGCGGCAGGCAGGAAACCACAGCCGTGGCCGGAACCTCCATAGTGTATCCCGGCGAGCTTGAGATGCTTATCGACAGCACCGACACCGCCTTCACGTCGCCCGAAGGCTTCCGCATAAGCCGCAAGGCAGGAGGGCCGGTGCGGGTGACCTCGCCGAGCGATGCCGGACTCAGATACGGTGCATGGCATCTCATGCGCATGCACGCCATGGGTGCCGACACTGTGGGTTGCGACGTTGTGGAGAATCCCGCCTACGCATTGCGCCTGCTCAACCACTGGGACAACCTCGACGGCACCGTGGAGCGCGGCTACGCCGGCAGCAGTATCTGGAAATGGGACGAGCTGCCGGGCAAGATATCGCCGCTCTACGCCGAGTATGCCGAGCGTTGCGCTCAGGTGGGTATCAACGGCGTGGTGCTCAACAACGTGAACGCCTCGCCCCGCATTCTATCGGGCGAGTATATCGCCAGAGTGAAAACGCTGGCCGATGTGCTTCGTGAGTATGGCATCCGCACCTACCTCTCGGTGAACTTCGCATCGCCGGTGGCGCTCGACAGCCTCGCCACCGCTGACCCTGCCGATGCCGCCGTGCGGCAGTGGTGGAAAGACAAGGCGGATGAAATTTACGCCGCCATCCCCGACTTCGGCGGTTTCCTCGTGAAAGCCAACAGCGAGGGACAGCCCGGTCCCTGCGACTACGGACGCACCCATGCTGAGGGCGCCAATATGCTGGCCGAGGCCCTCGCGCCCCACGGAGGAATAGTGATGTGGCGAGCCTTCGTCTACTCTCCCGCCGATGCCGATCGCGCCAAGCAGGCCTACCTCGAATTCAAGCCCCTTGATGGCGAATTCGCTCCCAACGTTATTCTCCAGGTCAAGAACGGCCCCGTGGATTTTCAACCGCGCGAGCCCTACAGTCCGCTTTTCGGTGCTATGGAACACACCCCCGAAATGGTGGAATTACAGATCACTCAGGAATACCTGGGCCACAGCAATCACCTCGCATATCTGGCACCCATGTGGAGCGAATTTTTCGACTATGTGGAGCCTGCGTCGCTCGCGGCTGTCGCAGGCGTTGCTAATATCGGCGATGTGCC
This sequence comes from uncultured Porphyromonadaceae bacterium, assembly GCA_947176585.1. Classification (GTDB taxonomy): domain Bacteria; phylum Bacteroidota; class Bacteroidia; order Bacteroidales; family Muribaculaceae; genus CAG-873. The sequence goes on from CAMWRI010000001.1 coordinate 49,579, forward strand.
CGGCATGACCGGCCACCCCTTTGCCGACGCCAATCTCTATGCGTTCGGCCGTATGGCGTGGAATCCCTCGCTCACACCGGCCGAGATTGCCGACGAATGGATGGCCACGCGGCTTTTTGCCGATTCCCCGGCCACGGTGCCCGACAGCGTGCGGGCCGCCGTTCGTTCCATGATGCTTGGCTCGCGTGAGGCCGTGGTGGACTATATGATGCCGCTGGGACTTCACCATATCTTCGCCTTCGGCCACCACTACGGCCCCGAACCGTGGTGCGATGTGCCGGGAGCACGTGCCGACTGGCTTCCGCGCTACTACCACCGCGCCGATAAGGCCGGCCTGGGCTTCGATCGCAGCCACACCGGCAGCAATGCCGTGGCGCAGTACCCCGACAGCCTTGCCGCCCTGCTCGATGATGCGGACACGTGTCCCGAGCAATTCCTGCTGTGGTTCCACCATGTGCCCTGGGATCACCGCATGAAATCAGGGCGCACCATGTGGGACGAATTGTGCGTGGCCTACGACCGCGGTGTCCGCACGGTCGACGGCTATCCCGCGCTCTGGGCCAAGGCCCGCCCCTACGTGCCTGCTGCCGTCTACGACGAGGTGGCCCGCAAGCTCGACGTGCAGGCCCGCGATGCCCGCTGGTGGCGTGATGCCTGCGTGCAGTATTTCGGCACATTCTCGGGCATGCCCGTGCCGGAGGGACTGGAGCAGCCCGGCACGCCGCTCGATTCGCTCATGCGTGTGAAGTTGCCCCTGAGCAACTACGAATGTCCCTCGGATTCTCTTTTGAATATCTATAGATAAACTTATAAATCAACACATTGCAATGTATTTATTAGGTTATGACATAGGCACTTCTTCCGTCAAGGCTTCGCTTGTCGATGCCAAGACGGGCCGTGCCGTCGCCTCCGACTTCTTCCCCAAACAGGAAGCACCCATCAAGGCTCTCCAGAACGGCTGGGCCGAACAGAACCCCGACAGCTGGTGGCAGTATCTCAAGGAAGCCACGGCAGCAGTCGTGGGCAAAGCCGGCATCAACCCCGCCGACATCGCCGCCATCGGCTTCTCGTATCAGATGCACGGCCTTGTGTGTGTCGACAGCGAGGGCAAGCCCCTGCGCGATTCCATTATCTGGTGCGACAGCCGTGCGGTGCCCTATGGTCGCGAGGCATTCGACACTCTCGGCCACGAGCAGTGTCTGAGCCATCTGCTCAACTCGCCCGGCAACTTCACCGCCGCCAAGCTGGCATGGGTGAAGGAAAATGAGCCCGAGGTGTTCGCACGCATCCACAAGATCATGCTGCCGGCGGATTATATCGCTATGCGTATGACCGGAGAACTCGTGACCAACCCCGAAGGCCTCTCCGAGATGATGCTCTGGGATTTCAAGACCAATGCTCCGGCCGCATTCCTCATGGACTACTTCGGCTTCCAGACCGAAATTCTGCCCGAGGTGCGCAGCACATTCTGCGAGCAGGGCCGTCTCACTCCCGAAGCCGCCGCCGAGCTGGGTCTCGCTCCCGGCATCCCCGTGACCTATCGTGCAGGTGATCAGCCCAACAACGCACTGTCGCTCAATGTGTTCGAGCCGGGTGAGATAGCGTCCACCGCAGGCACCTCCGGCGTAGTGTACGGCGTGAACGGCACAGTGGACTACGACCCGCTCTCGCGCGTCAACAACTTCGCCCATGTGAACCACACCGCCGAGGCGCCCCGTATCGGCGTGCTCACGTGCATCAACGGCACCGGCATCCTCAATTCCTGGGTGAAGCGCAACGTGGCTCCCGCCGGCATCAGCTACGATGATATGAACAAGCTCGCCGCCGAGGTGCCCGTGGGTGCCCTGGGCCTGAGCATCATGCCCTTCGGCAACGGCGCCGAACGCCTTCTCGAGAACGCCGACCCCGGTTGCAGCATCCACGGCCTTAACTTCAACACCCACGACCGCCGCCACATCATCCGCGCGGCTCAGGAGGGTATCGTATTCGCCTTCATGTACGGCATCGAGATCATGAAGGGCCTGGGCCTGGACGTCACCAAGATCCACGCCGGCAACGCCAATATGTTCCTCAGCCCCGTGTTCCGCCAGACGCTGGCCGACGTGAGCGGCGCCACCATCGAGCTCTACGACACCGACGGCAGCGTGGGCGCAGCCAAGGGCGCAGGCATAGGCGCAGGCATCTACAAGGACCGTGACGAGGCTTTCGCATCGCTCGAGCTTCTCGGCACCGTGGAGCCCGACCCGGCCACGCGCCCCGCCGTGCTCAAGGCCTACGAGCTTTGGAAGAGTCGTCTCAATAAATAAAAAAACCAACAAATTAACCAATATCTTATAAACCTTATACGACAATGGCAAAAGAATATTTTCCCGAGATCGGTAAAATCAAGT
>CAMWRI010000002.1 GCA_947176585.1 uncultured Porphyromonadaceae bacterium
AGTGGGGGGAACTTCACCGGCTTCGCCCGAGAATGTCATTTTGCTAATCTGGGCATTGAAGTTGTTGGAAGTGGCGAGACGCAGAGCAGTGCCCTTTGCCTGATAAGCTGCGGGGAGGTTGAAAGTGAAGTCGGCATCCTTAGCGTCGAGCTTGAGATCGCTTACGATGGCATCTCCATTAACAACAGACAGTGTAACGGTTACGTTGGTAGAAGCATTGTTGCCGGTGTGAATAGTAATGGATTTGGTGTCGATAGGAAGTGTGAAATCCATATAGGCTTTGCCGGTGTAATTTTTACCGCTAATCTGCAGGTATTTGCCTTGGTAGTTACCGGCCTTGCAGTTTACGAAAGTGAAATCCACACCATCGATGGTGGCATCAGTGGCGGTCTCAGATTCAGTAGAAGGCAGAAGATCTGCATTGGCGTCGGTGGAGAAGTCTACTACTACACCATCTCCAACGGGATCGGGCGTGGGATCGGGCGTGGGATCGGGCGTGGGATCAGGAGTGGGATCGGGGTCCTCGCCGGCTTCGCCGGTGGTGATTACCATGGAAGCCACGCGCAGCTGCTTGCCGGCACCATCGAAAGTGAGAGTGCTCTGGGGGGTGGCTGCGGTGATGGTGAATTTACCTCCATCGAAAGCCGAAACGGTCCAGCCGTCGGAAGCGCTGGCCTCGGTGGCTTTGTTGCCGTTGGAGTTGATAGTTACTTCTACCTTGCTGAAAGTCACGCCTTCAGGAGCGGTAATGTGGAGCTTAGCGCCTGCATAGATGCGGATGGAATACTGGTCGGGTTTAACGAGGGCTGTAGTCGAGCTGTTCTTTTCGAGTAGGAGCGAGTAGCCTTCCACGGTACCCTTGATATTGTCGCCGTCCTCGGTCCAGGTGTAGTTCTCCCAAACCTTGTCGGCGCCAGGCAGGGTTACGCTTTCAGCGCTTGCAGCGGCGCAGATGCCGAGCACCATTGCCAAAGAGAGTAAAAATTTCTTCATAGAAACGATTAATTAATTGGTGTATATTGGTTTTGGTATTATCGCTAAAAATAAATACGCCCCGTATCGTCTCGGGTGGGGCCGAGAACCGATCGGAGCGGTGCGCCTGTGGCGTGGGTGGTAGAAAACGTTGTTTTCATGCCGCAAAGGTAGCACATATTTTCACGCTCTGCAAATATTTTTTAGTTAAAAGTGGGGCGGAGTGTGAAATAATATGATATAGATAGCGGGCCGGAGGCTCGCCCGTTTGTTAACCCCGTGCGGACGCGCGGGGTAGTAATGTCCCCGGTAAGCAGCCCCGGAGGGGGTGACTTTCTCGATCTCGCCGGTCACCCCCTCCGGGGCTGTAGCTTATTTTAGGCTTGTACCCCGTGCGTCCGCACGGGGTTAACAAGAGAAAGGGCCTCCGGCCCATCAAGGAAATACAAATCGTTGCCGATTTTTTTTAGTTAAAAGTGGAGCGGAGTGTGAAATAATGTGGTAACTTTGCTGCGCAATGAAAACCAACGCTGCAATATCAGGCGACGGCCGCATCCTGTGGATGGATGCAATGCGCGGTTTCAGTATCATTCTGGTGGTGCTGGGCCACGTGCTTCAGCGTATGGGTTTAGGTGATGAAAACACTGCGCTCAGTTCGCTGCTCATCACATTCAGGATGCCGCTTTTCTTCTTTGTGAGCGGATTTTTCTCGTTTCGCAGCCGTGACTGGTGGACTCGTTCGCGGCTGGCCGACATTCTGCGCCGCAAGTTCACGGCGCAGATTTTGGGGGCGATAATATTTTTCTGTATGTATGCCTATTTGACGCAGCCGCGCATCAATTTTTCAGATGGGCTTGCATGGTATTGGTTCACCGTAGCACTTTTTCAGATGTATTTGCTTTATGTTGCGGTGACGCTCGCATGCCGGCGGCTGCGCCCGGGTGTGAGTATAGTAGTGCTCGCGGTGTTGGCCTGTGTGTTATTGGCAGGCAAATTCGTGCTGCCGGTCAATACTCTTACCAAGGTTTGTGAATGGCATAAGGTGTCGTATTATATGCAATTCTTTGTGCTGGGGCTCGCTGCGGCACAATACCGCAAGCGTTTTTTTGCATTGATGGCGTCAAACGCTTTTGCCACCGTGGTGATTATTAGTCTGGTGGCGTCTATATTCATATGGCGTGCAATAGTGGGCGGTATTCCCCGTTATTACGATTCCATATGGTACATTCTTGTGAAAGGCGAGGCTATGCGCTACCTGGGTCTGGCAGTGGTGGTCATAATGTTCTACGGTATGGCGGATTACTGGAATCGCGACACGCGGCTCACGCGCCTGATGAACTACACGGGCCGCCGCACGCTCGATGTCTATTATATCCACTACTTTTTTCTGCCCAAGTTGCTGTTTATGAAGCGCGTGCTGCTGCCCGACAACCGCTTTGTGCTGCAACTTCTCGTGGCGGGCATCATCACGGCAATGGTGGTGATGATGAGCCTGGTGGTGAGCGCCATACTGCGCCGCAGCCCCCTGCTGCGCACCTTCCTCTTCGGATTGCGGCCGGAGCGCGGAGCTTGAACCGGGCCGGAGGCCCGCACTATTGTTAACCCCGTGCGGACGCGCGGGGTATTTTGGTACATAGGCAAGCAGCCCCGGAGGGGGTGACTTTACCGATAGCACCGGGCACCCCCTCCGGGGCTGAATCCCAATTAAGGCTTGCACCCCGTGCACCCGCACGGGGTTAACAAGAGGATGGGCCTCTGGCCCAAAGACCTGCCTAATTTTTTTGTGGAAAAGGGTACGATTGTCTTATATTTTTTTGTACCTTTGCTTCAATCCAACTTAAAGCGAATGAAAATGTTCAAAAAACTCTTTGTGGCAGCCGCTCTCGGGCTGGCAGTGATGGCGGGACGCGCCGAGGCTCCCCGCTATGTGTTCTATTATATAGGCGACGGCATGGGCATGGGGCCCGTGATGGCCGCGCAGAACTACTACCGCACCGTGCTGGGCAGCGATGAGCCCCTCACGATGATGCAGATGCCGGTGGTGGGCTGGTGCCAGACCTGGTCGGCCTCGAGTTCTACTACCGACAGCGCCGCCGCCGGCACCGCTATCGCCACGGGCAGCAAGACGCGCAACGGTATGCTGGGTATGGATGCCGACACCACAGCCGTGGCATCAATAGCCACCAAACTGCACGAGCAGGGCTGGGGCGTGGGCCTGGTGACGAGCGTTGCAGCCGACGATGCCACGCCGGGCGCCTATTACGCCCATGTGGCCAATCGCGCGATGCACCGCGACATCGACCTGCAATTTGCCCGGAGCGGCTTTGAATTCCTTGGCGGCGCCGGCCTCTACGGGCTCAACGGCGACCATCACGACGAAATCGCGGAGGCTTTCGTGACCAACGGCGTGCAGCTGCTTTGCGGCCCAGAGAGCGTGGACCTGATGGACTCGCGACGCGTGTGCCTGCTCAACACCGAGAAGGGCCACGTGTGGAACCTGGGCTACACCGTCGACAGCATTCAGGACAATATCGACCTGGTGCAGCTCACCACGCTGTGCCTTGGCCAGCTTGAGAAGTACACTCCGGAGCATTTCTTCATGATGGTGGAGGGCGGCAATATCGACCATGCCCTGCACGGCAACGACGGCGGCGCAGCCGTGATGGAGATAATCCACTTCGACAAGGCGCTGGACATTGCTATGGAGTTCTACAGGCAGCACCCCGACGAGACCCTCATAGTGGTGACCGCCGACCACGATACCGGCGGTCTGGCCATGGGCAATAACACGGTGAAGTATTCGTCGCACTTCGATTATCTTCAGCATCAGCGCAAGTCGAAGGAAATGTTCAGCGAAGAATGCAAGGCCATGCTGCGCGACCGCCGCGTGTACACCTGGGACGACATGCGCGCCAAGCTCGAAGAGGATTTCGGCCTCTTCAAGGCCATTCCCGTGAGCGAGGCCGAGGAGCAGAAGCTCAAGGATATGTTTGTGAGCACCTTTGAGAAGCGCAACAGTGAGGACCAGAAGACGCTCTACGCCAATTTCGACGCATTCTCGGTGGCCGTGCTCAATCTCGTGAACGAGAAAGCCGGCTACGGATTCACCTCCACGAGCCACACCGGCAACGTAGTGCCCCTCTTTGCCGTGGGCGTGGGCGCCGACCGTTTCAAGGGCCTGAACAACAACAACGAAATCACGCCCACCGTGCTTGATATCATCGCCGGAAAGTAGCATGCACAGCGAGCGCGACGGCGGCATAGGGCTGCGCGAGGCCCAGCGGATGGTGGACCGGTGGATCACCACCACGGGCGTGCGCTATTTCTCGCCTCTCACCAATATGGCCGTGCTGGCCGAGGAAGTGGGCGAGGTGGCCCGGATAATGGCTCGCCGCTTCGGCGACCAGAGCTTCAAGCCGGGCGAAGACCCGGAGGCACTGGCGGGAGAACTGGCTGATGTGCTGTGGGTGGTGATGGCTATCGCCAACCAGACGGGCACCGACCTCTCCGAGGCTTTCGAGGCCACGCTGGCCAAGAAGACCGCACGCGACGCCACGCGCCACATCAACAATCCGAAATTAAGAAATCAATAATAATCATACAACTATGAGCGACAAATACAACGATGCAATCGCTGCCAGCAGCGTAGTGACCGACGACGCAGCCGTAAAGGCCGCAGTGGAAAAGATCGTTAAAGACAATTTCGATGCGTGCAACACCACGGAAGTGCACAAATTCCTGCTCAATACCGTGGATCTCACCACTCTCAATTCCACCGATTCGCCCTCGAGCGTGGCACAGTTTGTGGAGCGCGTGAATGCCTTCGACGAGGAGCATCCCGAGCTGCCCAACGTGGCTGCCATCTGCACCTATCCCAACTTTGCCCCCGTGGTGCGCACGGTGCTCGACGTGAGCAAAGTGGACGTATGCTGCGTGACCGGCAATTTCCCCTCGTCGCAGACATTTATCGAGGTGAAGGTGGCCGAGACCGCACTGGCCGTGGATGCCGGCGCCGACGAAATCGACATCGTGCTCAATCTGGGCAACTTCTTCGACGGCGACTATGAAGAGGTGTGCGACGAGATGATCGAGCAGAAGCAAGCCTGCCGCGACGCCCGCATGAAAGTGATTCTCGAGACCGGCGCGCTCAAGACCGCCGAGAATATCAAGAAGGCATCCGTGCTCGCCCTCTACAGCGGCGCCGACTTCCTGAAGACCTCCACCGGCAAGGGCTATCCCGGCGCTTCGCTCGAGGCTGCATATGTGATGTGTCAGTGCATCCGCGAGTATTTCGAGAAGACCGGCACCATGGTGGGCTTCAAGGCTTCCGGCGGCGTGCGCACCACCGACGAGGCAGTGCAGTACTATTGCATCGTCAAGGAAGTGCTGGGCGAGAAGTGGCTCACCAACGAGTATTTCCGCATCGGTGCCAGCAGCCTGGCCAACAACCTGCTCACCAGCATCATGGGTGAGGAAACCAAGTGCTTCTGAAAATGAAAGTGTGGATTCACATCAACGGCGTGCAGCAGGGCCCCTACACCCTGGAGCAACTGGAGGCCATGCGCCTGCCGGCGGCCACGCCCGTGTGGTATGAGGGTCTGCCCCAGTGGGTGCCCGCTTGCCAGGCTCCGGCTCTCGCCGCGCTCTATGGCGGCGCGCCCGCCGCGCGGCCCGAAGCCGAGACCCGCGAGGTGGTGGAAGAAACCGTGGAGGTCGAGAGCCCCGTCGGTGAGGCATCCTATGCGGCCGCCTCGTATGCGCAGGCAGCCCCTGTGTCCGATATGCCCGCAAGGCCGGCCACGTTTCTGGTGTGGAGCATAGTGCTCACGCTGTGCTGCTGCACACCCTTCAGCATCGCGGCCATCGTGTGCGGCGCCATCACCAACACCCGCTACAATCGCGGCGACTACGCTGGCGCGCGCCGCATGTCGCATGCCACCGAGTGGCTTGTGATCATATCCATCACACTGGGTATCGTGGGTCTGCCCATCAGCCTGCTCTCGATGCTGTGATACCTCAGCGCCTCAACCGCGGGGCGGCCGTTGCCATAGCTGTGGCACTGGCCGCCCTGTGTGTATATTATTATAATGTGGACCCGGCAGCCGGCGGTCCCGCTCCGCGCTGCCTGCTCCGCGCCCTCACGGGCTACGACTGCCCCGGCTGCGGCACCCAGCGCGCGCTCCATGCTCTGCTCCACGGCCATATATCCGCCGCTTGGCACTACAACGCCGCAATATTCTTTGCCGTGCCGCTTGCCGCCGCCTATGCCGCCGAAGACCATCTGCCCGCGCCCGTGGCTCGCGTGCTCCGCTCCCCCGCATTCATCCTCGCCATCGCCGCCTCCATCGTGGCCTGGTGGGTACTCCGCAACGTGTAGCTGAAATTCAGGCGCGTCCCGTAATATTGGATTTATAAGTCTTATAAAATAAAAATGATTTTTATTCCACCACCTGCGGCGGTGTGGCTGGAGCGTGGGTGCTCATGATGCGCCATGGCTGCGGATAGAGATTGTTGGCGCGGTTGCCCAGATTCTTTACGAAGCCTAATGGGCGCCCGGCGTAGCGAAGCAGCACGATGCCGCGGGGGGCGCCGTCGAGAGTTATGGCCTCGCGGCGCAGATAAGTCAGGGCTGTGGCGTAGTCCACATCTGCGGCCGGAAACGCATCCGGGCGTAAGGCGGTGCTCATAGCCACTGCCTGCGTCGGAATCACGTCCCTGCCTTTGACCATGGCCACCGGCAGGCCCTGTGCGTCGGGTACGAGGGCGGCGGCTTCGCGTGGCATAGCGTAGACGGTGCCGTCAGGCGCGGTGTGCAACCGATAGTCGCCTTCGAGCCAAGACTCCACGGCGGCAGCAATATTGCGGAGGGGTTTTTCCTCGCGCGGTGTGCGCAGTGATGCCGCGGGTGCGTCGCCGGGCTTGCGGAGCACACAAAGGAAAAGTCCCTCGCCGCGCAGGCGGCCGGGCACGAAGCGGTAGCATGGCACGGGCGACTCAATGCCGCGCACCACCTCCGGGAGCTCCAGGGCGGGCACCTCCACGCCTGTGGCGCCGGATTCTTCTACAAGGCGTGCCACTATTTCTTCGTTTTCCAGGCGGTTGAAGGTGCAGGTGCTGTAGATGAAAGTGCCTCCGGGGCGCAGTGCATGCCACAGAGCCTCGACGATGCGCCACTGCGTGCGGGCACAGTCGACCACGAGAGCGGGGCTCCACTGAGCTGCTGCCTCGGCATCCTTGCGCATCATTCCCTCGCCAGAGCATGGCACATCAGCGCTCACCACGTCGAATGCGCCTGTTGCGCGGCTGAAGCGCGCAGCGTCGCCGCGCACACACACCACGCGCGGATCGCCCCACTTGGCAGTGTTCTCCAGCAGCGAGCCGTAGCGGCGCGGGTCGAATTCGTTGGCCACCAGCAGGCTGCCGGGTGGCAGCGCCGAAGCTATCGCGGTGGTTTTGCCGCCGGGAGCGGCGCATGCGTCGAGCCATCGCAACGGTCTGCAGCTTTCGGCTGCCGTCACTTGGGCAGCTACGGCTGCAAGTGCCATCGACGATGCGTCCTGCACGTAGTAGAGGCCCTGATGAAGCGCGGGATCGAATGTGAACGGCACGCGCGCCGGCAGGTAGAAGCCGCCGGGACACCACGCCACCGGCTCGAGGCCCTCAACGGGCCGCGCACCCTTAGCGGCATTGACGCGCACGCTCACCTCCGGCTCGCCCTCGAGCGCGGCGGGCAGATCTGCGTAGGCTTCGCCCAGCTCTGCGAGCGATGCCACAAACTCCGGCTTCAGCTTCATAAATATATTATTTTAAACGTGTTCAAATGAAATGTAGGGACGCACCATGGTGCGTCCTCCCTTCTCAGGCATCACAGACCCGTCTCCTCCCAGCGGTAGAGGCGGTCGGCGGGGCGTATCTTGGCCGGAACGGGGATTGAGAAGGCATCGCCCTTTACGGCGCGGGGCACCGACTTGAGATCTACGCGGATGTCCTCGACCTTGAACACGAGTGCACCCGTGGTGGGGCCGGTCACAACCACTTCGTCGCCCACGCACAGCTCGCCTGCTTCCATGAAGAACTCGCCCACGCCCAGGCGCGAATACCATTTCACGCCCTTTGCCACATAGCGCTTCACGCGCGAGGCCGAAGATCCGTATTTGCTTGACCATTCGCCCAGGCGCTGCCCCATGTAGTAGCCGTTCCAGAACCCGCGGTTGAAAATTTTACCCAGACTCTCGCGCCAGGCGTCAATGCGCTCAGGCGTGTAGCTCGCTGGACCCTCGCACGCGGCCTCAAGAGCCTGCGAATAGGCCTCGACAGCCAGGCGCACATACTCAGGGCCGCGCGCGCGCCCCTCGATTTTGAACACACTCACTCCAGCCTCTATCATGCGGTCGAGGAAATGGATGGTGCACAGGTCTTTGGGCGACATTATATACTTATTCTCCACCTTCAGCTCGTCGCCAGTCTCAAGGTCGGTCACGCCGTAGCCGCGGCGGCATATCTGCGTGCAGCTGCCGCGGTTGGCGCTGCTGTTCATCTGGTGCAGGCTCAGGTAGCACTTGCCGCTTACGGCCATGCACAGCGCACCGTGGCAGAACATCTCCAGGCGCACGAGCTCACCCCGGGGACCGCGGATATCCTGCTCCACAATAGCATCGTGAATGGTGCGCACCTGCTCCATGTTGAGCTCGCGGGCCAGCACCACCACATCGGCGTATGTGGCGTAGAAGCGCACGGCCTCGATGTTGCTGATGTTGCACTGTGTGGAAATGTGGACCTCCACGCCCTCGCTTCGGGCTATCGAGATAGCGGCAATATCTGATGCGATCACCGCCGAGATGCCGGCCTCGCGGGCTGCACGGCATATGCGGCGGCAGGTGTCGAGCTCATTGTCGTAGATTATGGTGTTCACCGTGAGATAGGTCTTCACCCCGGCGGCGTGGCAGGTGGCGGCGATATCGCGCAGGTCGTCGAGCGTGAAATTGGCGCTCGATTTCGAGCGCATGTTCAGGCCTTCCACGCCGAAGTACACGGCATCTGCACCCGCATCGATAGCCGCGTGCAGCGACTCATAGCTACCCACGGGCGCCATCAGTTCGAGATCATTACGATTCATGTTTCGTTGGTGTATGACAAACCGCGCCCGGGCATACTATCTATGCCCGCACGCGGCCGGTAATGCAAAAAATCGGTAGCAGCTCCTTTCTTATTCTGCCACAGGAGCCTCGGCGGGTGCGGCTACGGGAGCGGCAGCGGGAGCCTGAGTGTCGAACTGGTTGGCAGCGGGCAGCTGAGTGGCGGCGGGAGCTACAGTGCGCACCTCTGCACCGGCGTGGGTCTTGGGCATGGTGTAGGCCGATGCCACGGAGAGCACCAGGATGCAGCCTGCAAGAGTCCAGGTAGCCTTTTCCAGAAAATCGTTAGTCTGGCGCACGCCCATGACGTTGCCGGCACCGCCGAACTGCGACGACAGGCCGCCGCCTTTGGATTTCTGGATGAGCACGATGCCGATGAGAAGCACGGCCACGATTACTGTGAGTACAATGATTGCTACGTACATATCTGTGTATTAGTATTATTAACAGCATTTTCAAGCTCAGCAAGCGCTTTCCGCACTCGCCGGCCCATATTTCGAGTTGCAAAGTAAGCACATTTTGCCCACATTTCCAAACAAATGCCCATTTTTGTGCGAAACTCTCTTCTTAGGGTGCATGTTTGCGACAGAGGGACAATGAGCAATGAACAATTTGGGCGGGCGGCGGTTATAATGGTAAAATCTCCTCAAACACAATCACATTATGGATAACTTCACCTTTTACGCTCCCACTTTGTATGAATTCGGACGAGGCTCCGAGGAAAAAACCGGTATGCTGGCTTTTCTCACCGGCTCCCGCCGTGTAATGATTGTCTACGGACAGAAATATGTCAAGACCAATGGCCTGCTGGACCGTCTGCGCATGTCGCTTGACGCTATCGGTATCGAGGTGGTTGAGCTGGGCGGAGTTCAGCCCAATCCTGTGGATTCTCTGGTGTATAAGGGTATAGAATTGGGACGCAACCGTAATATCGACGGTCTGATCGCCGTGGGCGGCGGATCTGTGATAGACACGGCCAAGGCTATTGCGATGGGTATTCCTTATAAGGGCGATTTCTGGGATTTCTTCTCCGGAAAAGCTATGCCGAAGGAGGCTTTGCCTGTGGGCGTGGTACTCACGGTGCCCGGTGCCGGCAGCGAAGGCAGCGGTAGCTCGGTGATCACCCGGGAGGAAACGCAGCAGAAACTGAGCGTACGCACCGACAGCCTTCTGCGTCCGCGTTTCGCGGTGCTCGATCCGGAGCTTACGTTCACTCTCACGGCGTGGCAGACTTCCTGCGGCATCGTGGACATGATGAGCCATATTCTTGAAAGATATTTTTCCACCACACGTGGCGTGGAGGTTACGGACAGGCTTGCCGAGGGCTTGCTGATGAGCCTTGTGGACCTGGCTCCGCAGGTGCTGGCTGATCCCACGGATTATAATGCCCGCGCAAATGTGGAATGGGTTTCGACGCTGGCGCATAACGGCCTTGTGGGCTGTGGGCGCAAGGAGGACTGGAGCAGTCATGCTATGGAGCATGAACTGAGCGCGCTGTATGGCGTGACACATGGCGCCGGTCTGGCAGTGGTGATTCCTGCGTGGATGGCGTTCATGGCCCATCACAAGCCTTCGAAGGTGGCGCAGCTTGGTCGGCGCGTGTTCGGCGTGGATGCGCCCGACGACCGCAGTGCGGCTATCGAGGCGGTGGCGCAGATCCGCGCGTTCTTCAGTGCCGTGCTGCGCATGCCGCTCACGCTGAAGGCTCTGGGCGTGGAACGTCCGGATATTGACGAGCTTGTGGGCCGCCTGCATGCCCATAAGGGTGATGAGCTGGGCAGCTATTACCGGCTTACTCCGGCCGATACGCGGCAGATCTATGAACTGATGCTGGACGAGTCGCAGCGCGCGGAGCTTACCGAGAAGGAAGCGGCCACGGGCCAGATGAGTGCCTGAAGAAAAGAATTTGAGATTAGTGTTTGACCCCCGGGGAGTGTCGAGTGAGAACGGCGCTCCCCGATTTTTTACACCCGGAGACAAACCTTTATCGCCTTCATGCGAGGGAGAGGAGCACTGTGGCCTGGGCGGCGATGCCTTCCGCGCGGCCGGTGAAACCGAGGCGTTCGGTGGTGGTGGCTTTGACGGAGGCGCAGTCGAGGGGTATGGCGAGGTCGGCGGCCACGTTGGCGCGCATGGCTTCTATGTGGGGGAGCATGCGGGGTTCCTGGGCGATGATTGTGATGTCGGCGTTGGCCACGCGATAGCCTTGCGCGGCGGCCATTTCTACTACGGCGCGCAGCAGGCGGCGGGAGTCGGCACCGCTCCAGCGTGGATCAGTGTCGGGGAAGTGGTAGCCGATGTCGCGCAGGGCGAGTGCTCCGAGGATTGCATCGGCGAGTGCGTGCAGGGCCACGTCGGCGTCGCTGTGGCCCAGGAGTCCGCGGGTGTGGGGGATGTCTACGCCGCAGATAATGCAGCGGCGGCCTTCGACAAGGCGGTGCACGTCGTAGCCGTTGCCTATGCGGAATGGTGGTTTCATCGGCGTCCGAAAATGTCTTTGAGGCCTTCCATGTCGAAGGTGAGGGAGAAGCGGAGCGTCTGGTCGAGGGGCGAGTTCTGGGCGGTGGCCATCATATAGGAGGCGTCGAGGCGTAGCACGTTGAGTGCGAAGCCGGCGCCCACGGCGAAGTATTTGCGTCCTCCCTTGAATTCGTTCTCGTAGTAGTAGCCGGCGCGGGCGAAGAACTGGTTGTTGTAGCTGTACTCGGCGCCGAGCGACCAACTGATTTCGCGCAGCTCTTCCTTCATGCCGCCCGGGGCGTCGCTGAAGCTCTTGAAGATGCCCTTTATGCTTGACATGTCGCGCCAGTCCTGCATGGCGTCGAGGTATTCCTGCTGGCCCTGGGTGGTGTTCATATCGTAGTCGCTCTCGCGCGGACGTGTGGGCACGAGCAACTTGTTGAGGTCGAGGCCCAGGGTGAGGTTATGGTAGTCGGCCAGCGGGAATGTGAAGGCCGTGCCTATCTTGAGATTGGTGGGGAGGAAGGCAGGGTTTTCGCCGTTCTGGAGGTTGACTTTGGTACCTACGTTGCTGATGTTCCATCCCCATGACCACTGGCATTCGTTGCGCCCGATGATGGGGTAGGTGGTGAAATAGCCCGAGATGTCGGCCGAGAATGCCGAGGCTCCGGTGTTGTTGTCGCCTGCATAGGAGTCGGAGAAGCCCAGGTCGGTGTAGCTGTAGCGGAATACTACGCCCATGGAGTATTTTTCGCTGAGCTTGCGGGAGTAGCCTATGTCGAATGCCATCTCGTAGGGGTTCATGCTCTGGGCGGCTCCGCCGGTGATGGGGTCGTTGCTCACCACTTCGCCCAGGGAGAAGTAGCGCAGCGACGCGCTCAGGGCCTGGTTGTCGCCGCCACCCACTTTCCAATAGCCGGCGAGGTCGGCCAGGAAAATATCGTTCACGAGTTTGCGCAGCCACGGTGTGTAGCTGAGCGATACGGCGGCGGTGCTGTAGGCGAACGCGTATTTCGAGGGGTTCCAATATTGCGAGTAGGCGTCAGGCTCGGTGGCGGCACCGAGGTCGCCCATGGCGGCGCCTCGGGCGTCGGGGGCTATGTTGAGTGAGGTGACGCCCGTCTGCACGGGGTTGAACTCGTTTTTCTGGGCCGTGAGGGCGGGAGAGGCCGCGAGGATGGCGGCGACGGCCACAAGTATGCAGCGTAGAAGGGATTTCATCTGGTTGGGAAAGTTTACGCTATAATAACGAGGGCAGGAGCGTTTTATTGCATGACCACCACTTGCACGGGTGCTGTGTGGCAACTCTGAAGGGCGGAGCGAACGAGGGCCCAGGCGGTGTAGATGCCCTGCGGCACGGGGTTGCCTTGGCTGTCGAGGAGGTTCCACACTGTGGTGCCGTGCAGCGTGCGCACGGTGGCGCCTGTGGCGTCGCAGATGATAATCGTGGTTTCTCCGCCGTCGATATTGTGGTCGATGGAGAAAGTGGCTGCTGTGCGCGCCGGCATTTCTTCCACGGCCAGAGAGGCTGCCGAGGAGGGGGTGCACACGGTGAAGTCGAGCGAGGCGGTGGAGAGGGTGCCGGCGTTGCTGAACATCTCGATGTCAATGGTGTGGCGACCGCCTGCGATTCCTGCGAATGGCATCGATAGGAGCATCCGGCCGCTGCCGTCGGCCGCCGGGGACAGGTGGCCGAGCACAGGGGTGGAGCTCAGCCCGTCGAGCACCACGCGCGATGTGGCCGCAAATGGCGCGTCGCTTACGGCCAGGCCTGTCGGGGGCACTTCGATGCATGCGTGCAGGCTGAATGCGGGCGACACCGCGTCGCCGTCCGCGAAGTCGGGAGTGTCGATATAGGCTTCGGTTATGGCCGGGGCGGTATCGGATGCGGGGGCCTGAGCCGTGGTGGCGAGCGTGGCCACTCCGCGGTGCGTGAGGTGGGCGGATCGCGGATTGACGGAGATTTCGGTGGCGTGGGCTTCTATAGTGATATTTCCTCCCGGTTCGGAGGGAGCGGGAATGTAGACCGCGGATTGCCAGCAGCCTGCGCTTACGGTGGCGTTGGCGGTGGCCAGCAGGTCGTATTCAAGCGTGATTTGCGGTTGCTCGAAGTCCACCTTCTCGCTGTTCATCACGGTGCCGGGACGCGGGGTGTCGTAGATGCGTATTTCCACGGTGCCGTCGAAACTGTCGTCGGTATGGCCGTCGCTGTCAAGCACGATGCCCTCGATATTGACAGTGGAGCAGCCGGCCACTGGTTCGGCCGTAGCCGGTTCGGCGCCGTTTATTGACTTAAGGGTCATGACGGCAGCAGCCAGGGGCAGACGCACGGCAGGGTCGCCGGCCAGATTGAAGCATTTGGTGTTGATAGTCAGCTTATTCTGGTCGCTCTCGCTCATCATGCTGTTGTGGGCGTTCATGAACAGGAGTCCCGTGGTGGTGCCGGGTGCCGCAGTGGCATATTGCCGGGCAAACTCCTTGCCGAGCACGCGGTTCTCGGATCCGTAGACTTTTCGCGAAGCGGCAACCACGGCGATGGCTCCCCCTTCAGCATGGGCGAGCATGGCCGGCGCGAGAGTGTTTAGGTTGAGGTCAATACCGAAAGCCTCGCAGGTGCCCAGAAATGCCACGGGCGGAATGCTGTAGGAGCGGCTTTCCACCTCGGCCACGGAGTAGAATCCGTCGCTAAGGAAGTTGCCGCCAATGGAGTGGCCGAAGAAGGCAAACAGGCCTCGACCGGCGTCGAGATTCGCGCGCAGGCGGCGGTTTGCTTCCTCGTGGCGAGTGCCGTTTTTGGGATAAGCTATCAGGGGCAGGCGATGCACGAAAATGCTGCTGTTGCATGAGTCGAGAGCCTCGCAGGCATCTTCGGCGGCCAGATGGTGGTCGTATTGATCACCTTCGGCTCCAGCCATCACGGCGTGGTAGTAGGATGATGCCACGGGGGGATTCTCCATGTAGCGGATGGTGCGCTCGACGGCAGCCGCGGCCTTGGCGGGAGTGGCGGCGGGGATGCGTCCTACGGCCACGGTGAGCGGCGCGCGGTGCATGTCGATATAGTCGTAGTCGTCGCAGAGAGCGCCTGCATAAGCATCTGTGGCATAGGCTGTGGGCTCGGCTGCGCATAGCTGCGGCGCTCGGTTTTCGTAGATGGCGAGACGCTCTACGGATGGCATTCCGTAGAGTCCGCGGTGATCCCAATGGGAGGGACCCAGCAGGAGCAGATAGGTGAAGCGCGAGGCATCTCGCTCATGGAGCATGGCCGCAAAACGGCGGTAGGCTGCCGGCGAGGCTCCGCCCGACGAAAATTCATTGTAAAGCTCGCGGCTGCGGTAGACGCCCACTTTTATTCCGTCGATGCGCTCGTGGGCCTCGGCCAGCTCGCGGGCGTAGGGCTCGAGCTCGTCGGTGGTGATGATGGCCATGTGGGGTACCTCGGTGGCGTGCACGTTCTGGCATGCCACAGTGCCTGCGAAAGCCGGAGTGTGGTGCGTGGCCTCGGTGTCGAAGAGGATGAGGCGACCCGGACGCTTGGCATTGAATGTGGCGGGCATGGATGCCAGCGCTGTGCCATCGGGCTGCGGAGCGAGCTCTACGAACGAAACGGCCGCGGGATCGCTCACATCCCACAGCTGCAGGCCCGCACGAGCGTCGGATATTATGATGGGGCGCCCTGCGCGGGTGTTATGGTATTGCATCACCAGTTGCGCGTCACCAGCCGGCAGGCGGTTGAGGCGGGCGTAAATCAGCGAATAGCAGTCGAATCCCAGATTTTCCGATCCCGTGGCGGCGAGGTTTACGGCGCCTGCGGCGGAAACGGTGCTGCCGGCCGGCGCAGATTTGAGTTGCATGGTGCCCTGCACGTAGGGCCACTCGGCTTCGTTTGTGGAGGAAACGGGAGTGGTGCGCGAGTAGGTGATGAGCGGAGCGATGTCGCCAGTGGCCGTGGCGCTTGGTGCCGGCACGGAGGGCTCGTTCTCCTCCGGACGCCGTGCGCAATATGTGAACGTGAGCTGTGGCTTGCGTGGCAGGCCTCCTGTGTCGAGCTCGCTATTGACCTGATCGACAATTGATACCGGGATGATATAGGGCTCAGATGCCGAGAACTCGCGCTCGATGAAATATGAACCCATCCTCAGGGGAGATATGGCGTCGATGTTGCGTGCGTCCACGTGGAAGTGGCCTATGTAGGATGGCACTTCAGGTGCGTCCGGTGCGGCAACGGTAGTGAACTCGGCATCTATGGGATTGTCGCTCAGGAAATAATAGCCGGCGGTGTCGTAGATGTTTGTGCGCCAAAGAGTTTCCTGCTCGCTTCCGGGCATTGCGCGCTCCTGCACGTCGCGCAGGTCGAAGCGCACGGTGGCGTCGCCGTAGAAAAGCAGGCGCCCGTCGGGCGTGTGCAGCCAGGGTGTGGGCAGGAGATCTGAGGGGGCTGCTCCTATGCGGTCGAGCGCGAGTGCTGTGCCGCCGTAGCCGTAGACCGCTACACTTTCAGGGTTGTCGAATCCCCATTCGCGCAACAGGTCGTGGGTGATCTGCTGGATGCCTTCGGTGCTGACCTTGACTTTTACCCAGCGACCGGTGGCAAGGCGCGAGTCTTCGGCTCCGGCGCGGGCCGGCAGTAGGGCGGTCAAGCTGAGAAATATAATGAGTAATGTATTGCGGGAGAGAGTCATATGCCAACAGTATTATACCACCTTGAAGTCAAGTGCGCCGAGTCCTTGCAGCGTGCAGGCGGCGTGGCGGCCTGGACTCACTTCGATGCGCAGATGCTTGCGCGGAGGAAGCACGATTATGTCGCCGGTCTTGATAGTGGAACGCTCCGTCACGGCTTCGATCGCCTGCTCGAAAGCGCCGGCCATATCAAGCGTGAGACTATGGCTGCCGCTTTCGATTACCCACAGAGGCTGCTGAGGTACGGGCTGCCAATTGCCAGTGATCAGGGCATTGTCGGCCACGAGGAGGGTGTCGGGCAGAGGCAACCGTGCATCCGGCGACGGAAGATTGAGGGCTACTATCGTGGCCGCATCGAAGTAGCGCGGCGCAAAGCGACGCGACACACCCAGGCCCAGGCGGCTGATCCTCACTGCAGGCATCAGCTCGAGCCACGCGGTATCGCGGTCGTCACGCAAAAACAGCGGTCGTCCGCCCGTGAGCAGTGCCGAGTCCGGAACCTGGCTTATGGCGTCGAGGCCTTCGCCCGATGGGTTGAGTGTCACTATGAGCGTCTTCATTGAGTGGCACTGTCGAGGCGGTTGTACATAACCGCAAGATGAGAGTAAATGGATGTGTTTGTTACCACAATTCCCGGGCGCACACGCAGGCGATAAGGTGTGAAATTCCATATCGCGCGGATTCCGGCATCCATTAGTCTGTCGGCAGCATTCTGTGCTTCCCGTGCGGGCACGGTGATGATGCCGATGGTGATATCCTGCTCGTTCACCAGGCGCTGAAGAGATTCGTAGCCCACGATCACTATACCGCCGGCGCGGGTGCCCACAAGGTCGGGATTGGTGTCGATGCCGGCCACTATGTTCAGGCCGTAGCGCTGGAGACCGCGGTCCTGGATAAGGGCGTTGCCCAGGCTTCCCACGCCCGTGATCACGGCATTGTGGCCCGTGTTGAATCCAAGGAAGCCGCGCAGCTCACGCTCGAGGGCGGCCACTTCGTAGCCTATGCGGGTTTTGCCGCGCACTCCCAGGTGCGAGAGGTCCTTGGCTATCTGTGAGGCATCTACGCCTATGGCATCGGCGATGCCGCGGCTCGACACATGCTCCACGCCGTCGTGGCGCAGCATGGTCACATAGGCCAGATACCACGGCAGGCGTCTCAGCGTGGGTTCCGGCAGCCAGTCGTGCTGTGGCTGTTGTATTTGCTCCTGTGCATTCATGTGTCTACGGCTGCAAAGATAGCGTTTTTCCGCCATATAGCGGCCTTTTTCAGATTCTTTAGCATAGCCGCAATATAAATCTAATATATATTTAAGCCATATCTATGACGAAAAACAGGCCCGGCGGATTGCCGAGCCTGTCTTGTAAAAGTTGTGGCTTGTGAAGCTTTCGCTTAGCGCTCGATGATGACAGCGCAACGGTCGAGGCTTACGAGAGCGGCGTTGTCGCCGTGGAGGTTGCCCTGAACGGGAACAGCCTTAACCTGCTCGCTCTTCACACCCTTGCTGACGAGCTGCTTAACAACGTTGTCGGCGCGCTGCTGGCGGAGACGGTTGTTGATAGCGTCGGTACCGGTGTAGGTGTCGGCATAGCCCTTAACGTCGTACTTCTTGGAAGCGTCGGCCTTGAGGACGTCGGCAACGGCGTTAACGATGTTCTTGTCTTCCTTGGTGAGACGGCTAACACCGATGGGGAAGTAGATGGTGGCGAGAGCTTCGGGCTCGGATTCCTTGATGACTTCGGGCTTGCGGTTGAGGCAGTCCTGGAGCTGACGCTCGAGGTCGGCTACGCGAGCTTCGGCAGCAGCGAGGCGAGCGCGGAGAGCGTCGCAGTTTTCTGCGGGAGGACAAACGGGAACAACGGGAGCGTTCCAGTTGGTCTTGCCGAGGTTGAAGGTGAGGCCGAGGAAAGCGTTGAGCTGGCCGTGGAGGCTTTCTTCCATGCTTGCATAAACGTCCTTGTGACCACCGAAGAAGCTGTAGCGGATGTCGAGCGACAGAGCTACGCGACGGCTCAGGTTGAAGCTGTTGATAAGACCAACGCGACCGAAGAGGTTGGTGTCGTGGAGGTTATCGAAATGCTTGTTGATGGTGAAGAAGCCACCGGCACCAACGTAGAGGATACCGTTGTAAACACGGTTGGGCTTGTAGCCGCACCACCAGTTGGTGAGGTTGAACATTACGTCGAAGGACGGGCCGAGCTGGTTGTAGATGGTCTTGTTGTAGCCCTTGTAGAGCTCACCGTTGTTGCCGATAACCGGGCCCTTGGCGAGACCCTTGCTGCGGAGGTAGCTTGCGCCGCCACGAACAGCCACTACGGGCGAGAACCACTTGCCGATGAAGAGGTCGGCAGCAGGAGCGAAACGATCCGTGAGCTTACGCTGGGAGTCGAACTCGGAGAAGTAAACGCCTACACCGCCATCAACGGTGATGAACCAGTTGCTGTTGAAGCTGTTGAGGAGCACGCCCTGAGTAGCGTCTTCTACAACTACAACTTCTTCTGCAACGACTTCCTGGGCGTTGACGGCCTGAGCCATGAACAGGGCGCAGGCGCATGCAAAGAAAGTAGTTTTTTTCATAAATAACTAATATTAGTGTGTTTGAAGTTGAATTATCACTTATTAGGCACTATTTTGTCCCGCAAAATTAGTACTTTTTTTTAAAACAGCGAATTTTTGTGAAAAGTTTTTTATTATATTCGCACAAATGTCGCATTTTTTGGAGAAAAGTGCTTAATTTGTTAATTATTTTGTGCCGCGCGGTGTTGAATGATGCCGCGCGGCACATTTTTTGGCGGGATTGGGCCCGATGATCAATGGGGCAGGTTGGGCACGTCCTTACCGATATACTCACACACGCATGCGAGGATATTGTGGACGGTGAAGCCGAACTGCTCGTCGAGCACTTTGTACGGGGCGGAAGCGCCGAAGCGCTCGAGGCCGAACACCTTGCCGTCGAAGCCCTCGATCATGCGCAGGCTCACGGGCAGGCCGGCTGTGAGACCGAACTGCTTGACGCCGGCGGGGAGCACGGTGGCGCGGTAGTCGGTGGGCTGGGTGTTGAACAGGCCCACGCTGGGCATCGACACCACGTTGGCCTTGATCCCCTCGGCCTCAAGCAGCACAGCCACTTCGCAGAGGAGGCTCACCTCGGAACCGTTGGCCACGAGCACCACGTCGGGCTTGTGGGTGTCGATCACGGTGTAGCCGCCCTTGAGGGCACCCAGCGCTGCAGTGTAGCGGTCCTCGCCTTCGGGAGCGGGCAGGTCGGGTATGTCCTGGCGCGAGAGGATGAGGGCGGTGGGGGTGTGGTGGTTGTCCATGGCCATCTTCCATGCCACGCTGGTTTCTGCTGCGTCGGCGGGGCGGAGAGCCAGCAGGGAGGGCTTGCCGCTGAAGTTGCGGATCTGCTCCATGAGGCGGATCTGGGCTTCCTGCTCCACGGGCTCGTGGGTGGGGCCGTCTTCGCCCACACGGAAGGCGTCGTGGGTCCAGATATACTTGACGGGGAGCTCCATGAGGGCGGCCATGCGCACTGCGGGCTTCATGTAGTCACTGAACACGAAGAACGTGCCGCATGCTTCCTCGAGGCCGCCGTGAAGGGCGATACCGTTCATAATGGATGCGAGTGTGAGCTCGGCCACGCCTGCCTGAAGGAAAGCGCCTCCGAAGTCGCCGGCTGTGAGGGCGCGTGTCTTCTTGAGGAATCCGTCGGTCTTGTCGCTGTTGGCGAGGTCGGCGGAGCCCACGATCATGTTGCGCACTTCCTGTGCGAGCACGCTCAGCACGTCGGCAGATGCCTGACGGGTGGAGATGCCGGGCTTGTGGGCGATAGCCTTGTAGTCGATTTCGGGCAGGCGGCCTGCGAGGTAGCCTTCGAGTTCGGCTGCGAGGATGGGGTTCTGCGCTTTCCATGCCTCATAGTCCTGACGGCGGATAGCTACGAGGCGGCGCAGCTCGTCGGCACGCTTGGCGTAGAGCTCGGCCACGTCGGCAAACACCTCGAAGGGTTCCTCGGGGTTGCCGCCCAGATTGGCGATGGTGGCGTTGAAGTCGGCACCGCTCTTGCTCAGAGGCTGACCATGGGTGCTGCACTGGCCTTCGAAGTTGGCGCCTTCGGCGGTCACGGCGCCTTTGCCCATGGCTGTGTGGCCGATGATGAGGGTGGGGCGCTGGGTCTCGTTGTAGGCTTTCTCGAGGGCTTCGCTGATGGCTGCGGGGTTGTTGCCCTCACATTCCAGCACGTTCCAGCCCCAGGCGCGGTACTTGGCGGCCACGTCCTCGCGGTCCACTGCGTCCACTTTGGTGGAGAGCTGCACACCGTTGCTGTCGTAGAACATTATGAGGTTCGACAGGCCCAGATAGCCTGCGATGCGGCCGGCGCCCTGCGATATTTCTTCCTGCACGCCGCCGTCGCTGATGAAAGCGTAGGTCTTGTGGGCAACGACGTCGCCGAAGCGGGCCTCGAGGAATTCCTCGGCGATGGCTGCGCCCACGGCCATGGTGTGGCCCTGGCCCAGCGGGCCGGAGGTGTTCTCGATGCCGCGCATCACGTCCACCTCGGGGTGGCCGGGTGTGGGGCTGCCCCACTGGCGGAACTGCTTGAGCTCGTCCATGGTGAACTTGCCGGTGAGTGCAAGCACGGCGTAGAGCATGGGCGACATGTGGCCGGGATCGAGGAAGAAGCGGTCGCGGAAGGGCCATGAGGGATTGTCCGGATCGGTCACGAGATATTTAGCATAGAGCACAGCGGCGAAGTCGGCACCGCCCATGGCGCCTCCCGGGTGGCCTGATTTGGCCTTTTCCACCATGGAGGCCGCGAGGATGCGGACGTTGTCGGCCGCACGCGTCAATAGTTTATTATCCATTAATTATAGGTGTATAAATTATAGGTATAGGAGTGTTAGAGATTGCGGGGGTCGGCTTCCTCGTCCACGGGGATGTCGGTGTTGACGTTCTTGCTGCCCACAAGGCCGTAGAAGAGGAGGTAGGCCAGCATTGCCACTACAAGCCAGTAGGAGGTCATGTAGGTGGTGGCGTTGGCTATCGCGTTCTGTATCACGGGCATCACACCGCCGCCCACGACCATCATCATGAAGATGCCGCTGGCCTGCGCGGTGTACTTGCCCAGGCCTTCGACGGCCAGGTTGAAGATGCCGCCCCACATCACCGATGTGCACAGGCCGCAGAGCACGAAGAGCAGGGCCTTCATGGGCACTTCGGCCATGGTGAAGCCCTCGGTGGCGCTATAGCCGGGCATCGACACGCGGATGCTGTCGGGCAGGAAGATGGCGGCCACGATAAGCAGGATACCCACGGAGCTCACCACAATCAGCTGCACGCGGCTGCTCACGGCTCCGGAAATGGCGCTGGAGAGCAGGCGGCCCACCAGCATCAGCAGCCAGTAGATTGCCACCACGGCACCGGCGATAGCGCTGGCGTTCACCATGATACCGCTGGCCGAGCTGTCGGCGAGGTAGAAGTTGAGCATGCCGGGAATACCGATTTCGATACCCACATAGAAGAAGATACCGATCACGCCCAGCACAGTGTGGCGGAAGCACCAGGGGCTGTGGGAGTATTTCACCTTCTTGCCGCCCTTGTTCATGTGAGGCTCGGGGATGGCCACGAAGCTGATCACGATGAAGGCGAAGGCAAACACGCCCATGGCGATCCACAGCAGGGGAGCCACGTCGGCCATCGAGGTCTGTGCGGTGACCATGCCGATGAGCGCGCCCACGAAGAGGGGCGTCATGGTGCCGCTCAGTGAGTTGAGGGCGCCGCCGGTCTGGATCAGCTGGTTGCCTTTGTTGCCGCCGCCGCCCAGAAGGTTGAGCATGGGGTTCACCACGGTGTTGAGCATGCACACGCAGAAGCCGCACACGAATGCGCCCAGCAGATAGATGAGGAAGTTGAGGGTCACGGCGTCGGCGCCCACGTTGAATACGGCGGTCTCAGCGCCCACCACGCTTGAGAGATACTGGAGCATGAGGCCGACGATGCCTATCACCATTGCCCAGAGGGCGGTTTTCTTATATCCGATTTTCACGAGGAGGTTGCCGGCGGGGATGCCCATGAAGAGGTAGGCGAGGAAGTTCATGAGGTTGCCGAGCATGCCGCTCCACTCATAGTTGTTTTTCCAGATGGTGCCGATGGGGGCAGCCAGGTTGGTTACGAATGAAATCATGGCGAAGAGGAAGAACATCGCGATAATGGCGATGACGTTGCTCTTCTGTTGCTGTTTGTTAGCCATAGGGGTGCTTATGAAATGGTATTTAAGATAGTTGGCGTGTGGGGGCGCAGTGCGCACTTCTGCGCAAAGTTACGCATTTTTTTGATATTATAAGATTTGTAAGTCTTATAAGTCTTATAAATTTTACGAATTTTTTTTCAGTGGCGCGGCCCGAATATGGCGGTGCCCACACGCACGAGTGTGGCTCCGCGTGCGATGGCGGCCGGGTAGTCGTCGCTCATTCCCATCGAGAGTGTGTCGAATCCGCGCAGGTCGCCGTCTGGCGCTGCTTCGCGGCAGTCGCGCAACAGGGCAGCCAGAGCTGCGAAGTCGGCGTCGATGCGGGCGGCATCATCGGTGTTGGTGGCCATTCCCATGATGCCGCATATGTGGGTGGCCTGCAGGTCGCGGTAGCCGCCGCGGGCGAAGAATGCGCGCAGCTCGGCGGGGTCGAACCCCGTCTTGGCCTCCTCGGCGGCCACGTGGGCCTCGAGCAGCACGCGCTGCACGGTGCCCCGCTCGGCAGCCAGGCGGTCGATGAGGTGCAGCAGCTCCGTGCTGTCGACGCTCTCGATCAGGTCCACGCGGCCCACGATCATGCGAGCCTTGTTGCGCTGCAGGTGGCCGATGAAGTGCCAGCGGGTGTCGGGCGGCATGGCCTCGATTTTGGGCAGGAGCTCCTGCACGCGGCTCTCGCCGAAGATGCGCTGGCCGGCATCGTAGGCCTCGCGCAGCTGCTCCACAGGGTGGAATTTCGACACGGCCACGAGCTCCACGCCCTCGGGGAGCGTGGAGCGCACGGCGCGCAGGCGGGAAGCTACGGTGCTCACTCGCCCTTGGCTTTTTCGGTGCCGGCCATTGGTGCCACCTTGTACACGTCCATGATGGGTGTCTCGGTGATGGCCTGAATCTCATAGTCGGCCATGGTGCCCTTCATGCCTTCGGTGAAGGTATCGAGGGCTTCCTTGAATCCGGCGGCCTGCACGAGCATGAGTGTGGAGGATTTCTTTTCCACACCGGTTTTTTCGTCGAGAGTGATGAAAGCCACCTTCACGGTGTAAAAGCGGTCGGCGGTATCGTCGTCGTTCCAGAAAATCTCGGCGATTTTCGTACGCTTCACGGCGCTCACGCTGAAGTCGCCGCTGATGTAGGGCGTGCGTTCCTCGATGATGCGTGCCTCGGCTTCCGTGAAGCTCAGGGCATCCACCAGGTAGGGTTCGTTCACTTTCTTCACGGCGCCGTTTTCCATCATCTTGTCGTAGCGCACCTTGCATTCAAACCAGTTTGCCATATCTCTTGATTGCTATTATATATATTAATGTGTAGCGTGCCGCTCAGGGTGGGCGGCGGATGCAAAATTAGTGATTTTGCCCGACACGCGCAATATCAATCTCGTGCCGTAAAAATCCCGTCAAATTTAAATCTTTGATTTTCAAAGAAAAAGCTATTTGGCGGCTACAATCTGCAAGCCAGCGGGCATGGCAAAGTGCCAAATTGAAAGAAAAAATCATGCAAAAATGTAAAGATTATTAAAAATTTTTCTTACCTTTGCGCACTCGTGTACATTTGAAAGAGTGTCGCCAATAGGGAAGGCTGCGGCCTTCGGTTCGTTAAGTAAGTATAAACCAATAAAATATGTCTAATTTCTAATTAAGTATGAAAAAGCTGTTTCTATTACTTCTCGCAGTATTAGCGATGGCCGTATGTGCGTCGGCGCAGACGCGCACGGTCACGGGTACTGTCGTGGACGCCGACAACGATGAGCCCATCATCGGAGCCAGCGTATCGGCCGGCCACGGTGTAGGAGTTGTTACCGATGTGGACGGCAACTTTACCATCCAGGTGGCAGCTAACACTACCAAACTCTCCATTTCTTACGTGGGCTACACAACCCAGAACGTAGAAATCGGCAACGGTAAACTTTTTGTTAAACTTTCCCCCTCGACCACCACGCTGAACGACGTGATTGTGGTGGCCTACGGCACAGTCAAGCGCTCGGAATATACAGGTTCGGCCGGCGTTGTGGCTGCCGACCAGCTCGAGAACGCCCAGGTGAGCAACGTCACCAAGGCCCTCAGCGGTAAGATGGCCGGTGTGCAGATCACCAGCAGCAACGGTCAGCCTGGTACCAGCGCCAACGTGTACATCCGCGGCACAGGCTCCATCAACGCCAGCACTCAGCCGCTGTACGTTGTGGACGGTATGCCCTACGACGGTGAAATCAGCAACATAGCCGCCAGCGACATCGAGCAGATGACCGTGATGAAGGACGCCGCCTCCACCGCCCTCTACGGTGCGCGCGGTGCCAACGGTGTGATCATGATCACCACCAAGCGCGGCGGTGAAGGCAACGCCAAGGTCACCCTCGACGCTTCGTGGGGTTCCAACGGCCGCGCACTTCCCACCTACGATATCATCACCAGCCCCGAGCAGTATCTCGAAACTCTCTATCAGGCTCTCTACATGCAGCAGATCGGCACAGGCTCATCGCCCGCTGCCGCAAACCAGTATGCCAACGAAAACCTCTGGCTGGGCGCCATGCAGACCTTCAGCGTGCCCGCCGGACAGACCTTCATCGGCATGAACGGCAAGCTCAACCCCGCAGCCACCCGCGGCTACAGCGACGGCAACTACTACTACACCCCCGACAACTGGGTGGACGACACTTTCCGTCACGGCCTGCGTCAGGAATACAACCTCACCGTCACCGGCGGCACACAGAAGCTCAACTACTACGTGAGCGGCAGCTACCTCAACGACGAAGGTATCCTCGAAGGCTCGCACTTCAACCGCTTCAGCTCGCGCGTGAACGTCGACTACCAGGCCAAGCCCTGGCTGAAAGTCACCACCAGCAACACATATGTATATACCAACAGCGGCTACCCCTCCGGCCAGACCTCGAGCAGCAGCAACTCCACCACCAACGCCTTCGCGGTGGCATATCAGATAGCTCCCATCTATCCTATCTTCGCCCGCGGCGCCAACGGTGAACTCCTGCGCGACAAGGCCACCGGCCTGCCCATCTACGACTACGGTATGGGTCAGGACTTCGGCTACGGCAAGATGGCCGCCCGTCCCTCGGGCGCCTGGGCCACTGCCAACCCCGTGGGTAGCCTCCTCTACGACACCCGCGAGTTCATCGGCGACGTGCTCGACACCAAGTGGAGCGCCATCCTCACTCCCGTGAAGGGCCTCACCATCAGCGGCACCGCCGGTCTCTACCTCAACAACCAGCGCTTCCACAACCTCGACAACAACCTCTACGGCCAGATGGCGGCCACCGGCGGCCAGGCCACTCAGCAGCACGCCCGCTACAGCACCCTCAACCTGCAGGGCCTCGCCAGCTACAACTTCCAGGTGAAGAACGACCACGACTTCGACGTGATGGTCGGTGTCGAGAGCCAGGACTACCAGACGGAATACGTGACCGGTACCGGCGGCTATCTCTACATGCCCGGCAACTTCTACCTCAGCAACACCATCAACAACTGGACCGTCGGCGGCGGTAAGGAAGCCCTCTCGCACCGAAGCGTGTTCGGCCGCTTCAAGTACAACTACGCCGGCCGCTACTACTTCATGGCATCCGTTCGTTCCGACGCCTCCTCGCGCTTCCACCCCGACCACCGTTGGGGCACCTTCTGGAGCGCAAGCTTCGGCTGGGACGTGAACAAGGAGAAATTCCTCCAGGACCAGACCTGGATCGACATCATCAAGTTCAAGGCATCCTTCGGCCAGAACGGTAACGACAACCTCGACAGCTCGATGCTCATCAACTACACCGACTTCTACACCATCAGCGGTGCCAACAGCGTGTGGTCCGACTCCGAGCTCGCCTATAAGGGTAACCCCGAAATCACCTGGGAGAAGAGCAACAACTTCAACGTGGGCTTCGACTTCAGCTTCTGGCAGGGCAAGCTCAGCGGCTCCGCCGAGTACTACCTGCGACAGACCTCCGACATGCTCTTCAACCTGCCCGTGGCTCCCTCGCTGGGCTACACCAGCATCCCCAAGAACGTGGGCTCCATGCGCAACAGCGGCTTCGAGCTCTCGCTCAACTACCGTGCCCTCAGCACCAAGGACGTGACCCTCGAGGTATTTGCCAACGCCACCTTCCCCAAGAACCGCGTGGTCAAGCTCGACCCCTCCATCCTCAACGACGAAGGCGCATGGGAAGCAGCCAGCACCCGCCTCGTGATCCCCGGCGAGAGCTTCTATCAGCTGTGGCTCACCGAATTCGCCGGCCTCGACGAAAACGGTTCCGCACAGTACTGGGCTCGCCGCAACGTGCTCGACGACTTCGGTAAGCCCGTGGTAGTGGACGGCAAGGTGCAGACCGAGGAGTACCTCACCACCGACTGGACCACCGCCCGCTCCACCAACCGCAAGCTCACCGGCGACGTTCTTCCCAACGTGTATGGCGGTTTCGGCATCAACCTGGAGGCCTTCAACTTCGACCTCTCCGTGGGCCTGAGCTATCAGCTGGGCGGCCGGATCATCGACTACGGCTATCAGAACTACGTGAACCCCGGTCTCACCGCCGAGCTCGGTAAGACATGGCACAAGGACATGCTCAACGCCTGGACTCCCGAGAACACCAATACCGACGTGCCCCGTATGGGTACCAGCGGCATCCTCGTGGACAATGCAGCCCAGACCAGCACGCGCTTCCTCATCAGCAGCGACTACCTCTCGCTCAACAACATCACCTTCGGCTACAACGTGCCTGAAAGCGCCTATAAGAAGCTCGGCCTCAGCGGTCTCCGCGTCTACTTCGCAGCCGAGAACGTGTGCCTCGTGAGCGCCCGTCAGGGTCTCGACCCCCGTCAGGGCTTCGTGAGCTCCAACGACGCAACCTATTCGCCCATCCGCACCTTCACCGGTGGCCTGCGCGTTAGCTTCTAATCCTTTCTCCACTCTGTTTCAAAAATCGACAAGAAATGAAATTCACCAAAATACTTCTCGGAGCGTTGGCCACCACGGCCCTCGCATCCTGTGCCGATCTCGACACGGAGATCCTCGACGGCTACGTGTCGACCGAGCAGAAGCAGGAAGTGCTCGACCTCAACCCCGACATGGCCTCGGCCAGCGTGATGGGCGTGTTCTCGCAGTTCTTCAACATCTTCACCATATCCAGCCAGCACCTCGACTTCGAGTATCCCGCCGTGATGCTGGGCATGGACTCGATGGGCACCGACCTTATCGGTAAAAACTCCGGCTACAACTGGTTCGCCTCCTACGAAGGCTATCAGGGCAACAGCCCCGACGGCTGGCGCGCCGCACAGCTCTGGCTCTATCAGTACGCCAAGATCAAGACGGCCAACAGCCTCGTGGCTTCCATCCCCGCCGACACCGATGAAGCCAAGCTCAAATTCTTCCGCGCCCAGGGCCTCGCAGCACGCGCCTTCGAGTACTGGACGCTCGCCCAGTGCTACCAGTTCAACTACGTTGACCATCTCAACTCGCCCTGCGTTCCCCTCATCACCGACGAGAACGAGCTCGAAGTGGCCGAGAAGGGTGCCGGTCGTGCCACAGTGGCCGCAGTGTACGAGCAGATTATGAAAGACATCAACGAGGCCATCGAGCTGCTCGCTGCCAGCGAGGTGAAGCCCGAGTCCATCATCGGCGAGAAGCCCAAGCGCATGATTTCCCTGGCCACCGCCTACGGCCTGCGCGCACGCTTCAACCTCACCATGGAGAAATGGGCCGACGCCGCTTCCGACGCCACCCAGGCCATCACCATCTTCAGCGGCAAGCCCTACAGCATCAAGGACGTGAGCAAGCCCGGCTTCACCAGCATCAACGACGAGCCCTGGATGTGGGGTATCGCCATCAACGAGACCGACTACGGTATCGCCGGCGGCTCCATCGTGAACTGGCCCTCCATGGCCTGCTCTTTCAGCCACGGCTACACCGACCAGGGCGGCGCATGGCGCTGGTGCTCCAAGATTCTCTACGAATGGATTCCCTCTACCGACGTGCGCAAGGGCTGGTTCCTCGACGCCAACCGCAAGAGCGTGAACCTCAGCGAAGAGCAGCAGGAATACATCGACGGCTTCGTGCTGGGCGCTCCCACCTACGGCGACGACCAGTCCAAGAACATCATGCCCTACACCAACGTGAAGTTCAACTCCTATCAGGGCGTGCTCGGCCAGAGCCTCAACGCCTCGGATATCCCCATGATGCGTGTAGAGGAAATGTATCTGATCAAGGCCGAGGGTGAAGCCATGAGCGGCAACACCTCCGGCGCCAAGGAGACACTCAACGGCTTCGTGCGCACCTACCGCGACCCCGCCTACTCCTGCCTCTCCACCACGGCTGCCGACATTCAGAACGACGTGTGGATGCAGCGCCGCGTAGAGCTCTGGGGCGAAGGCCTGAGCTTCTTCGACATCATGCGCCTGAAGAAGAATATCGACCGCCGCGGCCACAAGTTCCCCCGCGCGTTCGTCTTCAACATCGAGTACAACTCCGAGGGCGGCAATGTGCTTCTCTTCTGCATCCCCTACGACGAGATCGCTGCCAACCCCGCACTCACCAAAGACGACAACAACAAGACGATGCCCACTCCCACCGTGGTGAGCGACTGATTCTTGCACTCCTATCCAATCAACAACAATTTCTTAACAAACGCATAATATGAAACTGTTTAAATATAGCGTTCTCGCACTCGCACTCGCTGCAGGATTCGCATCCTGCTCCGACGAGGAGACGTACGTGGCCGGCGCTGCATCGGACGGTGTGTACTTCCCCACCACCGACTCAGTGGATGTGGAGCTCGACCGCAAAGTGCCCACCTTCGATGTTGTGGTATCGCGTCTGGGCGAGACACAGGCCGCTACCTACGGCCTCACCGGTAGCGCCGACGACGAAGTGTTCACGCTTCCCACATCCGTGTCGTTCGCGCAGGGCGAAACCAGCGTAACGCTGAAAATCCCCTATAACGCCGACAACATGGGCATGGACAAAGCCTATAAGGTGATTCTCGGCTTCGCCGAAGGCACCAAAATCAGCTCCTACGGCTACGAAAGCCTCGAGCTCTCCGTGGTGCTCCCCGCTCCCTGGACCACCGTTGCAAAGGGTACCTATCAGGACGGCTTCCTCACCTACAGCCTCTTCGATTTCGGCCTCGACGGCAAAGCTCTGAACTATGAATGCGAGCTCCAGCGCAACGATATCGACACCACCCGCTATCGTTGGGTGAATCCCTATGGCGAAAACTTCGCAAAGGCAGTAGCAGCAGTAGATGAAGAGCTTGAGGATGACCAGTACGATAGCAAGAACAATCATTATATTGAGTTCTACTACTTCGAGAATCCCGACAAAACCCAGCCCGGCTATGCCGTGATTCCTCTCCAGCCTCTCGGCTTCTCGTGGAATGATTCTTACGGTGAGTTCTACGTGTGCAACGAGGCAGGTTACTTAGCCTACTCAAGCGATATACCCAACGCAGATATTCCTCTGTACAAGAACACATTCCTCGCGAATTACCCTGAGACGCTGAGCACTTTCGACTTCAAGAAGTTCACCACCGCCAAGGAGTGCGCCCTCGTGATGTTCGGTGCCACTCAAGGTTTCTACTATGGCAATAGCAACGCCGATATTGTCAACTGGTATGCCGAGGGTGTTGAGCTCAAGGATTACGCTCTCGATCTCCAGTATAGCGGTGTGCTCACCGATAGCGAAGGCGATATGTTCGCGCAGGTAAGCGTCGCATTGGGCGAAGACCTCAAGAACGCTCAGATTGCTCTTGTGGAAGGCGCTGATGAAGAAGGCGCTCTCGAAGCAGTGCTTGCCGGCGAGGTTTCCACCACCAAACTTGAAGAATCCGACAAAGCATTCACTTTCCCCATCTACAAGAGCGGCGATTATGTGGTAGTAGCCGTGGGCTACAACGATGAAGACGAGCAGGTGTCCAGCGCTACGCTCACGTTCTTTGCCGTTACTGCAAATGAGCCGAAGGAATGGAAGAGTCTTGGTCAGGGTAAAATGATTGATGCTTGGGTTATACCTGCCTTTAATACCCAGGCCGGTCGTGCCGATCCCATGAATTACGCAATGAACGTCAAGATGGAGGAGAATATAGAGAATGCCGGAGTTTATCGCGTAGTAAAACCCTGGACTTCCGATAGCTATCCCGGTGCTTCGCTCAATTCCAATACTACCAACAAGGACTACAACCTCGTGATTGACGCCCGCAACCCCGATATGGTGAGCATTCTGCCCCAGTGTACCGGCTTCCACAGCGCAGGCACAGATAGTAAAGGCCAGTCTTATTCTGAGGTTTACTGGGTTACATCTTTCGGTGATGTAATGGCAGCTATGGGATATAACTACAACGACATCGTGGACGAAGGTGCCGACAACTTTGTTGAAAACGGCATGATCGTGATTCAGATACCTACGTTCGGAGTCACCACTAAGCTCAGCGATGCTGCTCCTGATATCGACGATTGCGGCTATAGCTTCTATAACACCAATCCTTACAGCGACGAAGAACAGTATTGTCCGTCTCTCTTCCAACTTCCCGGAGCAGGCGCCTCCGCTCCTGCTATGGTTGCCATGAAGCGTCTCGAAAGCTGCGTGAAAGCGCAGATGTTCAATCCCGTCATGCACAAGGTTTCCAAGCATCTCGCCAAGAAAGCCGGAGGTGTTAAGAACGCCAAGACTCACCTTCGCGAGTACAAAAAACAGAATCGCGTCCTCTAAGCATATAATAGAATAGCTTCATACTACCGTGTCGCGGCACCGATTGGTTCGGTGCCGCGATTTTTTTTCGCGCAGCGCAGCAAAATCCGCGCCCTATCCCGGGGAAATCTCGCGCGGAGGCGCAGAGATTTTTATATTGATTATAAGATTTAGAGATCTTATAAGTCTTATAATTCTTATAAATCTTATATAATTTCTCTGCGGCTCTGCGCGAGATTTCCCTGAATATGCGCGAGATTTGCTATGATACGCTTGCTTTTGGAAAATATTTGCTATCTTTGTGCTCGCTATCCAACCAATCATTTTATTTATGAAAAAAGTAATCTCTTTCGTGGGCTCAGCCGTTCTGGCGCTTGCCATGCTTCTTGCTCCGCAGGCGCAGGCTCAGAACTATCGCAAGCTCACAGAAAAAAGCACTGAAGATTCCCACAGGGTAACGCCTGCAGCGCCGCGTGCCCTGAATGTGCCGGAGGCACGCAAGAGCCACCGCCCCGGCGCCACTCCGTCGCTGAAACAGGCTATACGGGCCACCGGTCTCAGAAAGGCCCCGCGGGGGCTGCGTGCAGCAGCGGGAGCTGAATTCCCCGAGCTGCGCGGCAGCGTGACCTATTCCTACGACGACGATACGTCCCTTGGCCTCTACAGCATAGCCGAGGATGCATCGATCTCGCTGCTCGAGCGCGGCGTGCTCGCCCGTGCCGGCGGTGCGGCTCTCAACGGCGTGTATTACTGCATCGATGTGTTCACGCTCTTCGGCATGGATATCGTCACGGTGTATCTCTACGACGTGGAGACGGGCGAGGAAATCAACCATTTCAGCGGCGATGAAGACAATATCTATCTCGACATGGCCGGCGACCCCACCAGCGGCATCATCTACGCTCTGGGCATCAACGAGGCCGGTACGTCGGTGCAGCTGCTCAAGGTGGCCATCACCGAGACGAGCATAACCAACACTGTGGTCGGCGACCTGCCCGGCTACTGGAGTGGCCTGGCCTGCGACGCGCAGGGTCAGCTCTACGCCGTGGACCAATACAGCGGCGACGACCTGGCCGAGCCCGGCAATCTCTATAAACTGAACAAGCTCACGGCCGAGCCCACGCTGGTGGGCAGCACGGGCATGTATCCCTACTACAGCGGTTCCGCCACGATCGACACCCGCTCCGGCCGCATGTTCTGGACGGTGTGCCCGCTGGCTCCCGCCGGCCGGGAGGAGGAGACACACCTGTGTGAGGTGAACCTCGCCACCGGCGCAGCCACGCTGCTGGGCACCTTCCCCGGCGAGGAGCAGGTGCAGGGCCTGTTCGTGAAGCTGCCTCTGGCCGAGCCCGGCGCGCCCGACACTGCCACCGACCTTACCGCTACCTTCGCTTCCGGCTCCTTCAGCGGCACGCTGCAGTTCACGGCTCCCGCCACCACCTTCGACGGTACTCCCGGCACGGGAGCGCTGAGCTATGAGGTGGGCATCGAGGGCATGACCATCCGCAGCGGTTCGGCCTCGTGGGGCGAGACCCTCACCGTGCCCGTGACTCTTGCCGCCAGCGGCGAGTACACCTTCAGCGTGGTGATGAGCAACGCCGCCGGCGCAGGGCCGGCGGCCAAGACCACGACCTACGTGGGCATGGGCGTGCCCGTGACCACCGTGGCCACCCTTAGCTATTTCAACGGGCAGATGCAGCTGAGCTGGACGCCCGTGGCCGCCACCGTGGGCGGTATCGGCCATATCGACCCGGCAGCCGTGACCTATACCGTGACGCGCTTCCCCGACGACGAAGTGGTATATGAAGGCTCAGCCACCACCTTCAGCGAGGCAGTGGAGGAACCCGCCACGCTCACGCAGTACTACTACACCGTGGTGGCCCACTGCGGCGACCTGAGCAGCGCGGCAGCCACATCAAACGCCATCGCTCTGGGATCCATCCGTCCGCCCTACAGCAACAGCTTCGACAATGCAGCCTCGCTCGAGGGCTTCACCATCATCGACGGCAACGGCGACGGAACGGTGTGGGATGTGGACGGCGGCCATGCACGCATGAAGTACAATTCCTACGTGGACATGGACGACTGGATGATCACTCCCGGCATACGCATGGAGGCAGGCAAGTCGTATAAGGTGACCTTCGAGGCCTCGACCAATCTCTACGACGAGCGCGTGGAGGCCAAGTGGGGCATGCAGCCCACCGTGGCCGGCATGACCGAGACCCTGGTGCCGCCCACCGACCTGGAAGGCGCGACCTATGCATATACCTCGCTGGAGCTGGGCGACTATATCACCCCCGCCATCACCGGCACCTACTACATAGGCATCCACGGCATGAGCGATGCCGACAGCTATTGGCTCTATATCGACAACCTTAGCATCGCGGCCGCCGTGAGCGGCGCCGCCCCCGGCCTCGTGACCGATTTCAAGGCCCTCACCGACCCCGACGGCGCCTTCAAGACCACGGTGAGCTTCAAGGCTCCCACCGTGACCCAGGACGGCGATCCCCTCTCGTCGATCACCGAGATCGAGGTTATGCGCGGCGGCGAGACCGTGAAGACCTTCACCACCGTGCAGCCCGGCCAGGAGTGCAGCTTCGTGGACGAAGTGGGCGAGAGCGGCACCGTGACCTACACCGCCGTGGCCTCCAACGAAGAAGGCGCAGGCAGCCCCGAAACCACGAGCACCTTCGTGGGTATCGACACTCCCGCCGCTCCCACCGGCCTGAAGATCACGGAATCCGCCGCTGAGCCCGGTGTGATCACCGTGAGCTGGGATGCCGTGACCACCGACCGCAACGGGCAGCCCATCAATCCCGCGCTGGTGACCTATCGCCTGGCACAATATGAGGACGACTACGGCTGGGTGGACTTCAAGACCGACCTCACCGAAACTTCCGTGACCTTCCGCGCCGTGGAAGAGGGTGATCAGGAGTTCGTGCAGTATGCCGTCTACTCCGACACCAAGGGCGGTACCAACGGCGCCGCCACCGAGATAGCCGCCGTGGGCACCCCCTATCCGGGTCTCGACGAAAGCTTCGAGGCCGGCAGTCCCTCCTATGTGTGGGGCGTGAACTATGCCACGGCCAATGCCCGGTGGACCATCTACACCGATGCAAGCATCAGCGGCATGACATCGTTTGACTCCGACGGCGGCTACGCAGGCATGCAGTGCTACGTGGAGAACGGTACCTCCAGCCTCATCTCGGGCAAAATCTCGCTCGAAGGCTGCACAAATCCCGGCTTCTCGTTCTATACCTACGGCGACCTCGACCAGGACAACAACACTATCGAAGTCTATGCCTGCGAGGCCGGGTCCGACGACTGGCAGAAAGTGGCCGCCACGGCAGTGGCCGACGTAGCGCCCAAGAACGAATGGGGCCTCGTTGTGGTTCCCCTCGATCAGTATGCCGGCAAGACCGTGCAGCTGCGCATCGCAGCCACCACCGTGTCGAGCTACTACACGTTCGTCGACCGCCTGCACGCAGGTTCGCTGCTCGACTTCGACCTCTCGGCAGGTGTCATCACCGCTCCTGAATACGTGAATGCCGGTGCTGCCTACACCGCCTCCGTCAAGGTGACGAACGAAGGCGTCAAGGCCGTGGAATCCTACACCGTGGAGATGCTCGTGGACGGCACCGCCGCAGCCACCCGCACCATGAGCGGCCTGCAGGCCGGACACTCGGCAGTTGTGAGCTTCGACATCACCATGAGCCCCATAGCCACCGAAGCCGTGGAACTCACCGCAGTGGTGAAATACAGCGGCGACCAGAACGCCGATAATGACGAGACCGCCGAGGGCGCCACGGTGAAGCCCCGCGTGAGCACGCTGCCGCGCGTGACCGACCTCTCCGGCGAGAGCGGCGCCGATGGTGTGGAACTCAGCTGGACCGAGCCCGATCTCACTGCCTCCGGTACACCCGTGACCGTTGACTTCGAGGATGGCGATTCCTGGGCACAGGAATATGAAGGCTGGACTTTCGTCGACCTCGACCAGAGCGCCGTGGGCGGCTTCCAGAACGGTAATATCCCCGGCATCACGCCCGGAAGCAGCCTGGCTTCGTTCTTCGTGTGGGATTCCTCGGACTACAACGAGAAATTCGAGGCCCACAGCGGCCATAAGTATCTCGTGGCCATGTATCGCAACGACGACGAAACTACCGACGACTGGGCCATCTCGCCCGAGCTCTCCGGCCACGCCCAGACGGTGACTTTCTGGGCCAAGAGCTATCAGCCCGCATATCCCGAGAAAATCGAGCTGTACTACAGCACCGGCGGCGTTGATCCAGCCGACTTCATCAAGGTGGGCGAGACCGTGGAGGCCGTGCCCGGCGAATGGACCGAATACAGCATCGAGGTGCCTGAAGGCGGCCGCCGCTTCGCCGTGCGCAGCTGCGCCACCGGATCGTTCCTGCTGATGATGGACGACTTCACCTTCGTGCCCGGAATCTCGGCAAGCCTGAGCATCGCCGGCTACGACGTGTATCGCGACGGCGAGAAGATCACCGAGGAGCCCGTGGGCGAGTGTGAGTACACCGACACCGAAGCTACCGACGGCGAGCACAGCTACGTTGTAGTGACTGTCTACAGCATCGGCAGCTCCGCTCCCTCCAACGCAGTGACCATAGAATACGACGGCATAACCGACGCTACCGCGGCCGGCATCGCCATCACCGCAGGCAAGGGCACCATCACCGTGACGGGCGCCGAGGGCAAGCTCCTCACCGTGGCCGCCGCCGACGGCAAGCTCTACTTCAACGGTGCAGCAGCCGCCACGCAGACCATCGCCGCTCCCGCCGGCATCTACGTGGTGAAGGCCGGACAGAAGATCGCCAAGGTGGCTGTGAAATAATCCACGCCACATCCCTATAGAAACCTCCCCCGGCTTCGTGCCGAGGGAGGTTTTTTTTATAAGTCTTATAAGTCTTATAAGTTTTATAAATCTTATAAATTTTCTCGGTGCTCCGGCTCTATTTCCAGCCGGTAGGCTTGGGTGATGGTGCAGCGGCCGCCCGCCTGGGCCTTGTGCACGTCGAGGCTGTCGTTGAGCACGCGGCCGCCCTGCTCGGTGGATATGCCGAAGTCGAAATAGCGGGCGCCGCTGTGGGAGGCCTCGGTGATCACGTGGTGGTATAGCGCGGGCAGCAGGCGCTCGCGGCGGGCTTCGTCGCCGGCGGCGATGTACTGCGAGTGCACCACGCGGCCCGTGTCGTACACCACCATGCCTGCCAGCATGCGCCCGTCGCGGGTGGCGGCGTATAGGCGGATGTTGCCGGGGAAGCGGTGCCGCAGCAGCTCCATTTCCTGAAGGGAGTGCACGGGGGCCACGTCGTGGCGCGCGGCCAGCACGGCTGTGAGCAGCTGCCAGAACTCGTCCCAGGCCTCGGAGGGGCCGAATTGCACATCGCTGCGTGCCGCGCGGTTGA
Organism: uncultured Porphyromonadaceae bacterium; assembly: GCA_947176585.1. Classification (GTDB taxonomy): domain Bacteria; phylum Bacteroidota; class Bacteroidia; order Bacteroidales; family Muribaculaceae; genus CAG-873. The sequence goes on from CAMWRI010000002.1 coordinate 36,582, forward strand.
TCACGTTGTGGCTGTTTCGGTCGAGCAGCGGGGGTGCCTGCAGGTCGATCGTGGAGGATGCTCCCGTGGCACACACGGCTGCTCCCATGCGCCACAGGGCGTACAGGTCTTCCTCGGCGGGCTGGCGGTGGTAGATGTGGGGCACGGGGCGGTAGATGAGTTCGGTGAGTCCTTCGCCGCGCATGTGTTCGGCGAGGAGGCCGAAAATTTCGAGCATCACGGCAGCCGTGACACGGCGCTGCGCCATGAGCCAGCCGCCGTAGCTCAGGCCGTTGTGGCTGGCCAGCACTGTGCCGGAGGTGTGGGCCGGAAGCACGGCCAGCAGGCGCCCGGCATGATCGCTGGCCATCAGGGAATGGTCCGCGAAGCGGTGGGCGTGGTAGTCCATGTAGGCGCGGCGATGCAGGAAGGTGCCGTTGCGGGAGGCGTCCACGAAGGCGTCCCACTCGGCGGCGCGGGCCGGTGTGTAGCGCTCTATGGTCATCCCTCGAATTCTATGGGGCCATCGCGCAGCACCTCCGGGGAGGAGCTGTCGCTGAGGTCGATTATGGCCGTGCCCTGCGCGGCGCCCGTGCCGCCGTCGATCAGCAGCTGCGCGTCGTTGGCGTAGTGCATGGCTATGCTTTCAGGCTCGGCGGCTTCCTCGGGGTCGGAGAGCGCCACCGAGGTACACATCAGCGGATTTCCAAGTCCCTCGGCCAGAGCGCGGGCTATTGGGCTGCCGGGCACTCGCAGGCCTATGGTCTTGCGTCCCTTGAATATGCGTGGCAGGCGCAAGGCTGCGGGCAGCAGGAATGTGAAAGGCCCCGGCAGATAGTGGCGCAGGGTGCGGAATGCGGTGTTGTCGATGCGCACGTAGTCCGCGGCCTGGCTCAGATCGGCGCACACGAGCGATAGCGGGTGCTTCCCCGGCTCTATCCCCTTGATGCCGCACATGCGCTCGATAGCGCGGTGGTTGAGGGCGTCGCATCCCAGGGCGTATAGCGTGCCCGTGGGGAAGATTATCACGCCGCCGTCGCGCAGCGTGTCCACGGCCTCGGAGATGTAGCGGCCGTCGGGATTGTCGGAATATATGCGCAGAATTTTCATCGAGAGGGGCTGTGGGTGGTGATTTTTATATCAGTGGCGCCGGCATATTGCTCCAGCAGGCGGCGCATCTCGGCCTCGAAAGCATCATCGCCGGCTTCGGAGGTGCCGTAGATGTTCACGGTCATGAGCAGGCGCGATGTGGCGGGGCTCATCTTGGTGCGCTCGTTGTCGCTCGTGGGCGTGCCGAATCCTCCCGTGGCATCGCGCCACACGGGCAGGCCGTCGATATTGAGCTCGCCGCGGCCTATGGCGGCGTAGGGCTCGCCGGCGCGTCCGCGTCCCAGCTCTATGGCATCGCCGTCCACAGCGTCGGCATCGAAGCCGCCTATGCTGTGGCCGGAACGTAGCGAGAGCAGATTGATGAGGTCGACGAGCGCCGTGGTGCGGTACAGCTCCATTCCCTTGACGGCGCGTCGGGCGAGTGCCTCTGCCGAGGGACGGTAGCGGTTGGGATCCTTGCCCAGGGCCTTATACGCCGCGCGTGTGGCTGCGATGGCAGGGCGCTTGTTCACGGCCTCCATGGGAGTGCCCTCGAGCGCGGCGCACGCGGCGGTGATTTCCTGCCACAAGGCATCGGATGTGGGGCCGTTGTGCACGGCGGCTTCCACCACCATCACCCGCATCTGCGGTGCGGCGGCAGCGATTTCGGGAGAAAAACTTATCTTCATGATCGGGCTCTAAGAATTTCAATGGTACGGAGCCGGTCGGCCTCGAGTTGCGCGCGCAGCTCGTCGGTGGAGCCGAATCTGCGTTCCGGGCGCAGGCGCTGCACGAAGCCCAGCTCCAGACGGTGGCCGTAGAGATCGGCATCGGGAGCGTCTATCAGATGCGCCTCCACGCTCAGGGCCGGCGCGGCGGAAGTGTCCACCGTGGGGCGCACGCCTATGTTGACCATGGCCGGCACGCCCGCGGCACCGTCCACGGATGCCAGGGCGGCATACACGCCCTGCGCGGGGAGCAGGCGGCAGGCGGGCGGCAGCACGTTGGCCGTGGGGAAGCCCAGGGTGTGGCCCAGGCGGCGTCCGTGCACCACCGGTCCCCCTATGCTGTAGCTGCGCCCCAGCATGGCTGCGGCGCGGTCCACGCTGCCTTCGGCTATAAGCTCGCGCACGTGGGAGCTCGATGCCGTCACGCCGTCGATGAGGCGCGGTGCCACGTGCACCACGCGCATCCCTGCCTCGCGGCCCAGTTCGTCGTAGGCCCCGCGTTCGCGTGGGCCGTCGCAACCGAAGCGGTTGTCGTAGCCCATCACCATAGTGGCCACTCCGTGGCGGTCGCGCAGGCGGCGCAGGAATTCGGCGGCGGGCACGCCGCGCATCTCGGCGAAGTCGAGCATGCACACTGTGGCGTCGGGCATATATTCGCGGATCAGAGCCTCTTTTTCTTCGGCGGTGGTGAGCAGCGCCGGGGCGTCGGCGGGGCGCAGGACCGACACGGGATGGTTCCTGAAGGTGAAGATCACGGGGCGGCCGCCGGTGCGGGCTGCCTCACGGCGCACGGCGTCCATGATGTCGCGGTGGCCGCGGTGCACGCCGTCAAACATTCCCACTGCCGCTGCATTCATCTGCTTCATCACAGGCCGTTTTCCTTAAGAATGTCGGTGAATTCGCGTCCCGGAGCCACGTGCAGGCCTCCGAATCCCAGGGCACGGGCGGCGGCCACGTTGGCCTCGCTATCGTCGAGAAAGGTTGTCTCCTCCGGATTGATTCCCAGGTGCTCAGCAGCGTAGCGGAAGATTTCGGGCGACGGCTTCAGCGATTTGGCCTCGAACGACGTTACGATGCCGTCGAAGTAGGCCGTGATGTCGAGGCCCTCGGCGCGGAAAGCGCGGTCGATGCGGTCGCGCCACATTATTTCGTTGGTGTTGCTGAGCAGGTAGATTCCGTAGCGGCGCCGAAGCTCGCGCAGTGCGCGCAGGCGTTCCACGGGGATGCCCACCAGGAAGGCGTTGAAAGCGCGGTCGATGCGTCCGTCGTCGGCTCCGCCGGGAATCAGGCCGCTTACGATCTCATGAAACGCATCCGCATCGATGCGTCCCGCCTCTATATCGCCGAAAGGGCCTTGCTGGCCATAGTCGCCCAGAAATTCGGCAGCCTTTTCGAATCCCAGGCGCCGGAAGGAACGCACGCAGCGCTCGCGGTCGATGTCCATAATGACGCCGCCCAGGTCGAAAAGCAGGTTCTTGCAGTGTGTCATAGACAATTTTGACGCAAAGTTACAAAAAATAAATCTTATATAAGAAATCTCGCGCATATTCAGGGAAATCTCGCGCAGAGCCGCAGAGATTTTTTTTGATTATCAGGTTTATAAATCTTATAAGTCTTATAAATCTTATATTGCTGTCCGATAAAAATCCTATCAACTCATAAAGCAAGGCTCGAACACTGAATTTATGGTGCTCGAGTTTGTTTTTTCGATTTATAAGCCCCCTCAGTCAAAAAGAGATGGGATCGGAGGGGCTCCTGATGCTTCGGAAAGTATAATTTCCCACTCCTTTTCGGGGTTATTGAACAGACTGTAGAAGTCTACGTAGTACATGAGGGTGATTCTGACCATGGTTGCCAGTCCTGAGAAGCTCCACCGGCGTTTGAGCCCTTTCTGCATTACCATAAGCAGCAAGTTTGCTATGAGCGTCACCCAAATCTGTATCTTGATAGCGTTGGCACTCTCGCCGTAGAAGTATTTCAGCGGGAAGTTCTGTTTCATCTGCTTGAAAAGCAGTTCTATCTCCCACCGTTTACGGTATATCTCGATGATTTCGTCAGGGTCTGAGTCCATATCGTTGGTCAGCAAGGGGATCAGCTTGTGTTTTTCTACATTGACATGAGTGATTATCCGAGCCTTGTGTCTGATGGTCTCACCTCCTTTTAGCTGTTTGGTAAACTCCACTACTTGTATTCTGACTTCCATAAGACCATCCTTGGTCTGGTACATCATATCTTCCAAGACAGTGTATTTCAGGCTTTTCTTGAGCTTTGTAACATATATGACTCCACGCTCTGTAAGCTGCTGAAACTTTTCGTAGTCAATATACGCCCTGTCCATAGCCACGATGTCTCCTTTACAAAGGGTCGACGGTTTGAGCATGAAAGAATCGTTTGTAGCCGCCGAGGTGAACTTTATATCAGACGGCACGCCCTCGTTGGCATGGATGACCGTGTGTACCTTGATGCCCCCTTTCTTTTTCCCTATTTTAGGATGGCGACCGACACCCTTGAAAAGCAGGTTGGAGAACAGGGTGATGGTCGTGGAGTCTATGATCTGGAGACGTTTCATCCATTTCGGGGTCTTGTCGCTCCTGCTGTCCGAGGAAAGAACATGGCGGTAAGTGCCGTATAAATCACGGTATATGGCCTCGAATATGGCTTCCGGACGCCTCTTGTTCGCATCGGCCAGTGTGCTGCGTCCGATTTTGAACGTGATACCCAGATGTGCCAGTTTACGTGTCTCAGCAAGCAGACTGGATGTTATCTCCCGCAATGAGTCGAAGCGGAGGATAACAGCATATAGCATCACTACCAGGTGGATCCAGCAGTTGAAGCGTTTTGTGTATCTCTCTCCTCCATTTTCTCGGCTATAAGCGAGAATTTTTGACTTATCAAGCAATTTTATTACCTGACCATAGAGCGGCTGTCCGCTAAAATGACTATTTTTGCGCATAGTTTAGAATATGTTTTGGCGAACACAAACTAAACAAAAAGGGTCGAATCCTGCAAATGGATTCGACCCTAATTTTTCCCCTCCTCAAATATTTTTATCGGACAGCAATA
>CAMWRI010000003.1 GCA_947176585.1 uncultured Porphyromonadaceae bacterium
TTGGTCTGTATAAATTTTGACGTTTCAATTATGAAAAAGTTTAATAGGCTTTTTATAGGAATACTTCAAGGTCATTGACTTTGAAGATGCAGCAGTCGCGGATTTCTTTGCAGGCAAAGCGCAAACGCGATGATGCGACATTCGCCGGCGTTGAGCATTGGGCAGGTGGCTAAGACATGAATAATATTGGGGTCAAGAGCGATTATGACGGAAAAATTTGTGGAATCGGAGTGTAATTGCTACTTTTGCGTATCAATAGAATATCATGAAACACACTGTCATATCAGCAATTGCAGCCGTTGCGGCCATTATCCCCGCCGGCACGCAGGCCCAAATCGTGATGAACGAACTGATGCAGTCGAATATCGATTGCATAATGGACGACCTCAATGAATTTCCCGACTCGTGGGTGGAACTATACAATGCCGGCACGCAGGCCGAACAACTCTCGGACTATGCCCTGGGCGTAAAGGACAAGCGCTCGAAGGCATATCAGTTGCCGCAACGCACGGTGCAACCCGGCGAATTCGTGGTGGTGTACTGCGACAAGGAGGAGAAGGGCCTGCACGCATCGTTCCGCCTGGAATCAGGCAAGGACGGCGCCGTGTATCTCTTCAAAGGCAATGACGTGGTGGACCGCCTCGAGGGCATGAAGAAGCAGCCTGCGCCGAATATAGCCTATGGCCGTGCAGAGGACGGCACCGGCGACTGGGGATATCAGGACGTGCCCACGCCCGGCGCAGCCAACTGCGGCCGGATTGTGAGCAAGATACTCCCGGAGCCAGTGTTCAGCACCCCGGGCCGAGTGGGCAGCGAGAGCTTCACGCTCTCGATCACTGCGCCCGACGACGCTCCCGAGGGCACGAAGGTGCGCTTCACCACCGACGGCACCGAACCCACCGCCTACAGCCGCGAATGCGTGAACGGACTGGTTGTGAACAAGACCACCGTGGTGCGTGCACGCCTGTTCTGCGACGGCTGGATGTCGCCTCGCTCCACGGTGCAGAGCTATATCTTCTTCCCGCGCGACATGACACTACCGGTGGTGTCGATGGTGTGCCCTGCAGGGTATTTCTACGACAACAAAATAGGCATCTACGTGGACGGCACCTACAGCAGCGACCCCAATACTCACAACTACAACTACGACTGGCGCCGCCCCGTGAACCTGGAAATTTTCGAAGAACCCGGCGGCGAGGCCGTTGTCAACCAACTGTGCGAAACTCGCGTGAAGGGCGGAGCATCGCGCGGCGCAGCACTGAAATCGCGGGTGCTCTACGCCAACAAACGCTTTGGCGTCAAGCGCTTCGAGCATGAGTTTTTCCCCGAGGATGCCCCCGGCCTCACCGACTGGAAGTCGATAGAGCTGCGCAACGCAGGCAACGACTTCGACTATCTCTACTTCCGCGACGCACTCATCCAGCACATGATGGGCTCGCACGCCGACCTGGACTGGCAGCCCTGGCAACCGGCCATATTCATGCTGAACGGCGAATACAAAGGCATGCTCAACATACGCACCCGCAGCAACGAAGACCATATCTACACCTTCTACGACGGCGAGGAAGACATCGACATGTTTGAGAACTGGTGGGAGCTCAAGGAGGGCGACTGGGACAACTTCAACGCCTTCAAGGAGTTCTATTCGGGCCAGGGTCACACCATGGAGGAATACGAGCAGTGGATGGACACCGGCGAATTCGCCAACCTGATGATCATGGACCTTTTCTACGACAACAAGGACTTCCCGGGCAACAATATCGTGATGTGGCGTCCGAAGGCCGAGGGAGGCCGCTGGCGCTGGGTGGCCAAAGACACCGACTTCGGCATGGGCCTCTACGGTGCTCCCTACAACTACAAGACGTTCAACTGGATATACAACCCCGACTTCGACGCCGACCACGCATGGGCCAATGGCAGCGACCACACGCGCCTCTTCCGCAGGCTGATGGACGTGGAGGAGTTCCGCACCATGTTTGTGGATCGCTGCGCGGTGTATATGGGCGACTTCCTTAACGGTCCCTCCACTATCGCACAGATGCAGAAGATGCGCGACAAGATAGACTATGAATATCCCCACCACCGCCAGCTCTTCAACCCGTGGTGGCCCAACTACGACATGGAATTCAACAACGCCAAGACGTGGGTGACGAACCGCACGAAGTTCTTCTACGACCATCTGGCCGACTATTACCAGCTGGGCACTCCGCGCCCCGTGACCATCGATGCCGGCCGCACCGACGACGTGCGTCTCACCGTGAACAACGTGCCCCTGAGCGGCCGCTCCTTCGACGGCAAGTATTTCCAGGGCCGTGTGCTGCGCGTGCAGGGCGAGCATGAAAGCGGCATCACCGTGAAAGGCTGGAAAGTGGAGGTGAAGACCAATGGCCAGACCACTACCACTAACTATGGCGGCGGCTCGCTGGCGCTCACAGTGCCCGTGGGATGCCAGAGCGTGACCATCACATCCGTGCCGGACGACAGCGGCATAGATGATGCCCTTGTAGATGCAGGGCAGGCCGTGGATCCCACTCAGCCCGTGGAGGTTATAGACATGACCGGCCGCAGCCACGGCACATTCCGCACATTAGCCGCAGCCGAAGCAGCCCTCAACGCCGGCATCTATATCCTGCGCCAGGGCGTGCACTCCACCAAATATGCCATAGGACGATAATTGCGGCACCTGCGAGTCTCAGAACCGGTAGCTGAGGGCTACACCGAGGCGGGGATTATATACGCGGAGTTTGTTGTCGTTGTCGCCATAGTGCTCGAGCGGGCGCCAGGATTTTACAGACGACAGGCTCACCTCGCAGCGGGCGTTGAGCGGATGTTTCACCAGTTCCCGCAACTCTGCGCCCAAAATGTTGAGCGACTGCTCGGGTGCAGGCATGAACTTCTTCAATGACAGTTCATGGCGTTCATCTTTGGTATGCTTCAAGGCTTCGTGCCTTGGAGCAGCCCACGACAAGCATGGCATCGCGAGCATTATAAAGATGTATAATATTCGAAGAGGAGGATTCATGAAATAATAACGTATAAATTGACCCTTAAGTTGAAGAAAAAGTTGCACTAATTATTAATATTTTTGTCAGTATTTTTTGGCTATATTTGTACATTATCCTAAGTAAAATTGATAATAAAGCTACACAGCTTAAAATTAATAATATGGTGGCCGGAAGCAATCATAAAAATAAACCTCAATACAACGGCATTAATCTTCTTAAGTATGTAATGGCTTATGCGGTAGTTACAATACATCTATGTGGAATTGAGAAATGGACATTACCCTGGTATGTGGAATGGTTAATAAGACAGGCAGTGCCTTTTTATTTTATGGCTTCAGGATTTTTAATGGGACGTAATACACATGAATTATCCATATATGAGACCCAAAAATATTATCTCAATCGAGGTGAAAATTTGATAAAAATATATGGCGTGTGGTTACTTATATATCTTCCTTTGGCTATTTATAAATACTGGGGGAATGTAACTTATGTGCAAGCATTGTGGGATTACGGTGTTTCTATCGTAATTAATGGAGAATCACCTCTGGCTTGGCCTCTTTGGTTTGTATATTCGCTTGGCATATATTGCATTTGCACATCTTATTCAATAAATAATGTTCGTAAAATGCACATTATGGCTCTTATTCTATTTTTACTCTATCTTATGCAACCTCCATATAGCAGAGTATTAAGTGCAGGTATATATGCATTGTGCGGGTTGATGCTCAGTCGTGTTAGGGAGGTGGATAAATACTTTTGGAGTATATTTATCCTTGTGCCATTAAGTATAGTGATGTATAAGATTGATATTCCTTTTAGTGAAATTATTGGAGGTATGGCGTTTATGCTATTAGGTATGCGCGCACAACTGCCACAAACTAAAATATGGGGAATTTTGCGCATCGAAAGTGCGTGGATTTATTTCACGCATATGTACGTTATTGTTTTTGTATACTTGCTCCAATGTCATTCACCGTATAATTACGATAAATTGCACGTTATATCCGTTACATTCTTTTTGTGCGGATTACTTGGCTATTTTCTATTTAAAGCTCAAAAAGTACCACGTTTGCAAGCCTTAGGGAAATTAATAAAATAAGTTAGTGGTATCACAGAAAAAATGGAAAAAATCCGCGATTTTTGTTTGTAAACACTGCGCGGCTTTCGATTTATTGTTGTAAATTTGCGGTATAGAAAAATCGCGATAATGACCCAACTGATATTGCCTCTTGCTTTGTTTGACGCCGCCGAGTTTTTCGGATGGTTTGTCGAGAATGCCAACTACCTGTTGGTGTTCGTGTTTATGATGATCGAGAGCTCGTTCATCCCTTTCCCGTCGGAAGTGGTGGTGCCCCCTGCCGCCTACCTTGCCGCCCAGCCGGGCCACGACATGAACGTGGCGGGCGTGGTGCTCGCGGCTACCGCCGGCGCTGTGGCCGGTGCAATGGCCAACTACCTGCTGGCCTTGTGGATAGGACGTCCGCTGGTCTACCGCTTCGCTGATTCGCGCGTGGGCCACGCTTGTCTGCTCGACCGGGACAAGGTGCAGCATGCCGAGGAATACTTCGACAAACACGGCGCGGTGTCGACTTTCGTGGGCCGACTGATACCGGCCGTGCGCCAGCTCATCAGCATCCCCGCCGGACTGGCACGGATGAATATCGGTTCGTTCGTGCTCTACACGGCGCTGGGTGCCGCAGTGTGGAATTCCGTGCTCGCCGCTCTCGGATGGTGGCTTGGACGCACAGTGCCCCTGAGCGCCCTCTTCGAGCAGGTGGAGCGCTACAACGGCTACCTGTCGTGGGCAGGCATGGCTCTGCTGGCCGCTTGCGTGGGCGTTATCGCTTATAATGCACTCAAAAAGAAAGAATCAAAATGATAGTAGCTCCTTCTCTTCTCGCTGCCGACTTTCTGAATCTGGGCCGCGAGGTCGAAATGGTCAACACTTCCGATGCATCGTGGCTGCACCTCGATGTGATGGACGGCCGCTTCGTGCCAAATATTTCCTTCGGTTTTCCTGTGATCGAGGCCGTGAGCCGCGTGGCCCGCAAACCGCTCGACGTACATCTGATGGTGGAGCAGCCCGAGCTGTGGATCGACAAGGTGGCCGCCCTGGGCGCCGAATATATGAACGTGCACTTCGAGGCTGCCAGACATCTCCACCGCACCGTCCAGGCCATCCGCGACGCAGGCATGCGGCCGGCTGTGACGCTGTGCCCGGCAACGCCTGTGGAAGTGCTGCGCGACATAATCAACGATGTGGACATGGTGCTCCTCATGAGCGTCAACCCCGGCTTCGGCGGCCAGCGCTTCATTCCCGCCACCATAGGACGCATCGAACGCCTGCGCCACCTCATCGACGAGGCCACGGCGCCTGTGCTCATCGAGGTGGACGGCGGCATCAACCACGAGACGGCGTGCGCCGTGCTTGCCGCCGGTGCGGATGCCGTGGTGGCCGGCACGGGAGTGTTCCGCGCCTCTGACCCGCGCGCCGAAATCGCTTATTACAACAGCCTGTAGCAAAAACAATATGCCTTCACGCAACAACGACTACGATATAGACATAAGCATGGACGGCTTCGAGCCGTCGCCGCGGCCCGGAGCTCGTCGCAACAACGCCCCGGCCGACAGAGCGCAGCAGCACCGCGGCGATACACGTCGTGCGCAGGAACGTCCGGCACCCTCCGCCGACAACCGCGGCGGCAACAACCGTGACAGGGGCGGCAACAACAACGTGCGCCCCGGGGCACGGCCCAAGCGACCCGCAGCGGGCGGACGTCCCGCGTGGCTGAGGTTCCTTGCCGATACACGTACGCACCGTGCCTTCGGCGTGGTGCTCCTTGTGGTGGCCCTGCTGGTGCTTGCCTTCACCGTGAGCCACCTCTACGACGGCGCTGCCGACCAAAGCGCCATCGAAGGACGCTCGGTAACCCAGATGGCGGCCCAGGGCACCGAGGTGCAGAACGTGGGAGGTCCATTGGGAGCCAAAGTTAGCCAGTGGCTATTTGCCGACGGCCTCGGAGCCGGAGCTTTCGTAATAGCGCTTTGGCTGGGCCTGGTGGCCGCCGGACTGCTGGGATGGATGAAAATCAATTTCTGGTCGCTCACGGCCAAGTGTCTGTTCTCGGCCATATCGCTCAGCATCGTGCTAGGCCTGGTGTTCTACGGCACTAACACATATGTGCATTGGGGCGGCGCGCATGGCCGCGAGGTGAACACATGGCTCTTCAGCGTGGGCAATGTGTTGCTGGCTGTGGGTGTGTCGGTGTGCCTTGTTGGCATAGCGGCGTGCATCTACATCAACGAGCTCACGGCCGCCTATCGCAGCGTGTCGGGCGCGGTGGCCAAGCGCCGCGACGAATGGCGGCGGATGCGCGCCGAGGATCGTGCGCGCCGCAATAAGCTCGCCGAGGTGGAGCCCGCAGAGGAATACGAAGGCTTCACCGGGATGCAGGAGCCGGAGCAAAAGACCGAATCCCGCGACCTTAACGACCGGCCCGGAGCACCGCGCGATCCGCTCAAAGAGGAGCGCGAGATTCCCGAAAGCGACCGCGACACCGAGGCTGCAGAGTATGCTGAAGAACCGGCCCCCGCGCCGCATCTGGCCGACCGCGGCTTCGATATAGACGATATCAACGATATCGAAGACGATGAAGATTTGCCCGACGATGATCCGGAGGAAGAAACGGCCGGGCAATACGAATCGCCCGCCGGCGATGACGATGACAGCGCCGAAGAAAATACCGTTGCCACAGACAGCGAGGGCACCGAATTTGTGGTGCGCGCCGCAGATACCGACGACGGGGCCTTTCCCATCGATGAAGACGACGAAGCACCCCGCACGGCGGCTGATGTGCTTGCTTCCGATCCTTATGATCCGCGTGCCGAGCTTTCGCATTTCCGTTTCCCGGATGTGGACCTTCTCATCGCCCGCGAGAGCGCACCCGTGGTGGATATGGAGGAGCAGACGGCCAATAAGGACCTCATCGTCAAGACGCTGCTCGACTATAAAATACCCATCGAGCGAATCGAGGCCACGGTGGGCCCCACCGTCACGCTCTACGAAGTGAAGCCCGCCGAGGGCGTGCGCATCGCCCAGATCAAGCGCCTCGAAGACGATATAGCCCTGAGTCTCTCGGCGCTGGGTATCCGCATCATCGCTCCCATCCCGGGCAAGGACGTGGTGGGTATCGAGGTGCCCAACCGCGACCCGCAGATAGTGTCGATACGCAACGTATTTGCCTCGCGCAAGTTCCGCGAATGCAACATGCGGCTGCCCATGGCCATGGGTGCCACCATCAGCAACGACATCTTCATCGCCGACCTTGCCAAGATGCCCCACCTGCTCGTGGCAGGTGCCACAGGTCAGGGTAAATCAGTGGGCCTCAACTGCATCCTGGCATCTCTGCTCTACAAGAAGCATCCGGCCGAACTGAAATTCGTGCTTATTGACCCCAAGATGGTGGAGTTCAGTCTCTATAGCAAGCTGGAGCGCCACTACATAGCCAAGCTGCCCGACGAGGAAGAGGCCATCGTGACCGATCCCCTCAAGGCTGCGGCCACGCTCCACTCGCTGTGCATCGAGATGGACAACCGCTACCAGCTTCTGCGTCAGGCGCAGGTGCGCAACCTCGAGGAATACAACGACAAGTTCATGAAGCGCCGCCTCAACCCCGAACACGGCCACCGCTTCATGCCATATATCGTGATGGTGGTGGATGAGTTTGCCGACCTTATCATGCAGGCAGGCAAGGAGGTGTCGCTCAGCATCGCGCGTATCGCCCAGAAAGCCCGTGCTGTGGGTATGCACATGATCATAGCCACCCAGCGCCCCTCCACAGATGTGATCAGCGGCATGATCAAAAACAACTTCCCGGGACGCATAGCCTTCAAGGTGTCGCAGATGGTGGACAGCCGCACGATTCTCGACAGCCCGGGCGCCAACCGCCTCATAGGCCGCGGCGATATGCTCTTCAGCCACAACAGCGTGATGACCCGCGTGCAGTGCGCCCTCATCGAGACTGAAGAAGTGGAAGCCATCGTGGAACACATCAACGACCAGATGGGCTACAGCGAGCCGTATCTCCTGCCTGAAATCCCGCAGGAGGGCGGAGGCGCCGGCGATATGAGCGGCATGGTGGACCTGAGCAAGCGCGATGCCATGTTCGACCAATGCGCCCGTTTCATCGTCACCCAAAGCACGGCATCCACTTCGATGCTCCAGCGCCGTTTCGGCATTGGCTACAACAAGGCCGGCAAAATCATGGATCAGATGGAGGCCGCAGGCATCGTTGGCCCGGCATGCGGCGCCAAGCCCCGCGCGATTCTCGTGGATGGAATCACCGTAGAGGAAATTATCAACAACAATGCATAGCCTTCGGGTGTTATAATAGCATGAAAAAGCAGTTCACATTCATTATCCTGATGCTCTGTGCGTTTGCCGCAGGTGCCGCTCCCACGGCTGCGTCGCTGCTGGAGCAGTGCTCGGCCAAGCTGTTCGGCCCGCCTGCCGTGAGCGCGAGCTTCACCCTGCGCACAGTGCAGGGCGAGGAACTGAGCGGCCGCATAGTGATGGCCCGCGAGAGCTTCCGCCTCACGTCGCCCGAATTCAAAATATGGTTCGACGGGCGCACCCAGTGGACGGCTTTGGCCACCCTCAAGGAAGTGAACGTGACGGAGCCCACTGCCGAGGAACTGCTCTCCGGCAATCCCTTTGCTATAATATCCGGATACGCCGGCCGCTACAACTGCCGCCTGCTCCCTCAGACCAAGGGTGCGAAGCCAGAAGTGCGCGAAGTGGAACTCACACCGCGCAATGCGGCCGCTTCGGATATCCGGCGCGCCGTAGTGAGCATCGACACCCGCACCCACTGGCCGAGCCGCATAGTGGTGACGATGGCTTCCGGAGCCACTGCCTCGGCCACGGTGAGCGATTGCCGCACGCTGCCCAAGCAGCCCCGCGCCACTTTCAGCTTCAAGGCCTCCGACCTCCCCGGCTATGAAATCGTTGATTTAAGATAATAACTCCCGATTAATCTTGATAGCTCCAGATTAGTCGCCCCAAAAAAGAATTGAATTATGACCCCCATCCACACCAAATGCCTTATCATAGGCTCCGGCCCCGCCGGCTACACCGCCGCCATATATGCATCCCGCGCAATGCTGAGCCCAGTAGTGATAGAGGGCCCGCAACCCGGCGGACAGCTTATCACCACCACCGAGGTTGAAAATTTCCCCGGATATATCGATGGCGTGCAGGGCCCCAAGCTCATGGACGACCTGCGCGCACAGGCATTGCGTTTCGGCGCGGAAATCCGCTCCGGCCTGGTATCGAAAGTGGATTTCACAGGCGACGTGAAGCACGTGACCTTATCCAATGGCGATGAGTACACCGCCGACAGCGTGATTATCTGCACCGGAGCTGCAGCCCGCTACCTGGGGCTGCCCGACGAGCGCAAGTATCAGGGTCTGGGCGTAAGTGCATGCGCCACCTGCGACGGTTTCTTCTATCGCGGCCGCACCGTGGCTGTGGTGGGCGGAGGCGACACCGCATGCGAGGAAGCCCTGTATCTGGCCAACCTCGCCGCAAAGGTGTATCTGATTGTGCGCAAGCCATATCTGCGTGCATCCAAGGTGATGCAGCAGCGCGTGGCCGATAATCCCAAGATTGAAGTGCTTTTCAACACCGTGACCATGGGCCTCTTCGGCGAAGAAGTGGTGGAAGGCGCTCATCTGGCCACACACAGCGGCACCGAAAATGAGAACTTCTACGACATCGCGATCGACGGCTTCTTCCTGGCTATCGGCCACCAGCCCAACACCGAGGTGTTCCTGGGTGCTGTGGAACTCGACGAGGGTGGCTACATCAAGGTAAAGGCACCCGGCACCGCAACTAATGTGCCCGGCGTTTTCGCCGCCGGCGACGTGGCCGACCCCGTGTACCAGCAGGCTATCTCCGCTGCGGGCATGGGCTGCCGCGCAGCTCTCGATGCCGAGCGCTACCTTATGGAGCGCTGAGCGGTTCGAGGCCGCCGGCCATTAACTCGCATAATCGCGCAAAGCCGCAGATAATTGATTAAAACTCTGCGCCTTTGCGCGAGTGTTTTTCAAGGATAGCGTCATGAAATCTTCATCACGTCGGCTTCGAAAGTGTCGCGGTTGATGGCACGGGCTTTCATGCGGTTGCGGTAGGTATAGATGGTGTTGAGCGAATAGTTGAGCACCTGCGCTATGCTGGAACTGTCCTCAATGCCCAGACGCATGAACGCGAGGATGCGCAGGTCGGTGTTCAGTCGCCCGGGGGATGGCAGCTCTATTTGTTCGTCGGGCCGCAGCAGGGCGTTCACTCCGGCCACGAATGTGGGATACATGTGCAGAAAAGCGTTGTCGAACACCTCGAAAAACTCCCGGCTCTCCTCCTCCACGAATTTGCCGTTCTTGGCCATGCGGTAGAGGTCTTCCACCTGACCGGCTCCTATCTTGCGTGTCACCAGTTTACTGAACTGCTTGAGCTTGTCCATATACACCGAGCACAGGCTCAGGAACTGACTGATATATACTTCCTTGCTGTGGTTGGCCTCGCTCAGTCGCCTCTGCAGGCGGCGCATGCGCAGCATTTCGTGGCGCAGAAAGAGCAGCGTGGCAATCAGCACAATCACCAGCAGCCCCATCACGGCCACGGCCCAGAGAGCATTTCTACGCGAAGCTGCGGTTCTGCCGGCATAGGCCTGCTCTATATAGGGCAGCGACCGCGCGCTCTCGAGCATGCGCATCTCGGCCGCACACTCCACGGCATTCGCCAGGGCCGTCGACAGGTAGGCATACGCGCGGTCGATATCGCCGGCGGCATATAGTTCGGCTCCCAGCTCCTGCAGCGAAGCCACTTCGCGGGTGGCCGCGCGCATATCCGCGATGGCCGATTCCGCCAGATAGAACTTCTGCGTGAGAGTGTCGCCTTCCTCCCGGGCTATAGCCGATAGATGATTAGTGGCGCGTGCTCGGGTGGTGTTGTCGATGCCCGGCCTTGCGAGAAGTTCGTTCAGGATTATGCGCGCTCGCGAATTATCGCCGTGCAGGAATTCCAGTTCGCCCGCATTATAGAGATATTCGTCGGAGCCCGGCGTGAGTCTTTCGAGCAGCCGTTGCTGCATTTCCATTGCCCGTGTGGAATAGGTGGTGTGGAGATCGGGATACCGCTCGTAGAAGGCCGCCAGATAGCTGTACATCTGGCGCGCATGGTCGTAGTAGGCCTCCATCTGCTCCGCCGACAGCAACGTGGTATCCACCTGCGCCAGTTTGTTCTCCGCTTCCCTGAACAGACCCGCCAGTGGCAGTAGCGACGCTATGTGCAGCCGTGCCTCCTGCAGTTGCGCGCCCCGGCTGCGGTTCTCGGCCATGCGCAGGTAGAATAGCGCAGAGTCGTTGTTGAACCCGGCATAGGCATGCGCGAGCATAGCGAGCGATGGGCCGCCCTCACGCTCGCACTCCGCACGCAGACTGTCGATGCTGCGCTGGCGCTGCTCGATGTAGAATGGACGCCGGCGCAGCTCGCCGTCGAGACGCCGCAAGGCATCATCCACGTCGGCTGCCGTGGCTCCCCCGCCGGGCAACGCTGCCGCCACCAGGCACACGAGCGACAATAGTGCTGCGGCGAGCGTTCTCATTGAAACAGCGAGTCGATAGAGTTATTATCAATCGTGGCTATCACCCTCAGCCCGTCGGGCGTATAGGCCGGCGACGGCAGCCGCAGCAGGTCGGCGGCAAGAGCCTCCATCTCGTCGGCGCCGAGCACGTGGCCGGCCCGCATAGCCGCGGCGCGCGCCAGAGCAAGGGCCACCCCGGAGCGTAGCGAGGAGGGGTCCACAGTGCCCGTGGCGGTGATTTCGTCGGCCATGGCCGCAAGGGCTTCGTCCACATTCTTGCCGGCCACGGATGCCGGCACGGCGTTCACGGCCCAGGCATTACCGCCCATCGGAGAAATATCAAAGCCCATCTCGGCCAGCACATCGGTCATGGCAGCCACGGCTGCCGACTGTGCCGGTGTGAGTTCCACCGTGTCCGGGAAGATAAGCCGCTGCGATGGAGCATCCCCCGTGCGCGAGGTCATAAGGGCGGCGTATAGCACATTCACGTGGGCGCGGTGGATGTCGATGAGCATCAGCCCCGTAGAGGCCGGCATCGCTATATAGCGGCCGCGCAGCTGCATGCAGTGCTGCGTGGACGCGCTTTCGGGCGCAGGCATGAGTGGTAGCGCCGAGTCGGGAGCGGCGGCACTGCTCTCGGGCACATCGAATATAGCCCCCGCGCGCACCTCGTCTAGCCCCGCGGCACGCTCGCGCTCGAACGACTCGTAGAGCTTCTGCCAGTCGGCCGGCGCGCTATGGGGACGAGACACTGACGCCTGACGGCCATCGGCGCGTTGCTCACTGCGGGGTTTCTTGCCGGGCTCGGGATCGAATGGATTGTAGAATTCGGCGGGCCCGGCAACAGGCAATGCTGCCGCCTGCCCGGGATCGAAGGCGGGAATCTCCGGCGCGTCGTCCACATCGAAGTCGATGGCTCCGCTCACATTGTAGCGCCCGAGGCTCTCCTTGATGGCCGCCACCAGCACGTCGCGTATGATCATTTCGTCTTCAAACTTGATCTCATGCTTCTGCGGATGCACGTTCACGTCGATATTCTCCGGGGCCACCTCGAAGTTTATGAAATAGCTGGGCTGGGCATCGGCGGCTATCAGCGGCTGATAGCATGCCATAACGGCGCGGTGGAAGAAAGGATGACGCATGTTGCGGCCATTCACCCCGAAAAACTGCTGATAGCCCCTCTTTTTGGCTGCCGAGGGCAGCCCTATGAATCCCGAGATGCGCACGAAAGGCGCAGCTGTGGATATGGGCAGCAGCGCGCGGTCCAGCGACTTGCCGAACAGGTCCACTATGCGCTGCTTCTCGGTGGCATGCAGCAACTGGTGCAGCGTCACGTCGTTGCTCACCAGCGTGAAGTCGAGATGAGGATTCACCAGCGCCAGCCGCTCGAATTCGCGCAGGATATGGCCGGTCTCGACGCTGTCTTTTTTAAGGAACTTGCGGCGTCCCGGCTGATTGAACAGCAGGTTGCGCACGATGAAGTTGCTGCCCGGCGTGGCGGCCACGGGTTCCTGCCCCTCGAAGCGCGAACCCGATATGCGCAGGCATGTGCCGCTCTCGTCGCCCGGACGCATCGTGCGCAGCTCCACCTGCGCCACCGAGGCTATCGACGGCAGAGCCTCGCCGCGGAAACCCATAGTGTGCAGCGCATACAGATCCGCGGCAGTGGCTATCTTGCTCGTGGCGTGGCGCTCGAAAGCCATGCGGGCATCGGCCGGCGACATTCCGCAGCCGTTGTCTATCACCTGGATAAGCGTGCGGCCGCCGTCCTTTATCACTATGGTGATACTCGTGGCACCGGCGTCCACGGCGTTCTCCACAAGCTCTTTCACCACCGAGGCCGGACGCTGGATCACCTCGCCGGCGGCTATCTGATTGGCCACTGCATCGGGCAGCAGCCTTATGATGTCGGGATTCGTACTCATAATCACTACAAAGATAATAAAATTCCCATAATTGCGCGCAATGGACGTTTTGTCAAATGTTAATTAAAGCAAACGGGAATAAACCTTTTATCCGCCGCGGCGTCTTATCAGTGTACAAAACGAAAACAATAAGCTTCAAAAACAGAAAACATCATGAAAAAGAAATTTTCCACCCTCGCTCTCGCACTCATCGCCGCCGCCGGCATAGGCGTGATGGCCCAGAACAATACCACCGCCCCCGACTGCTGCAAGAAAGGCCACAAAGACAACTGCGACAAGAAAGAACTGCCCTGCATGGACCGCGCCCAGGCCGACAGCCTCGAAGCCACCGTGCTTTTCGACGGCATCCAGCTCAACGCCGACCAGCAGGCCAAGATCAAGCAGCTCCGCGCCGATAAGGCCAAGGCACGCATGGAAGCCCGTAAGGCCGAGAAAGATGCCCGTGCCGAGTTTGGCAAGGGCCGCATGAAAGCCCGCAAGGCCGAGATGAAGGCCGACCTTGAGAAGATGAAGCAGATCCTCACTCCCGAGCAGTATGTGAAGTATCTCGAGAACATGGTCACCTCCGCTCCCCGCCACCACGGCATGGATGCAAAGGCACCCCGCCATGGCCATAAGGACATGAAGGCTGCTTCCGCCCGCCCCGAGAAGAACAAAGGCATGCACAAGCAGCACCGTCCCGAAAAGAACACCGGGCGCGCCGGCAAGTAAACATATGAAATAGTATTGAATGTGGACACGTCCCGCCCCTCCCGGCGCGGGACGTTTCTTTTGCTCCGTAGATTGTGTGGAGAATTTGATTGGCTGCTGAGCCCCAAAAAACGGGGCGTGCCTTCCGGCACGCCCCGCGGCTTAAAATCAGCGCTTAGGATTATAGGTTATTGCATAAGTATGCAAGGGGTTGTCGCCTTTCGACAGCTTGCCGTTGATATAAAATTCGCGGGATTTTACTCCCTCTTTTGCGCTGTACTTGGTCTTCACTTCAAGATCGTAGACATTCTCGCCAATGTGCAGTTCACACAAAATATAGCCGTCGTGGCCGCTGAATTCGCCAATATAAATATATGATTCGCCATCTGCATCCTCCTTCAAAAAAATACCATACCATCTGCCGGGCCACAGTCTCCCGGGTTCTGTTGGCACAAGATCATAATTCTTTCCATTATAAGTAATGCTGATGTCTTCGCCGAGAATATTACCGGGAGTATCTGCATCGAGAAGGTTGGCACCAGCTGCATTGTGCACCTTTACTATCATCTCAACCGGCACAAAATCCCATATTATATCACTCGAATCACTTTCACTGCATGATACTATGGCAGCAATTACGAGTGTTAAAACAGGAAGCCACAATTTTATCTTTTTCATATAACGGTTTAAAGATTAAAGATAACACCTTTGCAAGCATACGCCTTTTTACCAGCCTCGCTTGCAAAGGTAAAATAAACATTCGGAATCTACAAGAAAAATGCCAAAAAAAGCGCCACGGTCATATATACTTGACAACGCCCCCTGACGTCACAGGCGGTTCACCGCGCCCATAAAGATGATAGTGCCGGTGCTCGCCTCGCGGATTATGAAGGCGAAGGGATGATCGAGCACCATCGAGGGCGTTTCCATCTGCGAGGGGCCGGCCGAGGCCACATAGCCCTCGATCACGGATGCAGCCGCGGCTTCAGAACCTTCCTCATTCATCTCGAACTGCACCTTGTGCAGAATCTTGCCTATGACGGTGGGGGTATCAGAGAGAGCGCCGAACTGGGCACCGCTGCCGAACGCGCGCTTGATTCCCAGCGCTTCGTACGTATCCACGAGGTTCTGGAAATATTCGAACTTCATGCGAGGCACACGCATATTGATATCTGAGTGCATCATGGCCGGGTCGAGCGCCTCAGGTTTGGCCGCCAGAGCCTTTACGGCCATTCCGGGATTGTCGAATCCCACCGGGTCGATGAAGTCCACGCAGAAAGAGCCGTTGCCGAAGTTGAGACGGGCCACGTTCATGCCTTCGAGGCGGGCATATTTTGCGCTTTCCACGCAGTTGCGCATCATCATAACGGCGGACTTGCTGTTGTCCAGGCAGTTGAAAATCTCCTTTGCAGTTTTGTCCTTATCGAATTTCTCCGCCCAGGCAGCCTTGAAATACAGCGCGTCAATAATCAGATACGCCACCATATCCTGCTCAGATACCATCTGCGGGATAAGGCCCTTTGTGGCTTTGCTGATCCAGCTGTTCACGGCATCGGCGGCCTCCTGGGGTTTCGAGCCGTTGAAGGCGGTGGACGGAGCGCCGTACACATCGGCCGCGGTCTTCTTGAAGCAGTCTTTGAGGGTAAAGCTGTTGGCGTGCCACACGGAGTTGGCTATCGACAGCGTGGCGCGCGCATCGGATGCAGGCAACTCGCGGTAGAGCTTGCCGTAGAGCGAGTTGAGAGCGTCGAGGTCGCCGCCGGGGTTGAGCAGCTGCAGCATCTCGTCCAGAGTCTCGTCTGTGGCGCCGTTGGCGGCCATAGACATGGCCATCTGCGCGCTCAGCGGCGAGAATACCACTTGCTCTTTATCCGTAGCATACAGCTCGCCGAAAGTTTTATAGGCAAGGTCGTTGGCTGCCGAGACGGAAGCCTTTTCGGCTGCCGTGAGTTCTATCACCGTGGGATTATACACAGCGGGACCATCACCGCCCTTGGGCTCATTACCGTCGTCGCTGCATGATGCCATGCCGGCAGCGATGGCCAGAAGCGCGAGAGAAGAAAGTTTTCTGTTCATAGGAAGAGTCTTTAGTTTATATAGTGAATTGGTTTATTACCTTTGCAGGCATCGCCGCAACGGGCGGGTTTGCTTGCAAAGGTAAGTGATTCATTTTGAATTTGCAAACAATTTGTCGCAAAACTCGGATTAGAGGTGACAACTGCGGCCAAACATTCTATTATAAACCGTCCTTCCGCTGCACATTAAGGCCGAATGGGGTCGGCATTTAGGGCAAAAGGATGGATTACGACGAAATATTTGGTTTCGATATTGAAGTTTGTATATGAGCTGTCTTCCTTCTTTCCATCGTAGTAGTAGGCATTATTGGGGTCGAGGCATCCGATACTGTAGTAGCCGTTGTCCGAGCCGTTCCAGCCCCAGTTTACGTGGTTGTAGTCGGCCCATCTGCTGGATTTACTTATTGTGGTCCAATCTCTTTGCAGGGGCTTTCTCATTAGCGTCTCGGTAATAATTTCCTGATGATTAAACCCATCTATTACAAATGTGTGGCCACATTTGCTTCCATATTTATCTATAGCAAACGCAAAGACCATAATCACACCTCTTTCCATATCCCGATACGCGTATGGCATACCGTTGTATATGTCGGAAACTGTTCCATAGTAAGCCGTGACTGTATTATAGGCCGGTTCCAATGCCGTTCCTGTGCCCCATGGATTCATAGAATAGGTACTAAAATTACGTGTTCCCAACGCACGGCAAAGGTTTGCCAATGATTTATGACCGGCATCTGTGGTGCAGGCGTCCATCTGATTTTCATTGGTGCTCTGCTTGTGCGATTTAATAGCGGGCCAATCTACAGAAATAACATTGCCATGCAAATCGTCAAACTCACTAGGATATGAAAAGTAGCTGAACACAAGAGCTGTTGCGGTATTTGTACATCCCGAAAGACCATTAGGACAGTAGATTCCCTCCGGAAAACGTTGTCCCCAGTTAAAGGGCGTGCGCAGTTCGCTCTTGTTGTCGTCTGTGTATGTTTCAGTTCTGTACTCATTTTCACCTGTATCATTAATAGGACCATAGCCAATATCATAATTCCACCGTAAGTCGGTGAGACTGTCGCCAAATGCCGGTTTTACATTGGGTGGAAGAAGAAATGAATATAACTGATTGAAAAACATGGCGGCTCCCGGGTTTTCGATATCATCGAGCGATTCGATATTGCCGTTTTCAGTAATGGCGAGAACCGGCTCGATATAGGGATTCGCTGCAATCACAGCATATCCACCATTATTTTCAAGGTTTACTACATAGAATGAGGTGTCGGAGTTTTCGCTCGAGCGACCCTGTTGAGATTTGAACGTGCGCACGTTCTTGATTTCAGGAATCGAGCGTGATTCACCATAGAAATGGTTATACGCATCGAGCGTAAAGTTCACTGCTTCTTCCGGCGTGCGAGCATAGGTGAGTTCTGTCTGCGGCATGCTCTCGTTCAGTACCGGCACTTGTGGCTCTTCCTGCGAGCTGCACGCCCAGAGCCCAAAGGCTGCGAGGGCAGCAAAAAGTAATTTTTTCATGATTGGTTTATTTAAATGTTAGAGGTCTTACACAATAAGTATGTCACCTGAGAATTCACCTTCGCACGGAATAAATAATGTGATGGTGTACACACCAGGCTGAGGCGAAAAATCAATTGTGGGGTCATCACCCGTAATTTCTCCCAGAAATACTATTGTGCCGTAGGCATCGTGGATTGTGACGGTTGCACTTTCATTCTCGGCAAGGAGCCCGGGGATAGAGAATTTTTCTCCATCATAGTATATATTCCAGGAGGTGCTTGAGGGGCCGGGATGACGTCCGGTGGAAGGGCGTTTTTTTATTTCTCCGACATTCGGTTGTATTTTGGGTTCGTCTGCGCTAATGTAAAGCGCGACGCCCGCGATAAGAATTAATAAGACTACTCGTTTTAATATCATTTTTTCTGCTTAATTTATTTTTGCAAAATTAAGCAAACATAAACCGAAAGCCATATAAAACGATTAAATAAAAATCCCACCCGCGGTCCACAAGCTACTGAATAACAGCGTGTTACAATTGTTAACAAGTGTAAAATATTCCACGGGAGATAAAAACCTGTGATACAGCCGCTTATGGGACGGACTGATTCATAGCGTGTTATATAAATTTACTATAGTTGGTTTTGTGCTGAGCGTCATACGCAGCGAGTTTTGATTTCAACCGGTATTTTGTACGGGAAATTGCTTCAGGTGTTTTTTCAAATAATACTCCAAGCGAGCAGTTGGACATTCCTGCAATAACAAATATATAAAACTTTATTTCGTCGTCATTCAGTTTAATTTGGGAATCCTTCAAGCGCGTGATCAAATTATCGAAGTATTTATTTACCATCCCTTCCATTTTGGAAAACATCCGGGAATCGTCTCGCAATTCGTCAATATGCTTTAAGGCTTCGTGATACACTTTCACTTTTGCATTTGTGGTGATATTACCCTCATAATAGGCATTACATATTTTGTTCAGAAATTCCGACCGGGATGCGAATATCTCTTTCAAAGCGCTTAAGGTCTCTTGAGAACGGACTTTGGCAAGTTCATTCTTAGTATTTGCAAGCTCAAGCTGATAATTAAGTAAATCGCTATTTCTATGAGAAAATTCAAGTTCATCAGATAATCCTTTAATTTGCTGCATGAAAGATATCTCTGCAAAAGCGTGCCTTTTTCGCCGCCATAGTACAAATAGAATCATGCAGATTAATGCTAGGGCGCAAACAACCATGGTGAGTGCGGCATCTTTTCGTTCCTTTTGTGCAATTTTAAGGGCCGCAGTCTTCTGAAGCTGATAATGCTGTGTGAGGATGAAGGACGCATCTTGTTTATATAACTCACGCAATGATTCATCGGTTTCCGTATATAGATTAATCAATATTACGAGCGCATTCTCATAATCATGTTCTACCTCGAGGATATTTGCCAGCAGCAAGCGGTTATCTGATTTAATTTCAGATAAATATTCTGCATATTTCTTCGCCGTATTTAAATCTCCGTTATTAATATAAGAGAGACCTCGGAGCCTTATATCCGCAGGCTCGGTATAGGGAAGATTCAATGAGTCAAAAAGTTCGTAATTAGCTTTTGCATTTATATAATCACGCTTGCCGCAATACGACATTCCAATTAAAGAAATTGATTCGGCGATCATCAAGCTGTCGGAATCACGGCTGGCAATATTGAAAGCCTCCTTGCCATATTTCAACGCCTCATCAAAATTAAGCGCGTTATTGTGCATGCGGGCAAGATCATATACAGCGTACGGTATATAAACCCGTGCATCGGCCCGAGTGAACGCATCAAGCGATTTTTGGGAATAGTACAATGCTGTCACATTATCGCATAGCGCACTATACGCATCTGCCAAATATCTGTATATTAATCCCAGTTGAGTATCATCCTTCGATTCTGCAGCACGCTCTTCTGAAAATAGAAGATTGATTATGGCATTGGCATACACACTATCGTTAAGTTGAAGCAAACCTTTTATATAATAGGTGTGCATGCTCTCCATACTCATATCTGCCGGATTCAGATACCGATTTTCCGCCAACTTGAACATCTCAGTAAAGGTGGAATCGATTTCTTCCCCGGATTTGTGGCGGGCACAGATGGTGTAGAGGGCATGGCGGGCACGGGCATCGCGCGAGAGGGTGGCCGTGTCGATCGCGGCCAGGATGGAGAGGGCGGAATCGGGGCGGTCGCACATCAGGGATGCCGCCTCGTCGAGGCGGCGCGAGATGTCGCTGCCGCCGCAGGAGGCTTCGGCGAGGGCAAGGAGAAATGCAAGGATTCTAACAATCTGCTTCATACGCAAATATACAACTATTTCGCGACGCGACCAAATTGCAGGCGCTAAAAATACGCTCCCCGAAATACAACGCGTGCCGCTCTCCGGCACGGAGGCGGCACGCATGATATGGGCGGCGGTGCTATCAGGCTATAACGCCGTATTTGCGGAACACTTTCTGAATCTTTTCGAGGGCCTCGGTCACCTGCTCCTTGGTGTGGGTGGCCATGAGGCTGAAGCGGATGAGGGTGTCGTGGGGTGCCACAGCGGGCGAAACCACGGGGTTCACGAAGATGCCTTCCTCGAGCAGGTCGTGGGTGATGGCGAAAGTCTTCATGTTGTCGCGCACGAAGAGGGGGATGATGGGCGTGCTGGTGTTGCCTATCTCGCAACCCATGTTGCGGAATCCGTCGAGGGCATAGTTGGTGATCTCCCAGAGGTGCTCCTGGCGCCAGGGTTCCTCGATCATTATGTCGATGGCCTTGAGGGCGGCGGCGGTGGATGCGGGGGTGATGCTGGCGGTGAAGATATAGGAGCGCGAGTGGTGGCGCAGGAAGTTGGTCACCTCCTTATCGGTGGCGATGAAGCCACCCAGAGATGCGAAGCTCTTGGAGAAGGTGCCCATGATGAGGTCTACGTCGTCGGCCACGCCGAAGTGGTGGCAGGTGCCGCGGCCGCCGGGGCCGAACACGCCGATGGAGTGGGCCTCGTCCACCATGACGGTGGCGTTGTACTTCTTGGCCAGGTCCACGATGGCGGGCACGTTGGCCACGTCGCCTTCCATGGAGAATACGCCGTCGGTCACGATGAGCTTGACCTTGTCGGGATCGCAGCGCTGGAGCTGTTTCTCGAGGCTCTCCATGTCGTTGTGCTTGTATTTGAGCGACTGGGCGAAGCTGAGGCGACGGCCCTCGATGATGGATGCGTGGTCCTGTTCGTCCCAGAGGATGTAGTCCTCACGGCCGCAGAGGGCGGATACCACGCCTAAGTTCACGCCGAAACCGGTGGAATATACCATTACGTCTTCCTTGCCGATGTACTCGGCGAGGCGGCGCTCAAGCTGCTTGTGGAGCTCGAGGGTGCCGTTGAGGAAGGGCGAACCGGCACAACCGGTGCCGAACTTGCGGGTAGCCTCGATGGCTGCCTCTTTGATGCGGGGGTCGTTGACCAGGCCGGTGTAGCAGTTGCTACCGAACATCAACACCTTGCGGCCATTGATGTCGACCACGGTGTCCTGCTCGGAGGCTATGGCGCGGAAATAGGGATAAACGCCTGCTGCCTTGGCCTCCTGCGGAGCTGTGTACTTGGAAAGTTTTGCTTGTAAAAGCTTCATATGATGATTGGTTTCTTTGTTTACAATAATTGCAACGTGCAAAGATAACACTTTTTGCGCAGAAGAAGGCACATTTTGCCAATAAATATCATCCGCGGCGCCGTTATTCGGCGATTTTGCGCAAGGCCACTGCCATTTCGCCCGCGTCGTCGCCGCGGGCGGTCACGATTCCGGCGGCGTCGATCAGGTATACGCCGGGCAGGAATTCGGGGGAATACAGGTCCTCGCCATAGACGCCGGTGAGGTCGAAGCCGGCTGTGAAGCCGGCGGGCACTTCGGCCAGCGCGGCGGCGCGCAGGGCGTCGTCGGGCTCGGCATATACGGCCAGCACGTCGAGACCCTCGGGCACCACGGCGGGCAGCTCGCGAAGCACTGCGGCGCAGGTGGAGCAGTCGGCATCGAAGAGCACAAGCAGCACGGGGGTTCCCCGCCACGCGCTCAGGGCGCTCACGCGGCCGTCGGCCAGCTCTATGCTGAAGTCGGCTGCCTCCGCGCCGGGAGCGTTCATGGCCATCTCGCGCGCCATCAGGGCGGCGCGCAGGCTGTCGGCATCCTCCCCTGCCGCCACCTGCAGGCAGCACAGAAGGGCGATGATTATGGCTGCGAGGCCACGCATCAGAATCCGCGTATGCCCATGATGCGGCGCACCTCGCCCAGAGTGGCGGCGGCACGCTCGCGCGCGCGCTCGGCGCCCTGTGCAACAACGCGGCGCAGATAGGCCTCGTCGGCCAGGATGTCGTTCACCCGCTCGCGGATGGGAGTGGTCACGGCCAGGATATCCTCGGCCAGCTGCTTCTTGAGGTCGCCGTAGCGGATGGAGCAGTCGGCGTAGGCGTCGCGGAAGTGCTTCACCACATCGGGGGTGCTGGTGAGCTCGAGAAGCGTGAAAAGGTTGGCCACGGGCTCGCTCATGGGCGAGTTCGGCTCCTTGGGGCCTTCGTCGGTGGTGGCGCGCATCACTTTCTTGCGAAGCACCTTGGGGTCGTCCACGAGGTAGAGGCAGTTGCCCTCGCTCTTGCCCATCTTGCCGCTGCCGTCGAGGCCGGGCACCTTCACGGGCTTGCCGTCGAAGTTGAAATTATAGGGTTCGGGGAAGAGATCCACACCGTAGAAGGAGTTGAAGCGGCGGGCGAAGCGGCGCGTCAGCTCGAGATGCTGCTCCTGGTCTTTGCCCACGGGCACCTTCGTGGCCTTCTGGATGAGGATGTCTACGGCCATGAGGGTGGGATATGTGAGCAGGCCCGCGTTCACGCGCTTGTTGGTGGACGCGCCTATGATTTCTTTCTCAAAGGCCTCGTCATCGTCGGCGCCCTGCTCGGGTGCGCCTATACCCAGGGCCTTGCGGGCCTTGTCCTTGAACGAAGTGGTGCGCATGAGCTCGCCAATGCCCACGTGCATGTTGAGCAGCAGATACATCTCCGAGATCTCGGGCACGTCGCTCTGCACGAAGATGGTGGATTTCTCGGGATCGATGCCCGCTGCGAGGTATTCGGCCAGGATATTTTTCACGTTGGCGTGCAGCTGTGCCGGATCGGGGTTGGTGGTGAGGGCGTGGAGGTCGGCTATGAAGAAATTGCAGTCGTAGTCGTCCTGCAGGCGCACGAATTTGCTCAGCGCGCCGTAGTAGTTGCCCAGGTGCAGATTGCCCGTGGAGCGTATGCCGCTGAGCACTATTTCTTTTTTGTTTTCTGCCATTATTTTGGAAGGGTTGATTTATGGCTGCAAAGTTAAGCAATAGCGGCCACAAATGCAAATCACCGCATGGCGGCGATCCACTCGGCCACGTCGCGCAGCACATCGCCGGCCATAGTGGTCTCTATCGTGCCGTATTCCGTCACGGCTCCCGTGGCACACGGCTGAAACAGATGGTTCAGGCCGGGATAACTGCGCACGGTGCAGTCGAGCCCCGCCGGAACGGCCGCCTTGATGGCGGCAAGATTGGCCGTGGCCTCCACCTGCATGTCGAGTTCTCCGTTGATGGCCAGCAGAGGGCATTTAAGGCCCCTCAGAGCCTCCGAAGGGTCGCTGGTGGCAAAGTATCTCAGCCACGGCGACAAATTGGCTGCAACGCTTCGCAAATTGGCCTGCAGCGGCGCGGGGAGCTCCCCTATGGCCGCAGCATCCGGATCTTCTCCGGCAAGCACCGGGGCCAGGGCTGCGCAATAGGCTTCGGCCACGGCGCTGTCGTAGCCGGCATCGGCGAGCACCCGGCGGTTCTGGGCCATCAGTATGTCGCGTCCCGGGATAGCGGCCCCGGCGAGGCTCACGGCGAAGTCGACAAGTCCGCGCGAGCCCAGGATGAATGCTATAGTGCCGCCCTCGCTGTGGCCGGCCACGCCCACTTTCCCGAAACGGTCGAGGGAGCGCGCGAAGTGCACCGCCGCAGCAGCATCGGCAGCATAGGTGAGCGTGGTGGCGCTGTCGGTAGCACCGGTTGAACGGGCGTAGCCGCGGTCGTCGTAGCGCAACGTGGCCACGCCGTGGCGAGCGAAGTAGTCGGCGAGCACTGCAAATGGCTTGTGGCCCATAATCTCCTCGTCGCGGTTCTGCAACCCGCTGCCGCTCACGAGCACCGCCAGCGAAGGCCGCATACCGGGGGCATAACCCTCGGGATATGTGAGGGTGGCGCTCAGCACGGCATCGCCGGCGGGAATCGTCACGTCTTCTGCATGGTATGGAAAAGGAGGCACCGGCGTCTGAGGGCGCTTGAGGGCTACCGCGCCGGGCTTGAGAGTGAGCGGCAACACGTACGGTCCCTGCCTGAAGCGACCCGTGATTGTGCTCGGGCCGATCTTGCCGCGGAACTCGGCCTGCACGGCGGGGATGGCCACGGCCACGCTGTCGGAGCCGCATGGAAGCAGCCGCGCCTGAAGCCCCGTCGCGCCCTGGTCGGGAGAATCGACGGTGCAGGTGCTGTCCGGCCCGAAGTGAAACACGAGGCTGATGCGCTGGATGCCGGCCGAAATACGGCCGTGCCAGGGACCGGCGGACAATTCGGCACCGGCCTGCGCGGCTGCTGCGAGCAGAAGCGCCGCTATAAGAGTTCGCTTAAATTGCATGTTACGTTGAGCATGAACGTGGTTGCGCCCGTGTGGGGCTGGGCGAAAGCTGCGCCTATCGAGAAGCTGCGCACGTTGAAACCGCCGCACAGCGAGAAGCCCGAGAGGAAGCTGCGCGAGTAGGTGCTCATGTCGGTGCGCGTCTTGTAGTTATAGCCCAGGCCTATGTAGTAGTTGGGAGAAGCGATGATGTCGGCGCCGAACACCAGGTGGCGAAACAGATTGCTCTTGAACGAGTCTTTCACCACGGGCTCCGTGGTGCCGTCGCCGGCCTCCACGTAGGGCAGATGCCACTTGGTGAGGTTCCATGCCGTGACGCTGAAACGCACCGGGAATGCACCGAAGCTCTGCGACCATCCCAGCCTCACATCTATCGGCAGCTTGTCGTAGCTCTCGTGGAAGCGCTTGAGCTGTCCGCCCAGATTGGCCACCACCAGCGACAGCGAGAGATCGCGTTCCTCATCGTAGTAGTTCACGCCCAGATCGGTGCTGAGGGCGAAGGCAGAGTAGTCGGCGTATGCGCTGTACAGTCCCTGCAAGCGGATGCCTCCGCGCCAGCGCCCGGCAATATCATGGGAATACGTGGCGCCGAACGACACGTCCTTAGGCGAAAATTCACCCACTATGGAGCCATCCGGAAGAGCCTCGCGCATGCTGCCGTAGCCGAAGTAGCGCACGGCCGCGCTCCACGCGCCGCGCTCGCCGGCAGAGTGGGCGTAGCGGATGCCTGCGAAGTTGCTTCCGCCTATGTAGTGCATATAGTTGAGGCCTATCTGATTGCTCATTTCGGGGCCGAGAAGCGCAGGGTTGCATTCGGTGCTCATCACATCATCGTCCACGAGCGAGATATTCACCCCGCCCAGTCCGTAGATTTTCGACGACGACGTCACGTTCAGCCAGCTATAAGCTGCCGAGCCGTCCTGCGCGGCCGCTTGGAGCCATCCCATCGCAGCCGCAGCAAAAAACACGATATACCTCAGTGCATGCATTTTCACAAATAAAAAACGCCGCCCGTCACGATTTATTGCCCTACCCCGCTATAAAACGGCCAATATTTCATCGCCTCGGTCGTGCGCCCCATGGCCACCAGTCAATATTTCCATAAGGAGATAACTCGCGCAAAGGCGCAGAGGGAATTAAGGCGCCAATAACCAAGCAGTAGGGACGCTTTTCAAAGCGTCCGCCAATGTATATTCAGAAAATTTGGCGTAGAAAGACGACGCGCCGAAGAGCGCGCGTCCCGAGACTAGCCGCTGCCGAAAGCGGCCGAAGAGCGCGCGTCCCGCGCTTGCTTTGAGGCCTCCACAACTCCACGGCATCGGAGCGCCGGAGGCCCGAGATGTCACAGACATGATCTTTCACCATATTTTTCTGTCTATTTTGTCGCTTATGTTCTTTTGTATCCCCTCAGAAAACCAAATGCACAGGCCATAAACGACAAAATGCTCCGCATCGCACGATACGGAGCATTTTTATCTTTGAGCGTTTCTGCTTATTCAGCTGCGGGTGCCTCTGCTGAGGGAGCTTCTGCGGCAGGAGCCTCGGCTGCGGGAGCCTCGGCCTTCTTGCCACGCGAGCGGCGGGTCTTCTTGCCCTTGCCGGCTGCGGCGCTGTCCTTCAGCATGGCTTCGTTGTAGTCAACGAGCTCAATGAAGCACATCTTGGCGTTGTCGCCCAGGCGGTTGCCGGTCTTGAGGATGCGGGTGTAGCCACCTGCGCGGTTGGCGATCTTGGGACCAACCTCGGTGAAGAGCTCCTTCACGGCTTCCTTGTGGTTGAGGCGGCTGAACACAAGACGCCAGTTCTGCATGTTGTATTCTTTGCCGCGGTTGAGCAGGGGCTCGGCATACATGCGCAGAGCCTTGGCCTTTGCAAGCGTGGTGAAGATGCGCTTGTGCAGGATCAGCGACGCTGTCATGTTCGACAGCAGCGCGTCGCGATGGGAGTGCGTGCGGCTGAGATGGTTGAATTTCTTATTGTGTCTCATCGTTGTGTTTACTCTTTGTCTAATTTATATTTGGAGATGTCCATTCCGAACGACAGGCCGAGGTTCGTGAGGAGCTCTTCGAGCTCGGTCAGCGACTTTTTGCCGAAGTTGCGGAACTTGAGCAGGTCGTTCTTGTTGAAGACCACGAGTTCGGCGAGCGTTTCCACCTCTGCGCTCTTGAGGCAGTTGAGGGCGCGCACGCTCAGGTCCATGTCGACGAGCTTGCTCTTGAGCAGCTGTCGCATGTGGAGCACTTCTTCATCAAACTCTTCATTTTCCACGCTCTCGCTCACTTCCAGCGTGATCTTCTCGTCGGAGAAGAGCATGAAGTGGTAGATCAGGATCTTTGCAGCCTCCTTCAGCGCATCCTTGGGCAGGATGGAGCCGTCGGTGGTGATCTCGAGGGTGAGCTTGTCGTAGTCGGTCTTCTGGTCGACGCGGAAGTTCTCGACGGTGTACTTCACGTTCTTGATGGGCGTGTAGATAGAGTCGATGGCAATCTGGTCGATCGCGTCGTTGGGCGTGCGGTTTTCGTCGGCAGGCACCCACGAGCGGCCTTTGTTGATGGTGAGCTCGATGTTGAAGCTGGCGCCGGGATCCAAGTGGCAAATCACAAGGTCGGGATTGATCACCTCAAATCCCGTGAGCACCTTGCCTATGTCTCCGGCCTTGAATTCCTCCTGGCCCGACACTGTGATGGTGGCCTTCTCGGACTCCGTATCTTCTACCACGCGCTTGAGATTCACCTGCTTGAGGTTGAGGATGATGTTCGTCACATCTTCCTTAACGCCGGGAATGGTATCGAATTCGTGGCGCACACCGTCGATTTTGATCGATGAAATCGCGAAGCCTTCGAGAGAAGACAGAAGCACACGACGAAGTGCGTTGCCCACTGTGATGCCATAGCCGGGTTCCAAAGGCTTGAACTCAAACTTGCCGTAGAAATTGTCGGCTTCCAACATGAGGACCCTGTCGGGTTTTTGGAATGCTAAAATAGCCATGGATCTTGCGTTTATAGATTATTACTTAGAGTAGAGCTCGACGATGAGCTGCTCCTTGATGTTTTCGGGGATATCCTCGCGTGCGGGAACGTGCAGATATTTACCGCTCTTGCTTGCCTCGTCCCACTCGATCCAGGGATACTTGCTGTGGTTGAAGCCTGCGAGATGATCGGCGATAACCTCCAGAGATTTGCTCTTCTCGCGCACACCCACTACATCACCGGGCTTAACCTGGTAAGAGGGGATGTTCACAACCTGACCGTTCACGGTCACGTGACGGTGGAGCACCTGCTGGCGGGCTGCGGCACGGGTGGGTGCGATACCCAGACGGTAAACCACGTTGTCGAGACGGCTTTCCAGAAGCTGAAGCAGGATTTCACCGGTGATACCCTTCATGGCGCTTGCACGCTCGAAGAGGTTGCGGAACTGCTTCTCAAGCACGCCGTAGGTGTACTTGGCTTTCTGCTTCTCGCGCAGCTGAACGCCGTATTCCGACGTCTTGCGGCGCTTGTTCTGGCCGTGCTGGCCGGGGGGGTAGTTGCGGCGCTGGAGGGTCTTGTCCTCACCGAAGATGGGCTCGCCGAACTTACGTGCGATTTTGGTCTTGGGACCTATGTATCTTGCCATTTTGTTTAAAATCAGTTTTGAGAGTGGCTTGTTCCTGATGGCAGTTCATTGTGCAGCCGCGACCATAGAGAGGTGATAAAAATATGGTCTATTCACGCAGATACCGCTACTGTGTTGTTGTTTTCGCCTGACGGCGGGGCAGCCTACTCTCGGTTTGTTGATATGAGAGTGATTTAGAAACTAAAAGCTGAAAGCAGAGGGTTGCCGCCGTTCCTCCTGTGGCGGAAGATGCGCGGCACCAACTGATTTTTAAACTCTTCTGCGCTTGGGAGGACGGCATCCGTTGTGGGGCAGCGGAGTTACGTCGATGATCTCAGCCACTTCGATACCGAGACCGTGCACGGTACGGATAGCGGATTCACGACCGTTGCCGGGACCCTTCACGTAGGCCTTCACCTTGCGGAGACCCAGGTCGTAGGCAACCTTGCCACAATCCTGAGCAGCCATCTGGGCTGCGTAGGGAGTGTTCTTCTTGCTGCCGCGGAAGCCCATCTTGCCGGCGCTCGACCAGGAAATCACCTGGCCTTCGCTGTTGGCTAAGCACACGATAATATTGTTGAAGGAGGAATGCACGTGAAGCTGGCCTTCAGCACCAACTTTGACGTTACGCTTCTTTGCTGCGACTGTCTTTTTTGCCATAATTTCCTATTATTTAGTAGCTTTCTTCTTGTTAGCAACGGTTTTCTTGCGGCCTTTGCGGGTGCGTGCGTTGTTCTTGGTGCTCTGACCGCGAACGGGCAGACCGTTGCGATGGCGGATGCCGCGGTAGCAGCCGATATCCATCAGGCGCTTGATGTTGAGCTGGATCTCGCTGCGCAGGTCGCCTTCCACCTTATAGTCGGCGCCGATCACTTCGCGCACCTTGGCTGCCTGGTCGTCGGTCCAGTCCTTTACTTTGATGTTCACGTCTACGCCGGCCTTCTCGAGGATGGTCTTAGCGGCGCTCCGGCCAATGCCGAAGATGTATGTCAAGGCGATTTCACCTCTTTTGTTTTGGGGGAGGTCAACTCCCACGATACGTACTGCCATGTTTGTTTCTTCTTATTGGTTGCAAAAATAGCAAGAATTATCCTTGACGCTGTTTGTACTTAGGGTTTTTCTTGTTGATGACATAAAGACGACCCTTGCGACGCACGATCTTGCTGTCCGGGGTGCGTTTTTTGATTGAAGCTCTTACTTTCATATCTCTTAGTGTTTCTGATTATTTGTAGCGGAAAGCGATACGACCTTTGCTCAGATCGTAGGGTGACATCTCGACACGCACTTTATCGCCGGGCAGAATCTTGATGTAATGCATGCGCATCTTGCCGGAAATATGGGCCGTGATTTCGTGGCCGTTTTCGAGCTCTACGCGGAACATTGCATTGCTCAGAGCCTCGACGATTGTGCCGTCCTGTTCGATTGCTGACTGTTTTGCCATAGCTTGTTTAAATAAATCTATCCTGAAGCACCTCGCTGATATAGTCGAATGTGGTGAGCACCTGAGGCTCGTCGTCTACCATAGCAATGGTGTGTTCGTAGTGGGCGGTGGGTTTGTGGTCGCGGGTGCGGCATGTCCAGCCGTCGGCGTCGATCGTGATATTGCGGCTGCCCATATTGATCATGGGCTCGATGCATATGCACATACCGTTGCGCAGCACGGCTCCTATACCGCGGCGACCATAGTTGGGCACCTCGGGGTCTTCGTGCATGTTGCGTCCAATGCCGTGACCGGTCATCTCGCGCACCACGCTGTAGCCGCGATGCTCGCAATACGTCTGCACGGCGTTGGAAATATCGCCTATGCGCCGGCCCACCTTGGCTGCCTTGATACCTTCGTACAAGGATTCCTTGGCTGTGCGGCACAGGTCCAGCACCTTGGGGTCTACATCGCCCACCGCGAAGGTGTAGCACGAGTCGCCCATGAAGCCGTCGAGCTCCACCACAAGGTCGGTACCTACGATATCGCCTTCACGAAGCGCGTAGTTCGAGGGGAAGCCGTGCACTACCACGTCGTTCACCTCGATGCACAGCGTGCCGGGAAAACCCTGATAGCCCAGGCAGGCAGGCTTGCCACCATTGTCGAGAATGAACTCGCGGGCAATGGTGTCAAGCTTGCGTGTCGTCACACCGGGAGCGATCCAGCGTGCCACCTCGCCGAGCGTACGTGACGTAAGCTCGCAGGCAGCCTTTACAAGCCGGATTTCCTCGGGTGTCTTCAGGTAAATCATTTAGACTTAACTTAAGGGCTGATTAATATGCCTGACCGGTGGTGCGACCCTTGATCTTGCCTTCTTTCATAAGGCCGTCGTAGTGGTGCATCATCAGGTGAGACTCTATCTGCATGAGGGTGTCGAGCACTACTCCCACCATAATCAGCAGCGATGTGCCGCCGAAGAACTGTGCGAAATTCTGGCTGATGCCGAACCAGCGTGCGAACGCGGGCAGGATGGCGACGATGCCGAGGAAAATCGAACCGGGGAGTGTGATACGGCTCATGATCGTGTCGAGATACTCGATCGTAGCTTTGCCGGGCTTGACGCCGGGGATGAAGCCGTTGTTGGCCTTCAGGTTCTCAGCGATATCCTTGGGACGAACCGTGATAGCGGTGTAGAAATATGTGAAGGCTACGATGAGCACAAAGAACACGAAGTTGTACCAGAAGCTGTTGATGTCGCCGAAGGCTGCCATGAAGCCCGAATTACCGCCGCGGAATCCGGCAACGGTGATGGGAATGAACATGATGGCCTGGGCGAAGATGATGGGCATCACGCCGGCAGCATTCACCTTCAGGGGAATGTAGTTGCGCGCGCCGCCATACTGGCGGTTGCCCACGATGCGCTTGGCATACTGCACGGGCACCTTGCGTGTACCCTGCACCAGAAGCACTGCGCCCACGGTGACAGCAAACAGAAGCACTATCTCGACGAGGAACATCACAAGACCGCCCTGGCTGCCGGTGCTGCCGGGAAGACGGCTCGTAAACTCGAAGAAGAGTGCTCCCGGAAGACGGGCGATAATACCCACAAGGATGATGAACGAGATACCGTTGCCGATGCCACGGTCAGTGATACGCTCGCCCAGCCACATGATGAACATGGCGCCGGCGGCGAGGATGATCGTGAGATACACAACGGTCCAGAAGCCGAACACCATAGGTGCCTGGCCCTGGCTTGCGCTGT
Source organism: uncultured Porphyromonadaceae bacterium (assembly GCA_947176585.1). Classification (GTDB taxonomy): domain Bacteria; phylum Bacteroidota; class Bacteroidia; order Bacteroidales; family Muribaculaceae; genus CAG-873. The sequence continues at coordinate 31,314 of CAMWRI010000003.1, forward strand.
TCACCTGCACCTGCAGGTTGATCAGATAGGCGGGAGCCTGCAGGAAGAGAATCAGCACGGTAAGGTAACGCGTATACTGATTCAGTTTCTGGCGGCCGCTCTCGCCCTCGCGCTGCATCTTCTGGAAAGAAGGCAGGATCATGCCGCACAGCTGGATCACGATGGATGCCGTGATGTAAGGCATGATACCGAGTGCAAAGATGGAGGCCTGCGAGAAGGCACCACCCGAGAACATATCGAGGAGCTGCATGAGGCCACTCTTGTTGGTGAAGTTGGCCAGTGCGTCGATAGCTGCCGGCGAGATACCGGGGAGCACAACGTAACAACCCAGGCGGTACACGAGTACCAGCCCGAGCGTCACGAGGATGCGCTTGCGCAGCTCTTCGATTGTCCAGATATTCTTGAGTGTTTCGACAAATCTCATTATGCGTCGATTTTATTGACGGAGCCACCGGCAGCTTCAATGGCAGCCTGAGCGGCCTTGGAGAATGCGTGAGCTTCGACGTTGATAGCGCGGGTTATCGTGCCCACGCCGAGAATCTTCACCAGCTGGTGGCGATTCACGAAGCCTGCGGCACGGAGCTCCTCAAGGCCGATCTTCTCGAGATTCTTGGCCTCGGCGAGCTGCTGGAGGGTAGCCAGATTCACGGGCTTGTACTCCACACGGTTGATATTCTTGAAGCCGAATTTGGGCAGACGGCGCTGGAGGGGCATCTGGCCACCTTCAAAACCGATCTTGTGCTTATAGCCCGAACGCGACTTGGCGCCTTTGTGACCACGGGTGGATGTACCGCCCTTGCCCGAGCCGGGACCGCGGCCGATGCGAGTCTTGCGCTGTACGGAGCCCACAGCGGGCTGCAAATTACTTAAATCCATAGTCGTTGATGATGATTAAGCGTTGGTCACTTCTACCAAATGACGAACTTTGTTTACCATACCCATCACGCTGGGGGTGTCTTCCTTCACCACCGTGTGGTTCATTTTCTTGAGGCCAAGTGCATCCAGCGTGCGCTTCTGCACGGCGGGGCAGTTGATGCGGCTCTTGATCTGTTTAATCTTTATCTGTGCCATTGGTAGTTTTAGCCTTTGAATACTTGTTCGACACTGATGCCACGGTTCTGAGCCACCTGGGCGGGCGAACGCATTTCGCCGAGAGCGGCGATAGTGGCCTTAACGAGGTTGTGGGGGTTCGACGAGCCCTTGCTCTTTGCAAGCACGTCGGTGATACCCACGCTCTCAAGCACAGCACGCATAGCGCCACCGGCTTTCACACCGGTACCATGGCTTGCGGGCTTGAGGATGATGCGCGAGCCGCCGAACTTGGCCACCTGCTCGTGGGGGATGGTGCCCTTGTGCACGGGCACACGGATGAGGTTCTTCTTGGCAGCCTCTACGCCCTTGGCGATAGCGGCCTGCACTTCGTTGGCCTTGCCGAGGCCCCAGCCTACGATGCCGTTTTCATTGCCGACAACAACGATGGCTGCAAAGGTGAACGCACGGCCACCCTTGGTGACCTTGGTAACGCGGTTGATGGCAACGAGACGGTCCTTGAGGTCGAGATCGTTGGTGGTCTTTACGCGGTTATTCATTGCTTTTGCCATATTGATTTAGAATTTAAGTCCGCCGTTGCGAGCAGCATCAGCAAGGGATTTTACACGACCGTGGAACAGATAACCGTTGCGGTCGAAAACAACTTCAGTGATACCGGCCTCCAGGGCTTTCTTGGCGATGTTCTCGCCCACCTTGGCTGCGATTTCGCTCTTGGTGCCTTCCTCGATGCCCTTCGACGAGGTCGATACGAGTGTCACGCCGGCGAGGTCGTCGATGAGCTGAACGTAGATCTGCTTGTTGGAGCGGAACACGGTCATGCGGGGACGGGCAGCGGTGCCGGAAATTTTGCCGCGGATGCGGGTCTTGATTTTATTTCTTCTTTGAATCTTCGTTTTCATAGCTTCAGTGTTACTTATTTGGCACCAGCCGATTTACCGGACTTGCGGCGAATAACCTCGCCGACGAACTTGATACCTTTACCCTTGTAAGGTTCGGGCTTGCGGAGGGAACGAATCTTGGCGCACACCTGACCGAGGAGCTGCTTGTCGTCGCTCTCGAGGATAATCAGGGGGTTCTTGTTGCGCTCGCTCTTTGCCTCAACTTTCACTTCGGGGGGAAGCTTGATGAAGATAGCGTGGGAGAAACCGAGCGAGAGCTCCAGCACCTGGCCGGTAGCGGTTGCGCGGTAACCTACGCCTACGAGTTCCATTTCTTTGCGATAACCTTCGCTTACACCAACAACCATGTTATGGATGAGTGCGCGGTAGAGACCGTGCTGTGCGCGGTGCTCGCGGTCGTCGCTGGGACGGGTCAGAGTAACGTGACCGTCTTCAATCTTGATGTCGAGTTCGGGGTTGACAGCCTGTGTGAGGGTGCCTTTGGGACCCTTTACGGTTACCACATGGTCCTTCACATCGACGCTTACGCCTGCGGGAATGGCGATGGGTGCTTTACCTATACGTGACATATTATTCGGATTAGTGGTTGATTAGTAAACGTAGCACAGAACTTCGCCGCCGATTTTCTTTTCGGCAGCAGCCTTGTTGGTCATCACACCCTGCGAAGTGCTGAGGATGGCGATACCAAGGCCATTGAGAACTCGGGGCATATCCTTGTAGCCGGTGTACTGGCGCAGGCCGGGGCGCGATACGCGCTTCAGGCCCTGGATAGCATTGACACGGTCCACGGGATCGTATTTAAGGGCAATCTTGATGATGCCGGCGGGGGTTTCACCCTCTATAAACTTGTAGTTAAGAATATAGCCTTGTTCGAAGAGAATCTTGGTGATTTCCTTCTTCAAGTTTGAGGCAGGCACCTCCACCACACGGTGGTTGGCCTTGATAGCGTTCCTCAATCTTGTCAGATAGTCTGCTATAGGATCTGTCATTTTGTTGATGTTTAAATTGATTGGGCTGTTCCCAACAATATTTAATACTCGGAGTTGAAAAGCTCGTGAGGATTACCAGCTTGCTTTCTTCACACCGGGGATGAGGCCGGCCGAAGCCATTTCGCGGAACTGGATGCGGCTGAGGCCAAACTGGCGCATGTAGCCTTTGGGACGTCCGGTGATGGAGCAGCGGTTGTGAAGGCGCACGCGCGAGGCGTTTTTGGGAAGCTTCTGCAGAGCCTGGTATGCCTCATAGTCGCCCTGAGCCTTGAGTTCGGCCTTCTTGGCGGCGTATTTGGCAACGAGTTTCGCACGCTTTACCTCGCGGGCTTTCATTGATTCTTTTGCCATATCTTCTGATTACTGTTTTTTGGCATTCTTGAAGGGCAGGCCGAATTCCTTGAGAAGAGCGTAGCCTTCTTCGTCGGTGTTCGCGCTGGTCACGAAAGTGATGTTCATGCCCATAAGCTTGCTGATGGAATCGATGTTGATTTCGGGGAAGATAATCTGCTCGGTGATGCCGAGGGTGTAGTTTCCACGGCCGTCAAGCTTGCCTTCGATGCCTTTGAAGTCGCGGATACGGGGCAGAGCCACACGGATCAGACGCTCCAGGAATTCATACATGCGGTCGCGACGGAGGGTCACCATCACGCCCACGGGCATTTTCTTACGCAGCTTGAAGTTCGAGATATCTTTCTTCGAGAGAGTGGCCACGGCCTTCTGACCGGTGATAGCGGTGAGCTCGTTGATGGCTGTCTCGATGATCTTCTTGTCCTGGGTGGCTTCGCCGAGGCCCTGGTTGATCACAATCTTCTTGAGCTTGGGCACCTGCATGATGGTGCTGTAGCCGAACTCTTTCTCAAGAGCGGGGACGATGCGCTCGTTATAGTCCTTTTTAAGAGTTGCAGTCATTACTTAATCTCCTCTCCTGATTTTTTGGAAATACGAACGGTTTTGCCGCCTTCCTTGCGGATGGCGATACGGGTGGGCTTGCCGCTCTTGGGGTCGATGAGGGCGAGGTTCGACAGGTGGATGGGAGCCTCAACCTTCACGAGACCACCCTGGGGGTGCTTTGCGCTGGGCTTGGTGGCTTTAGTCACGATGTTTACGCCTTCGACGATGGCACGCTGCTTGTCGGCCTGTACCTGAAGCACACGGCCCTGCTGGCCGCGGCTCTCGCCGGAGAGAACGTAAACGGTGTCGCCCTTTTTGATATGAAGTTTCATTACTTTTCTTGAATTAAGGGTTGATTAGAGAACTTCCGGAGCGAGGGAAACAATTTTCATCTGGTTGGCGGCGCGGAGTTCGCGGGCCACAGGACCGAAGATGCGTGTGCCACGAAGTTCGCCGGCGTTGTTGAGAAGAACGCAGGCGTTGTCGTCGAAACGGATGTAGGAACCGTCGGGACGGCGGATTTCTTTCTTTGTGCGGACGACTACGGCCTTGCTAACGGTGCCCTTCTTCACGTCGGAACTGGGGATGACGCTCTTGACAGAGACAACGATGATGTCGCCTACGGAAGCGTAGCGGCGACCGGTGCCGCCGAGCACATGGATGCACAGGGCTTCCTTGGCTCCGCTGTTATCGGCGACGGTCAGGCGGGTTTCAGTCTGTATCATGATTGTTACTTAACTTTTTCTACGATTTCTACTAAGCGCCAGCGCTTGGTTTTGCTGAGGGGGCGGGTCTCCATCAGGCGAACGGTGTCGCCCACGCTGCACTCGTTGTTCTCGTCGTGTGCGTGGTATTTCTTCGACTTGTTCACGAACTTGCCATAGATGGGGTGCTTCTCTTTCCACTTCACCATAACGGTGATGGTCTTGTCGCCCTTGTTGCTCGATACCACGCCGATGCGCTCTTTTCTGAGATTTCTTTTTTCCATAGTGGCGATGGGTTATTTATTGTTGAGCTCGCGCTGACGCAGTTCGGTTTTCACGCGGGCGATCATGCGGCGGTCGGCCGTGATCTTTGCGGGGTTGTCGATGGGCGACACAGCGTGAGTGGCCTGAAGCTGCTGGTACTCAGCTTCCATCTGTGCGAGACGCTCGCGCAGGTCGGCCGTGGTCATTTCTTTGATTTCTTCCTTTTTCATGATGCGTTAGACGTTTTGGGTGGGGTCATAGTCGCGACGCACCACGAATTTTGTAACGACGGGAAGTTTCTGGGCAGCCAGACGGAGTGCCTCCTTGGCAATGTCGTAGCTTACGCCTTCCACTTCAATAATCATGCGGCCGGGAGTAACGGGAGCCACGAATCCTTCGGGCGAACCTTTACCTTTACCCATGCGGACCTCGGCAGGCTTCTTGGTGATGGGCTTGTCCGGGAAGATACGGATCCAGATCTGGCCCTGACGCTGCATGTAGCGCGTAACGGCGATACGGGCAGCCTCAATCTGACGGCCGGTGATCCATTTGGCCTCCAAGGTCTTGATGCCGAAGGAGCCGAAGGCGAGCTCGTTACCTCGCTGGGCATTGCCCTTCATGCGACCCTTTTGGGCGCGACGGAATTTAGTTTTCTTAGGCTGTAACATCTTTTCTTACTAATTCGAGGGAGGTTAACGATTTGTTTTGGCACGACGGAAGCCACCACGACGGGGAGCACCGTTGCCACCTGCGCTGCGGTTCTCTTTCTGCTGGGAGAACTGGGGAGCGAGATCGCGCTTGCCGTACACTTCGCCGCGGCAGATCCATACCTTAACGCCCACTACACCCACCTTGGTGTGGGCCTCTACGAGAGCGTAGTCGATATCGGCACGCAGAGTGTGCAGGGGAGTGCGGCCTTCCTTGAACATCTCGCTGCGGGCGATTTCGGCGCCGTTGAGACGGCCGCTCACCTGCACCTTGATGCCCTCGGCACCGGCGCGCATGCTGCTCTGGATAGCCATCTTGACGGCACGGCGGTAGGCCACCTTGCCTTCGATCTGGCGAGCGATGTTGGCTGCTACGATTTCGGCGTCGAGCTCGGGGCGCTTAACCTCGAAAATATTGATCTGGACGTCCTTGTCGGTGATTTTCTTGAGTTCTTCGCGGAGTTTTTCAACATCCTGGCCACCCTTGCCGATCACCAGACCGGGGCGGGAGGTGCACACGGTGATGGTGATGAGCTTGAGAGTGCGCTCGATAACGATACGGCTTACGCTGCACTTTGCCAAACGGACATTGAGGTACTTGCGAAGCTTGTAGTCTTCGAGGATGTTTTCACCCTGCTTGGTGCCGTCGGACCAGTTGGAATCCCAGCCGCGGATGACACCGAGACGATTGCTTATCGGATTTACTTTCTGTCCCATTTGATTATGCCTCGTTGTTGTTATTGTTGTTGATAGTGTCCACGATCACGGTCACGTGGTTGGCACGCTTGCGGATGCGGTAGCCGCGGCCCTGAGGGGCGGTGCGCAGGCGCTTGAGCATGGGAGCGGGATTTACGAAGATGGTGCTCACGTAGAGCTCGCCGCTTTCGGCTTTCTTCTCGTTCTTCTCTTCCCAGTTTGCCACTGCAGAGCGCAGAAGCTTCTCGAGCCGGGCTGCAGCCTCCTTGTTGGAGAACTTGAGCATGCCCAGGGCGCGGAACACTTCCTTGCCGCGGATCATGTCGGCAACGAGGCGCATTTTGCGGGGGGAAGAAGGAATGTTGGTGAGCTTGGCGAAAGCCACCGATTTACGTTCCTGCTTCTTCTGATCGGCAGATATTCTTTTTCTTACACCCATTGTATGTGTTGCTTTTCTTTGTCAATTAAATTGATTAGCTTGGGCCCTTATTTCTTCTTGTTGCCGGCGTGGCCGCGGAAGTTGCGCGTGGGAGCGAATTCGCCAAGCTTGTGGCCTACCATGTTTTCGGTGACGTACACGGGGATGAACTTGTTTCCATTGTGCACGGCGAAGGTGTGACCTACGAACTCGGGTGCGATCATCGATGCGCGGCTCCAGGTCTTGATGACGTTCTTCTTGCCGGAAGCATCCATGTCGGCCACTTTCTTCTCAAGCTTCACGCTGATGAAGGGTCCTTTCTTTAATGAACGGCTCATATATGCTATTTTATCAGATTACTTTTTGCGACGTTCGATAATATACTTCGAAGACTGCTTCTTCGGGGCGCGTGTCTTGAGACCCTTGCTGTAGAGACCCTTGCGCGAGCGGGGATGACCACCGCTGGCGCGGCCTTCGCCACCACCCATGGGGTGATCGACAGGGTTCATGACAACACCGCGGTTGCGGGGGCGACGGCCCAGCCAGCGGCTGCGGCCGGCCTTGCCGGAACGCTCGAGCGAGTGCTCGCTGTTGCCCACAACGCCGATAGTGGCCTTGCAAGCGCACAGAATCTTGCGGGTTTCGCCTGAAGGTAATTTGACGATAGCATAGTCGCCTTCGCGGCTCACGAGCTGAGCGAAGGTGCCGGCCGAACGTGCCATGAAGGCGCCCTGGCCGGGACGCAATTCGATGTTGTGGATAACGGTACCTACGGGAATCTTGCCGAGGGGAAGGGCGTTGCCTACCTCGGGAGCTGCGTCGGCGCCGCTCACAACGGTTGCGCCTACTTCGAGACCGTTGGGTGCAATGATGTAGGCTTTGGCACCGTCTACGTAGTACAAGAGTGCGATACGGGCCGAACGGTTTGGATCGTACTCGATCGAGTGTACTACTGCGGGAACTCCGTCTTTGTTTCTCTTAAAGTCAATGAAGCGGTATTTGCGTTTGTGACCACCACCAAGGTAACGAGTGGTGAGGTGGCCTTCGGCGTTGCGACCGCCGGAGGCACGTTTACCGACTGTAAGAGATTTTTCCGGCGTGGTAGCAGTGATTGTACCTTTGAACACGCCGATAACTTTGTGTCGCTGCCCAGGAGTTGTGGGCTTGAATTTTCTTACTGCCATTTTTATTTATCAGATGTTGCTGTAAAAGTCGATGGTTTGGCCTTCAGCGAGAGTGATAAAGGCTTTCTTCCAGCGGGCGGTGGCACCGCGGAGAAGACCGCTCTTGGTCCAGCGGCTCTTGTTCTTGCCGCGCACCACTGCGGTGTTTACGCTCTCTACCTTCACCCCGTAGAGCTTTTCAACAAGATCCTTGATCTGGTACTTGTTGGCATCGGGGGAAACACGGAAAGTGTAACGGTTGAGCTTGTCCGTCAGGCGGGTGGCTTTTTCGGTTACGATGGGTTTGATTTCGATTTCCATTTCAGTTCCTCCAGGGGTTTACAGGTTGTTAATCACAGCAAGGCTACCTTCCGTGAGGACGATAGCGTTGTTGTTCATGATTGCATACGTGTTGATGTCCGCGGCATTCATGAGTTTGACGCCGGGCACATTTCTAGCAGACAAAGATACAACATTATTTCGTTCTGCCGAAACGAGCAGCAGTTTTTTGCCGTCTACTTTAAGATTTTTAGCAAAATTTACGAAATTTTTAGTTTTGGGTGCGTCGAAAGTGAAGTCCTCGACCACGATGATCTCGTTGGCCTGGCACTTTACGGTGAGAGCCGAGCGACGTGCAAGCTGCTTAACCTTGCGGTTGAGCTTGAAGCGATAGTCGCGGGGACGGGGGCCGAACACACGACCACCACCAACGAGCACGGGCGAGTTGATATCGCCGATACGGCTGCCGCCGCCACCCTTCTGCTTGTGGAGCTTGCGGGTGGAGCCGCTCACTTCGCTGCGCTCTTTGCTCTTGTGTGTGCCCTGACGCTGGTCGGCAAGGTACTGCTTAACATCGAGATAGATGGCGTGTTCGTTGGCCTCTACTGCAAACACCTGATCATTGAGGACAGCCTTACGGCCGGTGTCCTGTCCTTCTTTATTGTAGATTGCAACTTCCATTTTACTTCTCAATTAATACGATGGAACCTTTGGCGCCGGGGATGGAGCCCTTGATCATGAGGAGATTGTGCTCGGGAAGCACCTTAACAACCTGGAGGTTCTGCACGGTCACGCGCTGGTTGCCCATCTGGCCGGCCATACGCATGCCTTTGAACACCTTGGCGGGATACGAGCAGGCACCGATAGAACCGGGTGCACGCAGGCGGTTGTGCTGGCCGTGAGTGCTCTGGCCCACACCGCCGAAGCCGTGGCGCTTAACAACGCCCTGGAAACCCTTACCCTTGCTGGTGCCAATGATGTCGACAAAGTCGGCCTCAGTGAACATATCCACGGTGAGGGTATCGCCGGCTTTATGCTCGCCTTCGAAACCTTTGAACTCGGCCAAGTGACGCTTGGGAGCTACGCCGGCCTTCTGGAAGTGGCCGAGCTCGGGCTTGGTGCAGTGCTTTTCTTTCTGCTCCTCAAAGCCGAGCTGGAGGGCATTGTAGCCGTCCTTTTCGGTGGTTTTCACCTGCGTAACAACACAAGGGCCTACTTCGATAACAGTGCACGGTACATTCTTACCGTCGGCACTGAAAACGGATGTCATTCCGATTTTCTTTCCAATTAATCCTGGCATTTCTGTGTTATTTTATGAGTGATGTTTTCTTATGATATTTAGTCGCGCCGGGCTCTTAGACCTTGATTTCAACCTCAACGCCGCTGGGGAGTTCGAGCTTCATGAGAGCATCGACGGTCTTAGCGGTGCTGTTGTAGATGTCGATAAGACGCTTGAACGACGAGAGCTGGAACTGCTCGCGGCTCTTCTTATTGACAAAGGTAGAGCGGTTGACGGTGAAGATGCGCTTGTGGGTGGGCAGGGGTATCGGGCCGCTGATCACTGCACCGGTAGCCTTCACAGTCTTTACGATCTTCTCGGCG
>CAMWRI010000004.1 GCA_947176585.1 uncultured Porphyromonadaceae bacterium
ATAGGTGGAGGGATGAATGGCTTTTTTCATATCTTGACGGCTTATTTTTGGCGGTTTAAGAATTGCACGCTGGTCAGGCGCCTCAATCGTAATGGCCTGCAAATTTAGTGCTTTTTTGCTTCACGACCAAATTTTGAGCATTATATTTAATGAAAAAACTATTTTAAACTATTTTTTAAAGTCTCTATCCCAAAAAATTACTACCTTTGCTCTCTGAATCTGAATATACACATTTTTATCACATGGCACAACAAGACGACGTGTTCAAAAAAATCGTTTCCCATGCCAAGGAATACGGTTTTGTGTTTCAAAGCTCTGAAATATACGACGGCCTCTCCGCCGTCTACGACTACGGCCAGAACGGCGTAGAACTCAAAAATAACATCAAGCGTTACTGGTGGGAAGCCATGACGCTCCTCCACGAGAACATCGTGGGTATCGACTCGGCTATCTTCATGCACCCCACCATTTGGAAGGCTTCGGGCCACGTGGACGCATTCAACGATCCCCTCATCGACAACCGCGACAGCAAGAAGCGCTACCGCGCCGACGTGCTTATCGAGGAGCAGCTCGCAAAGTACGACGACAAGATAGCCAAGGAAGTGGCCAAGGCCCGCAAGCGCTTCGGCGAGTCGTTCGACGAGGCTATGTTCTTGCAGACCAACGGGCGAGTGGCTGAAATCGTAGCCAAGCGCGACGCCCTGCATGAGCGTTTTGCAGCAGCGATGAACGACAACAACCTCGACGAACTGCGTCAGATTATTCTCGACGAGGAAATCGTGTGCCCCATAAGCGGTACCCGCAACTGGACCGAGGTGCGCCAGTTCAATCTTATGTTCAAGACCGAAATGGGTTCCACCGCCGACGGTGCCATGACCGTGTATCTCCGTCCCGAAACCGCGCAGGGTATCTTCGTGAACTATCTGAACGTGCAGAAGACCGGCCGTATGCGTCTGCCCTTCGGCATCGCCCAGATTGGTAAGGCTTTCCGCAACGAGATTGTGGCCCGTCAGTTCATCTTCCGCATGCGCGAGTTCGAGCAGATGGAAATGCAGTTCTTCGTGCAGCCCGGTCGTGAGATGGAATACTTCGCCTACTGGAAGGAGCAGCGCCTGCGCTGGCACAAGGCTCTGGGCCTGGGCGACGAGAAGTATCGCTACCACGATCACGACAAGCTGGCCCACTATGCCAACGCCGCAACCGACATCGAATTCCAGATGCCCTTCGGCTTCAAGGAAGTGGAAGGCATCCACTCTCGCACCAATTTCGACCTCTCGCAGCACGAGAAATACTCCGGCAAGAAGATCCAGTACTTCGATCCCGAGCGCAACGAGAGCTACACGCCCTATGTGATCGAGACTTCCATAGGCGTGGACCGCATGTTCTTGAGCGTGCTCTGCTCCAGCTATGAGGAGCAGAAGCTCGAAGGCGGCGACACTCGCGTGGTGCTCCACCTGCCCGAGGCTCTCGCTCCCGTGAAGTGCGCTGTGATGCCCCTGGTCAAGAAGGACGGCCTGCCCGAGAAGGCACGTGAGATCGTGAACGACCTCAAATTCGACTTCGCCACCCACTACGACGAAAAAGACAGCATAGGCAAGCGCTACCGCCGCCAGGATGCCATAGGCACTCCTTTCTGCATCACTGTGGATCATCAGACACTCGAGGACGGAACCGTGACGCTGCGTGAGCGCGACTCCATGCAGCAGACACGCGTGGCCATCGCCGACCTGCACCGCCTCATCCACGATCGCGTGAGCCTCAATTCTCTCCTGCGCAAGCTCGCATAACACATTATAAGAATGAAAAAATCAACAATCAGCATTATAGTCGTAGTCGTGCTTCTCGTCGCTATCCTCGGCGGCGGATGCAGTGTCTACAACGGTATGGTCACTCAGCAGCAGGAAGTGGAAGCTGCATGGGCCAAGGTGGAAGTGCAGTACCAGCGCCGCCTCGACCTCATTCCCAATCTGGTGGAGACCGTAAAGGGATATGCCGCTCACGAAAGCGGTACGCTCGAGAGCGTGACACGCGCACGTGCCGGCCTCAGCGATGCCTACAATCAGGCCGACAGTCTGCAACGAGCCGGTGCCGGTGCCACCGCTGCAGGTTTCGAGCAATATTCCGCAGCCCAGAGCTCGCTCAACCGTGCCCTGAGCATCTATGTGAACGCAGTTCACGAAGCGTATCCCGACCTCAAGGCCAACGTAAACTTCATGAACCTGCAGACGCAGCTTGAAGGAACCGAAAACCGTATCGCCACAGAGCGCGGCCGCTACACCGAGGTGGTTAAGAATTACAACGTGAGCATCCGCCGCTTCCCCCGCAATATTCTTGCCGGGATATTCGGATTCGAGCCCAAACCTCAGTTCCAGGCCGAGGCTGCTGCTCAGTCGGCTCCTAAAGTGCAGTTCTAAGTATGAAGAAATTACTTTTTATTGTCGTAGCTGTAGTGGCTGTTGCCGCACTTGCAGCCTGTCATGACGACGACGACAAATATGCCACCACCTGGGAAAAGTATGCCGACTGGCGCGCTACCAACACCGCCTGGATAGCGTCGTTGCAGACGCGAACCAATGCCGACGGCACTCCGTTCTACAAGGTAGTAACTCCCTCGTGGTACAACGGTGCATATGTGCTGGTGCACGTTTTCGGCGAATCGAACACCGCGAACCTCCGTCCGCTTTCCACGAGCACCGTCGATGTGATATATCAGGGCTTCAATTGCGAAGGCGAGCGCTTCGACTCGTCGCTCACCCAGACGGCTTATGGCCCCGGTGTAGCTCGCTTCGCTCTCAATGAGGTGATTGACGGCTGGACGGCTGCATTCGAGACTCTTCATGTGGGCGACAGCGCTGAGATCGTGTGCCCCTACAATATGGCCTACGGTGAAATGTATATGAGCGAGCTTATCAAGCCCTATTCGGCTCTGCGCTTCAACGTCAGGCTCGTCGACATCTACGGCTACGAGAAGAAATAACGTGCCGGATTGCAGAGTTCGCAAATAATTGCTAACTTTGCACCACTGCCCGAATGGTGAAATGGTAGACACGAGGGACTTAAAATCCCTTGACTATAGCAGTCGTGCGGGTTCGAGTCCCGCTTCGGGCACAATATTCCCCAATCATTAAACCACCGGAATTCAATACCATATATGACAGCGGCCGACGACACCCTGCGTCTCAGACACGAAATGTGTATGCGCGTGGTCGATTATCAGGAGGCGCTGTCGCAATTGCTCACTGTGGTTGAGGACGATGATGGCCGCGTACATCGTTTTTATACCCGTGATGCCGGAATCACATTGTCTTTAATTGCCGATGATATCCGTCGCATGGCTGCCGCGTTGGGCGATCCTGGTATGGGCGCGTGGCTCGAAGCAGAGAAACGCAAGATGCTGGGCGAGACCGTAGCGCCTGCCGTTGCCGCTTCCGAAGCTGCTCCCCGCCGTGGTCGTGGCCGGAATGTTCTGTGGGGCATGGGAGCCGCAGGAGCTCTTCTTGTGGGGTGGCAGGCTTTGTCGTATGCCTCGTCGGGAGAGGAACGTGCACGCTTCGACGAAACAATGGCCACGGCAGAAGCTGCGCTGCACGACGGTGACTATCAGGCGGCGCTGGGACATGCCGATTCGGCGGCCGGTGCTTATTCGGCAGCCTTTATGTCAGGCGTATACAAAGACAAGGCCCGTGCCGTGGCCAAGACAGCATCTGAGAGAATCCTGGAGGCGTGGCTTGCCGATGTGCGGCGCCATCTTGGCGCAGGACGCCCGGAGCTTGCAAAAGCCCGCACCCTGTCGCTTCCGGGCAATCTCGATCTCAGCAAGTCTTCCGCAGCTCTTTTTGCCGAGACGTGCCGTGAGATAGACGAGAGGTTGGCGCAGCGTTGTGAAGCTTTCGTGGAGGCCCTTATAGCAGATGCCTACAGCCATGGCGGCCAAATTTCCGGCCAGGCTCGACTCGAACTCGAGAGCATATTGGAAGTGGTGCCTGATAATTATTGGTTGAACTATTTCAAAAACAAGGTCGATGAAAAGTGAGCAGGCAAAGATAATCAAGTCGCTGCTCGTATCGGCCACACTCGCGTTGCTTCATTCACCGGCCGGCGCCGAGGAAGCACCCCGGGTGTCAGAAGGGGATGCCGGCTCGGGTAATATTATTCCCGGAGAAACCTGCGGACTGCGCATCGATAAAAACGTGTACAAGCTGATGCGCGACGGCGGCACCAAACTTATTGCCGCACATCGCTCTCATTCGTCCCACCGCTCTCACCGTTCTAGCCGTGCAGGCTGCTATTCTCGCACGTCGCGCCCGTCGAAGACGCGTACAGCCGCTCCGCAGGCACTTTATTCGCAGGACGCGCAGATGCCGCGAAAGCTGGGCGAGAGAGCGCTGGGGCAGGGAATGCGTGGCGCGGATGTGGACGAACTCGTGGCATATCTCGTGCGCTTCTATTATCTTCACGAAGAAGACGCGTCGCAGGCATCGGGAGAGAGTGAATATAATAGCAAGGTAGTTGATGCCGTGCGCCATTTTCAGCGCGATGCGGGATACGTGGCGGATGGTAAGTTCACTGCCGCTATGGCCGACAGGCTCAAGCAGTGGGATGCTGCGCGCACCACTATCGTTCTCGGTTTCCGGCCGCTCGCCGTATCTGCCAAAATGTCGGGCTTCGATGTGGACACTCTGGTGGAACTGCTCATAGCAGCCGGATGCGCTCCTGACGGGGCCAAACTCACGAAGCAGGAGGGGCACTATGTCTTTACTGACGATATCCTTACAGCGCTGAAGGTGTTTCAGGCCACACACGGTCTGCGACCCACTGGTGACCTTGACGAAGCCACCGTGAAGAAACTCAACGGATTCAGGAAATGAAAGTGACAGTCGACCGCCGTATATATCCCGAAAGCGTCATTTCTAAGGCTGTGTACAGCCTCTGCGACCGATACAGCATCGCCCGCATGCTTGCAAGCGAGCACTTTGAGGAACTGGAGGCTCCGGGTGCCGGGCCAAGCTTCGAGGCAGACCTGTTGCAGGCTCTCAACGATTACAAACTGCGGCAGATCATCGCTGATGAAACGCGCGATGTGAAAACTATTCTATATGCCGCGGCTTTCGGCGGCGACGATACATTCTCAGCTGATGATGTCCAGGACTGATCGCAATTATCATCTCTTGCCGTTCAACTTCGTGCGTCTCTGCGGCAGAGAAGTCCTCGTCAACGAACTGGGTGATATGATCGTTGCTCCGGCGGGTACGGTGGAGCGTATAGTGGAGCGGCGCATGGAAGACGATGGCCTGTATAAATCACTGATGTCTAATTTCTTTATTTCCCGCGAAGCGATTCCGCCGCTCAGCGGTCTTTATGCGGCGCGCTTGCATGAGCGCAAAAGTTTTATTGACGCAGGTCCGGCGTTGCATATATTCGTCCTCACCTTGCGGTGCAACCAGAATTGCCGTTATTGCCATGCTTCGAGCCGAGTGATTGACAGCCCGGATTGCACGATGAGTGTCACTGTGCTCGATCAGGCCGTTGCGCTTATGATGCAGTCGCCATCACGTGAAATCACGATGGAATTTCAGGGAGGCGAGCCTTCGCTTCTGCCTGAACTGATACGGCACGCCATACTCAGGGCCGACGAACTTAACCGTCGGGCATGCAAGACCATACATTATGTGCTGTGCACCAATTGCGTGAATTTGTCGCCCGGTTTGCTCGAATTGTGCGCGGAATACGGTGTAGTGATTTCCACCTCTCTCGACGGTCCCTGGTGGCTGCACAACGCCAACCGGGGCACATGCGACAGCCACGCCCGTGTAGTGGCAGGGATTGAAAAAGCCCGAGCGGCTGTGGGGCACGATAAGGTATCGGCGTTGATGACGGCGTCCCGGCTGTCGCTCGATTATCCGCGCGAGATTGTGGATGAGTACCTGTGCCGTGGATTCAACTCTATTTTTCTGCGGGCTCTCAATCCCTATGGTCTCGCCGCCGACAACGCTGATTGGGCAGACTATACGGATCGTTTTGTGGAGTTCTACAAGCAGGCCCTGGAGTATATCATTGAGCTCAACAGGAGAGGAATATTCATCGTGGAGGAGTTCGCCTCCATCGTGCTTAAGAAGATTCTCACTCCCGGAGGGTCGGGGTTTGTGGACTTGCAGTCGCCGTCCGGAATCATCAACTCGGTGCTTGCCTATAACTACGATGGCGGCGTGTATTGCTCCGACGAATCGAGAATGCTCGCCGAGCGGGGCGATGATTATTTCCGCCTTGGATGTACGGCCGACGGCTATGAAAGCATTGTTTACGGACCGAGGGCAAAAAAAATAGCGCAAACCTGGGCGGCGGAGGCGCTGGCCGGTTGCAGCGACTGCGCCTTGAGACCATATTGCGGAGCCGACCCTGTGCGTGCCTATTCCACGCAGGGGAATGCCTACGGGCACCGACCCACATCGCTGCAATGCAGGAAGCATAAGGCCATTATCGAGCATCTCATCAGCCTTATCATAGAGCGGGCCGACGAGGTACTTCCCATTTTCAGCAGTTGGACCGCATGATAAGGGATTTTGATATAAGCAGCAACGACAACACCCTGTATGCTACCGGCCGCTGCAGCAATCGCTGTGTCTTTTGCTGTGAGCCACCGGTGCAGCACGAAGACACCGAAGCGCTTTGGGCAGAGAATATGCTCGTTCTCCAACGTGCGCCCGACGGAGTTCCTGTGGTGGGAATATCCGGCGGCGAACCGGCGGTGCTGGGTGAGCGCCTGATTGAACTTTTGGAGATTGTGGGACGCCGCTTTCCGCGGGCAGATGTGCATCTGCTCACAAACGGCAGGGCTTTCAGCAATTTGTCGTATGCTCGCCGTGTAGTTCAGGCAACCCGTGGAAGACTCGTGGCGGGTGTGCCGCTGCACTCCGATTATTGCTGCGATCACGATATGATAGCGGGTGTGGCGGGAGCATTCGATGAAACCGTGGCCGGAATATGCAATCTCGCGGCTGCAGGTGCAGCCGTGGAGCTGCGGGTGGTGATAAACCGATACAATTATATGCGGCTACGCGACATCGCCCTGTTCATTCACCGCAATTTGCCCTTCGCTGCTCTCACAGCTTTTATGGCTATGGAGAGGGTGGGACTGGCCTCCGATAATGCCGCCGAAGTGTGGATAGAGCCATGCGATTATTCCGGATACTTGGCCGGGGCTGTAGATTTTCTTGATCAATGGCATCATCCTGTGGCCGTCTACAACGTGCCGTTGTGTCTGCTCAGCCCGGGCAGCCGGCGTTTTGCATGCCGCAGTATAAGCGACTGGAAGCAGCGTTTCGCTTCCGAATGCGACCGTTGCGAGCTCCGGGCAGAGTGCTGCGGCCTTTTTGCCACGAGCACCGAGCCTTTCAGAAATATCCATGCAATATGTTCTTCGGCATAAAATGCAATTTAGTGGCGTTCGGAGAAAGCACGGGTGCGGTTTTTTTGTTAATTTTGCGGCATAAATGAAAAAATATATCTTATGATTAAGAAAGAGACCATACTGAACCTGGCTGCCGCATTTGCCTTGGTGGCTACGGTTGCCTCCTGCGGTGGAAATAAGGAAGCTGAAGTGCTTCAGAAACAAGCTGCCCGCGTCAATGCGGAGCTCGCAGAGGAAGTGAAGGAAGCGCCCTCATTGCTGGCCGAGGCTTCGGCTGTGTATGCCGATTCTGCATTCAATGTCAATGTGGTGTTTGCCGACTCCGTGATGCATGTGAGCGACTATTCGCAGACTCTCGTGGAATATTTCCTGGCCGACGAAATAAAGAGTTCCGCCGGTAAGGACCTGGACGAACTGGTGAACTCTCTGGCGAAGACCAAAGAACCCATGCGTCTTACGCTCACCGATGTGTACGGCACCACCCGCAGCTACGATCTGCCGGCTGCCACGCTGCGCACGCTGTTCAAGACCAAGCGCTCGCAGCTGCAACTGCCGGAGGTGCGTTCGGAGGTGCTTGCTATTTTCGCAGGCCGCAGCTTCGGCTTCGGAGTGGGTGCGGGAGTTCAGAAGGTGGATTTCGCGCTGTCCACCAGCTTTGCAACCTACACAGTGATCTACGACAGCCCCAAGGCCTACAGCGGCTTGAACGTGGCTAATGTGAAGGCCCGCTATCTCAAGTTGCTCAAGCCCATCTACAAGGCCTACGGCCCCATTGCGGATGAAATCGTGGAAATGAACGAAAGCCTGGGTATCGACGGCTATCGCTTCGTGCTTACCACGCCTTCGGGCGATTCCGAGCTCAAGGCCACTCTGCCCTGGCGCGAGATTCTTAAAGATTAAAAACATTTATCTTACATACTAAGCCATGAATATAGTCGACAGATTTCTCGATTATGTGAAATTCGACACTCAGAGCGACGAGCTCACAAACCTCACGCCTTCCACTCCCGGGCAAATGAAATTTGCCAAGCACCTGCGGGATATTCTCGAGGAAATGGGACTGGATGATATCACTCTTGACGAGAACGGCTACCTGATGGCCACTCTGCCCGGCAATATCACCGACCGCAAGGTGCCCACGATAGGATTTATTGCCCACCTCGACACGTCGCCCGATATGAGTGGCCACAATGTGAAGCCCCGTATCGTGCACGACTACGAAGGCAATACCATAACTCTCAATGAGAAACTGGGTATCGTGCTTTCGCCCGACGAGTTCCCCGAATTGCTCAACTATCGAGGTGAGGATCTCATCGTCACCGACGGCACAACCCTCCTTGGGGCCGACGATAAGGCAGGTATCGCCGAGATCGTGAGCGCAGTGGCATATCTCCAGCAGCATCCCGAGGTGAAGCACGGCGACATCCGTATTGCTTTCAATCCCGACGAAGAAATAGGGCAAGGTGCCCACAAGTTTGATGTGGAGCGCTTCGGTGCCGAATGGGCCTACACTATGGACGGCGGCGAGATAGGCGAGCTGGAATACGAAAACTTCAATGCCGCGGTGGCGAAGGTGACTTTCCGCGGTCGCAACGTGCACCCCGGATATGCCAAGCACAAGATGATCAACTCGATGCGCATCGCCAATCAGTTCATCATAATGTTGCCGCGCTGGGAGACGCCCGAGCACACCGAGGACTACGAGGGATTCTACCATCTCGTGGGAATGAACGGCTCGGTGGAGGAAACCGTGCTCACATACATAATACGCGACCACGACCGCGACCGCTTCGAGCGCCGCAAGAAGGAGCTTGAGCACCTCAGCCGCAAGATCAATAACGAGTTCCCCGGTTGCTGCTCCATCGATATCAAGGACCAGTACTACAACATGCGCGAGAAGATTGAGCCGCTGATGTATATCATCGAAATCGCCGAAGAGGCCATGCGCCGCTGCGACGTCACTCCCAAGGTGCAGCCCATCCGCGGTGGCACCGATGGTGCGCAGCTCTCGTTCAAGGGACTGCCTTGCCCCAATATCTTTGCAGGCGGACTCAACTTCCACGGGCGATATGAATTCGTGCCCATCCGCTCCATGGAGAAAGCTATGGAGGTGATCGTGGAGATTGCCCGCCTCGTGGGCGAACGCTGATGGCCCCCCGCCCGCTGCTGGTTGTGGTCACCGGTGCTACGGCATCCGGCAAGACCGCATTGGCAATCGAAATCGCCCGAAGCCTCGGCACGGAAATCATCTCGGCCGATTCGCGGCAGATGTTCCGCGACATACCCGTGTGCACCGCCGCGCCCACGGCCGATGAACTTGCGCAGGTGCCCCACCATCTTGTGGGGCATCTGCCTCTTGATGCCTGCTATAGCGCCGCTGCTTTTGAAGAAGAAGCCATGGCGCTTTTACCGGGAATTTTCGACCGCGGAGGAGGAGTTGCCGTGGTGTGTGGAGGCTCCATGATGTATGTCGATGCCCTCGTCCGCGGCATAGACGAGATGCCTTCTATAAGCGCAGAAGTGCGCGAGCGGGTGCTCTCATTCTACCGCGAGCAGGGACTCGAAGCATTGCTCGCATGGCTCGAAATAATTGACCCCGAGATGTATCGCACCGTTGACCGCCTCAATCCCAAGCGAGTGATTCATGCAGTGGAAATCACTCTGCAGGCAGGCGTGCCCGCCTCGCAGCTGCGCACAGGACAAAAAAAGGCGCGGCCCTTCGACGTGCTCAAATTTGCCATCGACATGCCTCGCGATGTGCTCTTCGACCGCATAAACAGCCGCGTTGATGCTATGGTGCGGAACGGCCTTGAAGATGAAGCGCGCGGCGTTTATCCGCAGCGTCACCTCAATTCGCTCAATACGGTAGGACTAAAGGAAATGTTTGCCTATTTCGACGGAACGATGGACCGCACCACGGCCATAGCCCGTATAGCCAAAAATACTCGGGTCTATGCCAAGAAGCAGCTCACGTGGCTGCGCCGCAGCGACGATGTGCGCTACCTCGACTCAGCCGATGCCTTGTGGCAAGCTCTTGATATAATATCATTTAAACACAAATGAAATGAAAGATACCGACCTTGTTCTGTGTGCCCGCTTTACCGATGCCCCAACCGCCTCGATAGCGCAGGGCCTTCTCGAAAGCAATGATATCCCGGCAATTATCGACAATGAGATTATGGGCACGATCTTTCCTCCGGCCGGCGCTGTGCGACTGATGGTACGACGCACGGATCTTGTGCGTGCGCAGAACATCCTCGCCGAAGGGCATCTGACGGATTGAATCGTACTCCGTGTATTTCATTAGTGGTAAATATTCGGCATAAATGTTGTTTTAACGACAAATTTACCATATATTTGCGTTGTTAATGTTAATTATACACCTGTAGATATGAGAAAGATGATTTTGTCTATTGCGCTTGGCCTATTTGCGGCTTGCGCCTATGCTCAGGAATCCGGACTCCCCGCAGTCGCCGAGTGCGATTCCATTAACGTTCCTGTATTTCTCGTGGACGGAGTGGAGGCTCAGAATATAGATGACTTACGCACCGAAGATATCGTGAGTATGGAGGTGGTCAAGGATCCTGCAATTACCAGAATCTTCAAGCCGCGTCTCGGTGGCGTGGTTTTGATCACTACCAAATCCAAGCCATTGCTCACACCTCTGCTGAAGATTCACGAAGAACAGCAGAAGCAGCAGAAGGAACAGCGTATAGACGGACAGCTAATGATTCGCTAACGGCCGGCCGCTAAGATGAATCGCATGCTATTTCGGCTGCTTATTTTTGAAAACTCTGCTGCTGAAATAATGATTGATATAGTCGTGAAAGCCGGCCGGATCTTTCGGGCATTGGCATTTGATGAATCTGTCGCGATCAATTCTCTTGTCGAATTTCACCATTCTTCCGGGCACTAAGAAAAACTCGTCGGGGCACGCCGGCGTGCCTCCCACTCCGAGTGCTATGAACAGTTCCAGCTTTCCGTCTTTGGCAGCATTGTGGTAGCGGATGTATTGACCGGATAGATCCACTCCATCCTCACCCCACGAAGAGCGGTATTTGCACTCGATCAGATACTCTACTTCCCTATCGTCAAGCCTGTGGCGAAGATGCAAGTCCGGCAAAAGATTTTCGAGCGCATATGTGCTTCCGGAAATCTTATCGCCACGCCATGCAAGCAATTTGAAGCGTCTTTTGTCGGAGCACAGTGATACAACGAATTCTTCAAATTTCCTGCCTTTAAGTTCCTGCGCATTCACGGCTTCTACCTCCGGCAGATCTATATTTTTAGCTATGGCGTAAGTCATGCGATACATATAAGCCGGGTCAAGATTGAAGTGGCTGGCAAATTCTTTGAGAATTTTCCGTTCGGAAGCCGTCACCACGCCATCTGTCGCAGCCATCGCCGCGAGCCATCGCGCAGCATCATATATGCTTATTGAATTTGTCATAACGCCTTATCTGACGCAAAAATAATCATTTTTTCTTTTTATCTCATTATAAACGCCACTTTCTACCACATTTTTATAAAGATGCATAAAGTAAGCAAACTCGGCTGTGGCGGAGGGGCCACAGCCGAGCTTATTGTGCATGGAATTGTGGAATCAGATGGATTGCTCAACGTTCCATACGAATGCGCGGAGGCCCAGCTTGGGGCGCTCGTCGTTCAGAGCCTTCAGGCGGGCGAGCAGGGGGGCCACGCGCTCGTCGGGCACCACGGTCATGATTGCTGATGCCATGGAGGGCCATGCGTGGGAGCCGTAGTGTGGCTCGCCATCCACGCTTCCGCGTCCCTCTACCGTTTCCCACGACGTGAATCCGCGGCAGTTGTTGCGGTCGAGAATATCGATGATGCGCTCGCGATGAGCCTGGTCGAATGCTATGAATATTGATTTCATTTCGATACGGTTTTACGGAATTTCTTGCGCTGGTTGCGGATACCGTTGTAGGCAAAGACGCAATAAAGCATCGGCACAAATAGCAGAGTGAGGATGGTAGAGAATGTGAGACCGCCTATCACGGCTGTGCCCATGGGACGCCACATCTCGGCACCCTGACCGCTACCCACTGCCATCGGCACCATACCCAGAATGGTAGTGAGAGTGGTCATGACCACGGGACGCAGGCGCGACTCGCCGCCTAGAATCACGGCACGGCGTATGCTCATGCCACGCTCGCGGTTGAGGGTGATGTAGTCGATAAGCACGATACCGTTTTTCACCACGATACCTATAAGCATGATCGCGCCGATCATACTCATCACATTGAGCGTGTGGCCCGTGAGCCACAGGATGATGAACACGCCTGAGAAGGCAAACATCAGCGAGGTCATGATAATGGCCGGATAGGTGTAGCTCTCAAATTGCGCGGCCATCACGATATATACGAGGATCACGATGAGCACCGCCAGAGTGAGCAGGTCGCGGAAGGAATCCTGCTGGTCCTCGTAGCTGCCGCTCAGCTGTATCGACACACCCTGGGGAATCTCCATCTTGTCGATCTCCACCTGCGAGGCCTCCACAACATCGCTCATGGGCACATCCTGCACGGTGGTCTTGACGGTGACGATGCGCTCGCGGTCTTTGCGCTCGATGGTGGGAGGTGTGAAACGTTCCACCACCGTGCCCACATCGCTCAGGCGCACGCCCTTGCCGGCGGAGTTGTAGATGAGAATATTTTCGATGTCGTCGATCGACGTGCGGTGGGCCGGGTCATACATCACCTTGATGTCGTATTCCTCACCGTCCTCGCGGAAGCGCGAAGCCGTGGAGCCGTTGATGCGGTTACGCAGATATGTGGCGGCTGTCTGGAGATTGAGGCCGTAGATGGCCAGTTTCTCGCGGTCGAAGTCAACCTGATACTCCGGCTGGTAGTCCGAGCGCGAAATGTACACGTCGGCTGTGCCGGGAATACCTTCCAGAATGCTTTTGAGCTGACGTGCCACCGAGTCGGTGTGCTCGAAGTTGTAGCCGTATATCTCGTAGTCGATGGTAGCCTGGCCTGCCATGCCGGCACCGCCGCCCACCTGCACCTGAGCCTTTTTGAACTGGGGATAATGCTTGAGGTCTTCACGCATCGATGCGGCAATTTCGGTGATACCGCGGTCGCGCTCGCCGGGGTCGGTGAGGCGGATGTTCATCGACACGATGTGCGGGCCGTTGTCGCGCAGCGAAGCAAATGTGTTGTCGCTGTCGGCCGAGCCGGTGGTATAGTTGATTACCTTGATTTCAGGATATTTCTCCTGCCATTCTTTCACAAGCTGTGCGGTGATGTCCTGCGACATTTCCACTCGCGCACCGATGGGAAGCTCCAGCGACACGCTCAGGCGGCCGTCGTCGGCGGTGGGGAAGAACTCGGTGCCCACGAATTTGAGCAGCCCGAGCGAACCCGCGAAGATCGCCACGCACACAATCGCTGTGATGAGCTTGTGGCTCACGATCCATCCCAGCAGTTTGCCATAGCCGCGGTCGAATGCGTCGAGGCCGCGGTTGATGGGGGTGAAAAGCAGGTTGTAGAGCTTGCCGTGGCTCTGGTTGCGTCGCAGCAGCAGGCTGCACAGCATGGGAGTGAGCGACAGGGCGCACACGGTGGAGATAATCATCATGATGGTGACCATCCATCCAAGCTGGCGGAAAAGCACACCGGTCATACCGGTCACGAGGGTGAGGGGGAAGAACACCGCGATAAGCGTGAGTGTTGATGCCACCACGCTTATGGCCACCTCGTTGGTGCCGTGCACGGCTGCCTGTTTCGGGTCGGAACCGCGCTCGATGTGAGTGGTGACATTTTCAAGCACCACGATGGCATCGTCCACCACCATACCGATTGATATTGACAGGGCCGATAGCGAAACGATATTCAGCGAGTTGCCTGTGACGGCCAGGTATATGAAAGATGCTATGAGCGAGATAGGGATGGTGATGGTGATGATGAGGGTGGCGCGCCAGCGTCCCAGGAAGAAGAACACCACGATCACTACGAACAGCAGGGCGTAGAGCACCGTCTCCACAAGGGTAGCGATAGTGTGGCGGATGTTGTCGGAGGTATCCACGATGATGCCCAGCTTCACGTCGGTGGGGAGGCGTTTCTGAATCGAGGGAAGCATGGCCAGCACCTTGTTGGAAATTTCCACGGAGTTGGCACCGCTCTGCTTCTGGATGATAATCATGGCTCCTTTCTCGCCGTCGTTGTAGGTCTGTTGCGCGCGCTCTTCCAGTGAGTCGTCGATGCGGGCCACGTCCTTGAGGTAAATGTTGCGGCCTCCCACGGAGCCCACAACGATGTCGGCCATCTGATCCGACGAGGTGAACTCGCCCTGCACGCGCAGCGAATACGTTTCTGAACCGATGTCGAACGAGCCGCCCGGAATATTGCGGTTCTCTGCGCCCACTACTGCGGCTATCTGCTCGATGGAGAGGCCATAGGCTTCGAGGCGGGCGGGATCGGTATAAATATGAATCTCACGCTTGGGCGCGCCGGAGATACTCACGGAACCCACGCCATTGATGCGGGCAAGGGGATTGGCCACAGCATCGTCGAGAATCTTATACAGACCCGGCATGCTCTCGGTGGCCTGCACCGACAGGAGCACGATGGGAATCATGTCGGAGGAGAACTTGAAGATGGTGGGGCTCTCCACATCATCGGGAAGCGCCGACGATACGAGGTCGAGCTTGTCGCGCACATCGTTGGTGAGCACGTCGATGTCCTTGCCGTACTCGAATTCGAGAGTGATCACCGATATGCCCTCGCGGCTCTTGGATGTGATGTGCTTGAGGTCGTTGACGGAGTTGAGCACGTTCTCGAGTGGACGTGTCACGTTCTGCTCTATATCCTGGGCGCTTGCACCCTGATAGGATGTCATGACCATCAGAGTGTTGGTCTCGACGTCCGGATACAGGTCGATTGGAAGAGTATTGAGGGAGAAGAGACCCAGAATTACCACCGCCACAAAGCACAGGGTGGTCATGATGGGGCGCTTCACCGCGCTGCCGTATAAACTCATGTTGAAATGGGGTAGAGGGGTTTACTTGGAGTTGATAACTTCAACGGCCACACCGTCGGCGAGGCGCGTCTGGCCTGAAATCACCACGGTATCGCCGGCTTCCACACCGCTGATGAGCTCATAGGTGTCGCCCAGACGACGGCCCAGTTCCACACGGTTGTAGCTGACGTGGCCATTGCGGAGCACATACACGTAGCGGTTGCCGCTGCCGGTTTGTTTCACCACTGCCATATCGGGCACCACCACGCGGTTGATGGCGCCGTGGTCTATCTCCACGCGGGCAAACATGCCGGGCTTCAGGCGTTCGCCGGGATTCTTGATCTGAATTTCAGCCTCAAACGTACGGGTGGCCGGGTCTACCGAGGGATAAACGCGCGACACGGTGCCGGTGAATGTCTCGTCGGGCAGTGCATCGAAAGTGATATTCACGCTTTTTCCTCGCTCGATCTTTGTTATGTCGGCTTCGGTGGCATTGATTATGATCTTAACCACAGGCGAGAGCTGGCCAACCGTGAGCACGGGTAGGCTTCCGGTCATGTCGCCCGGGTCGTAATTACGTGCGGTCACAACACCGTCGACGGGCGAAACGAGCACCGTATTCTCGCTCAAATTCTTATACTGCGTGCGTGCTGCGTCGAGCTGAGCCTTGAGCTGGTCCACGGCCTGTTGCGTGCCTGCGCCAATCTCCAGCAGGGTGCTGGCGCGGTTGTATTCGCGCTCTATCTGGTCGAGGTTGATTTTGATCTGTTCAAGCGAAGCTCGGTCGAGCGTAACGAGGGTTTGTCCGCGGCGCACGCGGTCGCCCACTTCTACCGCGATGGTCTTGATACGGTTAGGCTGCGCGGGCGAGATGTTGTTCACATTGTAGGCCTCCACATTGGCGGTATATTCCTTTTGCTGCGGAACATCGCGAGTCTCTGCCATGCCTGTTTCCACGCGGGGAAGTTCTTCTTTGGCATCGGCAGCATCGGTGGTTTCGGTCTTGCTGCAGGCACTCAGCAGCCCGATGGAAGCCGCGAGAATGCAATAATGGATGAAGTGACGGTACATTGTTATCGTTAGCGTTGAATTTTATACGAGTCAAGGGGGGCTGTTCCGCGCAGCAGTTCAAGCTGGCTGTCGGCCACCAGAAAATTGTAGATGCTCTGGTAGTGGGCGAGGCGTGAGCGCGTGAGCGCGAGCTCGCTGTCGCGCAGGTCGAGGTAGCTGGCGGCGCCAATGGCGAAGGAGCGCTCCATGATATCGTGGGCGCGTGTGGCCTGCGACACGCTTTCCTGCGTGGATGCTATCTGCTCTGCGTTCTGCTTGATATTGTCGATAGCCAGAGCCACTTGCATCGACACGGTGTGCTCGATATTGTCGCGCTGCAGTTCCGATTCCAGCAGCTGTATTTTGGCCTGCCGCTGGCGGCTGTAGCGTGCTCCGCCGGTGAAAATAGGCATGGACAGCGAGAGCCCGAAGGTGGACGAATTGCTCCAGCGGAAGTTCTTGAAGGGCGAGCCGTTGCTGTTTGAGTTCCAGTAGTAGTTGATGCTGGCAGAGAGGGTGGGGAACCAGGCCATGCGCTGCACGTCCAGCGCATCATGTAGCATGCGGGTCTGCAACTGATTCTGCACCAGCGACGTATTCTGCGAATAGTCATCATCTATTGCCAGCAGGCGCTCGTTCATTGTGTTTTCGTAGTCGGCGAGGCGGCCTGTGATTTCGAGGGGGAAGGAGGCATCCACGCCCATGAGCACGAGCAGCTGCAGGCGTGCCTGCTTGATGGCTATGTCTGCTTGCATGAGTTCCGGCTCGATATTTTTCATGGCCACAGATGTGCGCAGAACGTCGTAGTCCGAAGCCGCTCCGGCCTCAAATTGTTTTTTGTAGATATCGTGGTTGAGCGCCGCCATATCATAACTCTGCTGCACCACGTCGCGGGAGTCGGTGGCGAGCATCAGGGCATAATATGCGTCTTTCACCTGATTCACCAGATCGAGGCGTGAAGCCCGGGCCTGCTCCACCGACTGGAGGATCTGAGTGTCGCTTAGCTTGAGCGATTTCCACAGCTGCGGTGCAATGAGAGGCACGGCCGCCGAGAAGCCTATCTGATAGCTGTTGTCGAGGCCCATCTTGATGCCGGTGGTGTTTCCGCCCTTGCCTGACGATGCGCGCGACGCGGCGTTTTCCTCTCCGCTTTCTTCGCCGGAGCCGGATGAAGCTCCGCCGGCTCCCGGGAAACCGTCCATATTCATGTACATCACCTGCTTGGCAAGCATGCGTGAATAGTTGGCGCCGAAATTCACCTGCGGAAGCAGTTGCGATAAGGTTTCGCCGCGCGAATAGTCCACGCGGGTTATTTCCATATCGGCCACCTGCACCGTGGGACTTTCGCTCAGAGCCACGGCAATACATTGTTCGAGTGTCATGGGCGTATTTGCCGCTGCTGTGGCGGCAGCTCCCAAAGAAACTGCAAGAAATAAGTTTCGTAGCATTAATAATAAAATAGACGTGTGATTTGCGATTACAAAATTGCGAAAAAAGCCGCGATTATCCGGTCTTTCATGAGGATTCTAACATATTTTAACCACATCGGAAAATATATTGGTCGGAAGTTCTTCGTTTTTGGCAGTTATTGCACCATACTATTTGATAACACACGACCGAGAGCCCGCCTTGGCGAGTACTCTCGGTCGTATATTTTGTCAGTAATCTGAGCCGGAATTACTTCACGGCATCGTTGAGTTCGGAGCCGGCCTTGAATTTCACAGCCTTGCGGGCAGCGATCTTGATGGTCTCCTTGGTGCGGGGGTTGATACCGGTGCGCTCGCCCTTCTCGCTTACGGAGAAAGTGCCGAAGCCCACGAGGGCAACCTTGTCGTTGGCAGCAAGTGCTTCTGCGATAGCAGCGGTGGTGGCGTCGAGGGCGGCCTTGGCTTCAGCCTTGGTCAGGTTGGCCTTCTCGGCGATAGCGTTGATAAGCTCTGTCTTGTTCATAGGAGGATAATTTAGAGTTTGGTTTATTTCAATGTGCAAATATAATCATAAAACTGAATATTACGTGTTTTTTTGTTAAAAAAAGCGCAAAAATACTTATTTTATTGTTTGAAGCGGATTTTTTAAGGTAAAAAGCGCGTTTTTTAGTACCTTTGCAGGTCGTAAATTATATATAATGAGTTTTTTCTCCGGATTTATACAGCGTATTCCGCCGGTTACCAAAAATCTTGCCGGAATCTGTCTGCTTGTGTGGGTGTCCATGGCTTTTGTGCCGGGCATCGACCGCGCCCTCACGCGCTGGTGTGCGATGTATTATTTCTCATCGCCCGGCTATATGCCGTTCCAGCTAATAACCTATATGTTTCTGCACGGCGGTTTCACGCATTTGTTTTTCAATATGTTTGCGCTGCTCATGTTCGGCGGTATCGTGGAGCGGACGCTCGGATCGCAGCGTTTCCTTTTCTACTACCTCGCTTGCGGCGTGGGTGCCGGCCTGATTCAGGAAGGAATCGCAGCAATTTTTATCCACAAATACTCCGCGATGCTGCCACCGGAAGCCGTGGGGCAGATTATCGACCGTGGCTGGAGCCTAATGCAGCATGGCATGATATTCACCGATCCCACGGCGCAGGTGCTCAACTCGCTTGTGAACACGCCTCTCGTGGGAGCGAGCGGTGCCATCTACGGTATCCTGCTGGCGTTCGGCATGCTGTTTCCCAATCAGCCCATATATATAATGTTTATCCCCGTTCCTGTCAAGGCCAAATGGCTTGTGGTGGGCTACGGTGTGATTGAGCTGGCCTACGGTCTGGGCGGCGTGGCCGACAACGTGGCGCATTTCGCCCACCTCGGCGGCATGGTCGTGGGTCTGGCCATGATAATCTATTGGAAGAAAAAAGGAACCTTTAATGGCCACTGGTTTGTGTGACATCCGTGGACGCCTCTCGGCCTGCAATGCTCTGTGGGTGCTCGTGGCCGTCAATGCCGTGGTTTGGCTTGCGTCCATCGTGGACGTAAAACTGCTTCACGGCTCCATGGTTGTGGCCCTCGCGTTGCCTTCCGCTCCGCAGGGATTGCTTGTGCGTCCGTGGTCGCCTCTCACTTATATGTTTGTGCAGACAGATTTCTTTCATCTGCTTTTCAACATGCTGTGGCTCGTGTGCTTCGGGCGCCTGCTGATGCTGGCGCGCGGTGCCCGCACTCTGCTGTGGACCTATGTGGGGGGCGGTGTGGCCGGTGCGGTCGTGTTTATTCTTGCCGGAATGATATTCCCGGCCTTCGGGGGCGGAAGTCTCATTGGATCTTCGGCCGCGGTTCTCGCCGTGGCTGTGGCTGCCGCATTCGCCGTGCCCGATCTTGAATTGCCGCTATGGCTTATAGGCTCGGTGAAAGTGAAATGGATAGTGGCCGTGATGTGCGTGCTGTTCTGTGCCGGATTCACAGGCCCCATGACCGCAAATTCAGCCCATATAGGTGGAGCCGCCTATGCGGCCTTAGCGGCCATCTGGCATAAGCGTGGCAAATGTCGTCCACGAAAGACCGACGACGAAGCGGCAGAGCTCGACAGGCTGCTCGACAAGGTGAAGCGCTCGGGCTACGACTCGCTGTCGCGCCGCGATAAGGAGCGATTGTTCAACCTCTCACACCGCGTGCGCCGATGAAAAGATTATCGCCCTGGCGGCAGATAGCCAATGCCGCGGTGCTCGCCGTGAACCTTTTAACGGGAGGCGCCCTCGTGCTCGCATCGTATGCCGGCGAATTTTCGCCGGCGGAGCGTCCGCTCATGGGGGTGATTGTGCTGGGCGTGCCCATTGCTTTGGCGGCGCTTGTGTTTTTGCTCGTTCTCGACTTCGTGTGGTGGCGCAAGACGGCGCTTGTGCCCATAGCGGCCATTGTGGCTTCATGGCCCACGGTGTGGAGCGTGTGCCCTCTCAATATCGCAACAGGCATACCCGGCGGCACGCCCACGCAACGGGTGTTTACCCTCCTCACGTATAATGTGCTGTCGCTTCGCGATAACACGGGCAACTTTTCAGGCGACTGCAATCCCACCCTCAGCTACATCCTCAGTCAGGACGCCGATGTGGTGTGCCTGCAGGAGCTCAGTGTGCTCCATATCAACGAGGGGCTGCATATCACGCAGGCGCAGCTCGACAGCCTTCACGCGCGCTATCCATATATAATATTGAGTGGCACGGCTGTGGCGGTGATGTCGAAATATCCCATAGAGAATCTGCATCTGGATTCCAACTCGGGCGTAAAGGGCAGCCGTTGCGATATGGGCGGATATGTGCTCAATGTGGAGGGCCACAGGCTCGCGCTGTTCAACGTCCATCTCCAGAGCTTCAAACTCACCCGCAGTGATAAGGAAGCATATAACGAGCTCACGCATCTGCGCCACGAGGAAGATATCAACGAGCTGGGCCACACGCTCGTAGGCAAAATCAAGACGGCGGCTGTGCGCCGTGCAGGGCAGGCTCAGATGCTCTGCCGGTATATCGACTACTATGGCGGCGAGAACGTGATAGTGACCGGTGATTTCAATGATGCGCCAGGCTGCTACACGTTGCGTCAGTTGGCCGACCTCGGGCTGCAGGAAGTGTGGCCCGAAGTGGGTTTCGGGCCCACCTGGACCTACAACGAAAACCGCCTCTACTTCCGTATCGACCATATACTGTGGCGCGGACGCCTCAAGCCCGCAAGCATACGCCGCGGCAGCGGACGGTGGAGCGACCACTATCCGCTGATAGCCACCTTTGTGTGGGACGACGATGGTACTGAATCATAACCCAATCATAAATCAATGAAAAAAACTATCACGACAGCCCTGGTGGCGCTCGCGCTCATGGCAGGCGCATCAGGCTGCAAAAATGA
Source organism: uncultured Porphyromonadaceae bacterium (assembly GCA_947176585.1). Lineage (GTDB taxonomy): Bacteria > Bacteroidota > Bacteroidia > Bacteroidales > Muribaculaceae > CAG-873. The sequence continues at coordinate 21,266 of CAMWRI010000004.1, forward strand.
CAAGATGCAAGAGAATCCGTTCCTTGCGGAGTACGACACTCCGTTTGAAATTCCTCCCTTCGAGAAAATCAAGCTTGAACACTATCTGCCCGCGCTGCAGGCCGGCATAGAGGAGCACAACGCCGAAATCAACGCCATAGTGGCCAACGAGGAGACTCCCACCTTCGACAACACCATTCTGGCACTCGACCGCTCGGGCCGTACCCTCGACAAGGTGGCCGCCGTGTACTTCGCTCTTTCCGAGAGCAATTCGTCGGAAGAAATGCAGGAGATGGGCGACCAATTCGAGAGCCTGTATCAGGCTCACGCCGATGAGATGATGATGAACGACGGCCTCTTCGAGCGCGTGAAATATCTCTACGACCGCCGCGACAGTCTTGGTCTTGCTCCCGACCAGCACCTGGCCGTGGAGAATATGTATAAGGACTTCACCCGCAACGGAGCCCTGCTCGATGCAGAGAAAAAGGAGCAGCTGAAGGCTCTCAATGCCGAGCTCACCAAGCTCTACAACACATTCAACAAGAATCTGCTCAAGGCCAATAACGATTTCTACGTCGTGGTCGAAGACTCCACCGAGCTCGAAGGCATTCCCGCCTCCACCCGCGCACAGGCCGCGGAGGCCGCTCAGGAGAAAGGCCTGAACGGCAAGTGGGTGTTCACTCTCCACGCTCCCAGCCGCCTCCCCGTGCTTCAGTTCGCCAAGAATCGCGACCTGCGCCGCCGCATCTACGAGGGCTACACCTCGCAGGCCATAGAAGGCGATAACAGCAATCTGCCGGTGATCAACAGCATCCTCAAGGCCCGTGCCAAGAAAGCTCAGCTGCTGGGCTTCGAAAACTTCGGCGCGTATATGACCGACAATGTGATGAGCGGCAGCGTGGAAGCCGCCGAAAACCTGCTCCACCAGATCTGGACTCCCGCCGTGGCCAAGGTCAAGCAGGAAGTGGCCGAGATGCAGGCTATAGTTGACGAGGAAGGCGGCGACTTCAAGATTGCCCCTTACGACTACTATTACTATGCCGAGAAGGTGCGTCAGAAGAAGTACGATTTCGACGAGTCGGAAGTGAGCGCCTATTTCCCTGTCGACAGCGTGCGCAACGGTATCTTCGGTATGGCCGAGCGTCTTTATGGCGTGAAGTTCACCGAGATGAAGGACGCACCCCTCTACTACGACGAAGTTAAGGTCTACGACGTGACCGATGCAGCCACCGGCGAGCACGTGGCCGTGTTCATGACCGACTATTTCACCCGTCCCAGCAAGCGCCAGGGCGCATGGATGAGTGAGTTCAAGGGATCGTGGACCGAGCCCGACGGCACCTCGTCGCGCCCCGTTATATATAATGTGGGCAACTTCAGCCGTCCCACGGCCGACATGCCCTCGCTCCTCACTCTCGACGAAGTGGAGACTATGTTCCACGAATTCGGCCACGGTCTCCACGGCATGCTCAGCCGCGCACGCTACAAGATGCAGGCAGGTACGAATGTGGACCGCGACTTCGTGGAGCTGCCCTCGCAGATTCACGAGCACTGGGCTATGGAACCCGAACTGCTGCGCAGCTATGCCCACCACTACAAGACCGGTGAAGTGATTCCCGACGAACTCATAGCCAAGCTCCAGGCTGCCTCCACCCACAACCAGGGCTTCGCCACCGCAGAACTTGCCGGCGCTGCACTGCTCGACCTCCAGTACGGCAAGCTCAATCCCGAAAGCGACATCGACGTGCTCGCATTCGAGAGCAAAGTTGCCGACGAACTGGGCATGCCCGCCGAGCTCACCTTCCGCTACCGTTCGCCCTACTTCAAGCACATCTTCGGCAGCGATGGCTATGCCAGCGGCTACTACACCTACCTCTGGGCCGAAGTGCTCGACGCCGACGGCTTCGAACTCTTCAAGGAAAAAGGCATATTTGATCCCGAAACCGCCAAGAGCTTCAAGACCAACGTCCTCGAAATGGGAGGCAGCGCCAAGCCAATGGACCTCTACGTGCGCTTCCGCGGCCAGGAGCCCAAGGTGGACGCCCTGCTGCGCAACCGCGGCCTCGTGGACTGATTTGTACTTTCCGTAAACACCCAAAGCCTGCATCCGGAGCATTCCGGGTGCAGGTTTTGTATTCAAGCTATGATATCTGATTTATTGGTTAGGATTAAGTGTGAATTGCTACATTCAGGATCTTTGATAAAGCTATATTTGCAATATCAAACGGCCCATCCCGAGAATTGGTTGGGAATACGATGATAATGGGCTGTAATGTGACATGCTGCCGCCAAACTCATGCAGAATAAGCGTGTTATTAATATGAAACGTAAAAAAACTAATGTTCAAGCGATACAGATGAGACTGGCTCTACTGTTGTTTACGATAATTACTTCATGCGTCATGGCTAAAGCCCAATCCGAAATTACATTGACTGTCAACGGCAGTTCAAAGAAGATCACCCTTGCCGATACCAAGGCTGCGCGGGAGCTTAAAACACGTCTGGAATCCTCGCCCGTGGCGGTGTCGATGAGCGATTACGGCGGCTTTGAAAAGGTGGGCTCCCTCCCGTGGAGTCTACCGGCCGAGAATCGCCAAATCACAACCACAGCAGGGGATGTGATGCTCTATCAGGGCAACAATATCGTGATATTCTATGGCTCCAATTCGTGGTCGTATACACCACTCGGTAAAATTGAGGGTGCTACGGCATCTGAAATCCGCGGGTTCCTTTCCGGCGGCACTATAGAGGCCACTCTGTCCGTTTCCGGAAATTCGGGATTGTCTGAGGCAATGCCGGACGGCCATACTGCCGCCACTGTCTATACTCTTCAGGGGGCACGCGTGGAGCTGAACGGCCGCAGCCTGTCTCAGCTGCCCAAAGGAATCTATCTTGTCGATGGTAAAAAACAAATCATTAAATAAAGAATTATAAAACGTTTCCTGCAATAGCATTAGGAACTTGGTCATGGGGCTCCTGTAGGGCCGGAGGCGATCAGGTGTTCGGAAAAACAGCCACGGCTTAAAACACACCCAGGCCGGCGAGGAATACGGCCAGGATGCACACCGGGGCCACGTAGCGCATACAGAATACGATGGTGCGCATCAGGGCGCGTCCGCCGGCCGACGACGGAGCGAGCTCGCCGCGCACCACCTTGCGGTCCAGAAACCAGCCGGCAAAGATTGAGATGAGCATGCCGCCTACGGGCAGAAGCAGGTTCGACGACACGTAGTCAAAGAGGTCGAAGAGAGTGAGCCCGAACACGCGCATATCGTTCAGGCTGCCGAAGGATAGGGCACAAAGCGTGCCCAGCACCATCGCAAGCCCGATATTGAGTGCGGTGGCGGTGCGGCGTTTCATTCCCAGGTCGTCGCAGAACCAGGCGATGGATATCTCGCTCATCGACACGGTGCTGGTGAGCGACGCTATGAACAGCAGCAGGAAAAACAGCAGGCTCCACATTTGTCCGAAGGGCATATCCGAGAATATGGCAGGCAGAACCTCAAACACCAGTTTTGGACCCGCGGCAGGAGCCTGGCCATAAGTGAAAACTGCCGGGAAAATAATCACTCCCGCGAGAATGGCCACGAGGCTGTCAAGGGATGCCGTGAGCATAGCCGTCTTCATCAGCGGTGTCTCGCGCGAGAAGTAGCTGGAATAGGTGATAAGGCATCCCAGGCCCAGGCTGAGCGAGAAGAAAGCCTGACCCATAGCGCTGAGTACCACACGCGGGGTGATCTGCGAGAAGTCCGGCTTGAACAGGAACAGCAGTCCTTCGCGCGCGCCGGGCAGAAACAAAGAATGGATGCAGAAGACCACGAGAATGGCAAAGAGCATGGGCATGAGCACGTTGCTCACTCGTTCGATGCCCTTTTCAACACCTCGGGCAAGCACGAAGTAATTGCATGCAAGGAAAATGAGCGTCCACATCACGGGGCGCACGTTGCTCGTGGCGAATGCGTCGAACTGCATATGCAGCGCCTCTGCCGTGTGCGCGGCTCCGAAACCGGCTATCGAGCGATAGATATATTCCATGGTCCAGCCTGCCACCACACTGTAGAAGCTCAGTATCAGTATAGACGCACCTATACCGATATATCCCACGCATCCCCATAGCTTGCCGCGCGACAGCTTGCGGAAAGCCGAACGCACATCCGCACCCGTGTGGCGACCGATAATGAACTCGGCGCACATCACGGGCACGCCTATGACGAACGCAAAAAGCAGATTGAGCAGGATGAATGCCGCTCCGCCATGTGCGCCTGCCTCATAGGGGAAGCGCCATATATTGCCCAGACCCACCGCCGAGCCCACGGTCACGGCCACGACTCCCAGCCGGGTGGCGAATTGTGCTCTTTTCTGCTGTGCCATTTTATTTCTTGATTATGCTTTTCAATATTTTCAGGTCTTCCTTGTGTTCTTCGGGTGTCTCGCCGTCCTCGCGGGTGCTGATGTAGCGTGCATAATATGCAAGGAGCAGGGTGGTGAGCGGCAGGGCCACGATCAGACCCACAAAGCCCAGCAGGGTGCCCCACACCGATATCGATAGCAGGATAATGGCCGGATTCAGGCCCATCGCATGCCCCATGATGCGGGGCGTGAGCACCAGATCCTGAATGCACTGTACCACGATATACACCGCCATGCAGGCACCGAAAATATTCCAGAACTCGATTTTGGAATCGAGCGAGCACACCACGCACAGCAGCGTGACGGGCACTATGGAAATGAGCTGAAGATACGGCACCATATTGAGGAGGCCTATGAACATGCCCAGGACTATGGCCATGGGCAGCCCCACTATGGCGAAACCTATGCTGAAAAGGATACCCACGCACAGAGCCACGAGCGCCTGGCCGCGGAAATAGTGGTTCATGCTATCCTTGATATCGTTGCCTATGGAGAACACCACATCGCGGTACTTCGGAGGCACCATGCGGCGCATGCCGCGCAGCAGCCGCTCATAGTCGAGCATGATGAACACCACGTAGAGCACCACAAAGAACCAGTTGAACACGGCGAGCACCAGCTCGAAGCCTCCGGCCAGCACGTCGGTGGCATGACCGAGGAGCTCGTGCCAGTCCTGGCGGGTGAGTTGCGAGGCTATGAGCTTGAAGTCTATCTCGCGGCGAATGAAATCGTGCACTCCCGCCGGAATGAAGGGAATGGAGGCCGAGTCGGAGGCGTAGTGATTGAAGAGCACCGCCATCTGCCGGGCCTCGTCCATGATGTCGGGCAACAGGATCACACACAGGGCCGTGAGCAGAAGCACCACTTCAAATAGTGTGAGAAATATCGGGATAATCCTCTTTTTCAGGCCCAGAAGCCGGCGGTTGTATTGCACGAAGGGCTCCAGCATATATGCTATGAGCCAAGCCACGAGGAATGGCAGCAGAACATCGCGCAGCACATTCACGAGCCACAACGCGCACATAAATACTATGCCCGAAATCACCAGGCGCACCACGCGGTCGAAGGTATAAGGTCGCTGTTCCGACATTTAAAAGAATATTTGTACTACAATTTCGCGCAAAGTTAACAATTTTTTATTAATTTTGCGTTGATTTATCCATTATTGCAATTATGAAAGAGAAAACCCAACAACTGCTCAACGACAAAGCCTGGGCCCGCTGGACGGCATTGGTGCTGATTGCATCGATGATGTTCTTCGCCTATATGTTTGTCGATGTGATGTCGCCCCTGAAATCCCTTCTGGATGAAAAACTGCACTGGGACAGTGCCACATTCGGCACCTATGCCGCCTCGGAGTATTTCCTCAATGTGTTCTTCTTCTTCCTCATCTTCGCCGGTATCATTCTGGACAAGATGGGCATACGCTTCACCGGTCTGCTGTCGGCATCCCTCATGGTGATTGGTGCCGTGATCAAGCTCATAGGCGTGAGCGCATGGTTCGAGGGCACCGCCCTCTGTGAGTGGCTCGACAGCTGGTGGGTGTCTTTCCCCGGCAGTGCCAAGATGGCGTCGCTGGGTTTCATGATATTCGGCTGTGGCTGCGAAATGGCCGGCACCACGGTGTCGAAGGCCATCGCCAAGTGGTTTGAAGGAAAGGAAATGGCGCTGGCCATGGGCGTGGAAATGTCTATCGCCCGTCTGGGTGTGTTTGCAGTGATGTGGATTTCGCCCATGATTTCCGGTATGTTCGACCAGTCCATTGTGGCTCCCGTGGCGTTCTGCACCGCACTGCTGCTCATCGGCCTTATCAGCTACACGGTGTTTGTGTTCATGGACACCCGTCTCGACAAGGAGCTTGTGGCAGCCGGCAAGAAAGGCGACGACAGTGCCTCCGACGAGGAATTCCACATTTCCGATCTGGGCAAGATATTCTCAAGCAAGATGTTCTGGCTCGTTGCACTCCTGTGTGTGCTCTACTATAGCGGTATCTTCCCCTTCCAGCGCTATGCGCCCAACTATGTGCAGGAGACCCTCGACGTGAGCGCCGAGACCGCTGCCCGCCTTTTCAGCGTATTCCCCATTCTGGCCATGGTGCTCACTCCCTTCCTGGGTGCGTTCCTCGACTATCGCGGCAAAGGTGCCACGATGCTCATCGTGGGTGCCGTTATCATGACGTGCTGCCATCTGGGCTTCGCTCTGCTTCTGCCGGTATTCCCCAAGGTGTGGCTGGCCGTTACGCTTATTCTCGTGCTCGGAGTGTCGTTCTCTCTCGTGCCTGCGGCTCTGTGGCCCTCGGTGCCAAAGATTATCGACAGCAATATTCTGGGCTCGGCCTACTGCCTGATTTTCTGGATTCAGAATATCGGTCTCTGCCTTGTGCCCCTGCTCATCGGTGAGACTCTCGACGCCACCGGCGGCTACCGTGTGCCCATGCTCATATTCGCGTCGTTCGGTGTGCTCGCCATAGTGTTCGGAGTGTGGCTCAAGGTGCTCAACTCCCGTCACCACTACGGCTTGGAAGCTCCCAACGTGAAAAAAAACGCCGACGTGCTTGAGGCCGAGGCTGAAAGCGCCGAACAATAATAAAGTCACAAACGTTATACTAATATGTTGAACTGCCCTCAAGGGCAAATACTTAAATCAATTGTTTATGGCATACAAAATCATCGACATCGAGGGCATTGGCCCCGTCTACGCTGAAAAGCTCGAAGTTGCCGGCGTGAAGACTACCGACGACCTCCTCGACAAGGCCGACAACAAGAAAGGCCGTGAAAAACTCGCCGAAGAAACCGGTATTTCCGAAAAGCTCATCCTCAAATGGGCCAACCACGCCGATCTCTTCCGTATCAAAGGCATCGCCGGACAGTTTGCCGAACTGCTCGAGGCTGCCGGTGTAGACACCGTAAAGGAGCTGCGCCACCGTGTTCCCGCAAACCTGCACGCCAAGCTCGTCGAGACCAACGAAGCACGCAACCTTTGCAACCGCGTTCCCGCTGTCTCCGAAATCGAGAAGATGGTGGCTCAGGCCAAGGAACTTGAACCCCGCATGACATACTAATACATAGCGATATCCCCCCCGTAAGCGGGCGGCTGCGAGCATCTCGCAGCCGCCTCTGATTTTTTTTGAAAAATCGCACCTTGAATCGCGCATTTGCATCTCGCTGTTTTTCAGCATGATGCAGATATTTTTACGTGAATCGCGTCACGCAGTGCGCGATTATAGGTTATTGTGGTATAATTGTGTCGTAACTTTGCAGTGTAATAAGACCCCGTTCTACAATATTTGTTAAGGCTGAGGCGGTCAAGCGTTATTCAGATGTGTTTGCGCAGTGAGGGAGCAATGCGGTTGCATTGTGACCGAAACAAGCGGACACAGATGCATGACGATTGGCCGAGGCAAGGAGGATTCTACTCCACAGCCGGTTCAGATAATCGGAATTGAGTCTGTGATTGGAATATCTTCGCCTCGCATCTCTACGGCGCTTTCTGCCTTGTTCTTCAGTCACGTAGCATCGCTACGCTCCATCATCACAAGAAAAAATCACTCGGCGATATGCGACCTCAGCCTTAACACATATTGGAGAACGGGGTCTAAAACGACTCCCCATGAGCTCAGGGCGTCAGCCGGCCGGCGTTTTACACCACCGAGATAATCAACCCAAATTATTCACCCTTTAATCTGCACATCTATATCAATATGTTTCACCTCTTGAACTTCCATTCCCGAGATCCCACCTGAACCATGGGGCCGCTTCCGCAAGTTTCGACAATAGCGCTTCCTCGCGACTACTGAAAACGCCCCGCATCCACAATCCAAACGAAAAGAAACAGACGTGCCGCCCGAGCTACCGGGGCGCGGGGGCACTCTGTCCGTATCGTAATAAATCAGGGAGCATGCCTGCTATGCCGGCGTGCCCCCCCCCTGCTTTAGTGTCTCGTATTCTGCTATTCACACACAAAAAAAACAGCCGCCGGCTTCCCATGAAGCCGGCGGCTGCCATATTGGATTACTGTTTTACTTCAGGGCGATTTTGCCGGTGCGCACCGAGCCGTCGCGGGCAGTGAGGCGCACTATGGTGCAGCCGCCGCGCACAGGAGCATCGAGATGTCGGCCGTTCAGGTCGAAGTACTCTACATTGGCTGCCGTTTCGATTTCAACATCGGTGATACCGCCCACGCCGAAGTCGATCGGGCTCAGACCTGGAACGGCCGCGTAAACCTCGGCTGTACCTTCGGGTGCCGTGCCCTTGCAGCCTTCGGCAATGCCTTCAAATGCATCTTCGGCAACAACAGGCGGCACAGCCGACATGAACAGTACCTGACTCAGAGCCGGGCAGTCGGCAAATGCGCGGGCCTTGATTTCCGTCACTCCGGCACCGATGGTCACACCCATCAGCTTCGGGCAGCCCGCAAATGCTTCTTCGCCGATAGTGGTGTAGGTTTCGGGGATAACCACAGATACTACGGATGCATTTTCGAGGAACGCGCCATCGAGTACTGCGGTGACTTCATATGACACATCCATGTAGTTTACTCCTCCGGGTAGTGTGATGATGCTGCGGCTGCCGGTGTAGCACTTCACCCACACAGCCGGAGCCTTGCTGCTCTTGTCCACAACGAACGTATAGTCGTCGACTGTAAATTCAGAGATTTCGGGAGCCTCGACAACGGCCGATACCGGCGTGCTCGGTGCCACTTCCACTCCATCGTAGAGGGCTTCAACGCTGAAGGTGTAGGTCTTGCCGTATTCAGCGGCTTCAAACACCCAGGGCATGCTCACGCTGCCCACGCTCTCGCCGTCCACATAACCTTTATAACCTATGCACGGTGTATATTCCGTGCCAGGGTCCTCCCAGCTAAGAGTGATGGTGCGCTTGTCGGGATCGCTCTCGGTTTCAACGGCTCCAACGCTATGATAATCGGCGAGCACGATATCGTCGATAATGGCCGAGGAGGCGTGGTCGCTGAAGCCGGTGACAAAGCGCACGAACACGCTGCTCTTGCCAGCATAGTCGGGCAGGGGAAGCAGCACTTTCTTCCACGTGGCTTCATCGGCTCCGAGGGCTATCAGGGTCTTGGACACCGAGGTGAATTCTGTGCCGTCGGTCGAGAGCTGCACATCTATATACACATCGTTGTCGGGGATCGCGTAGTACCAGTAGCTCAGGGCCGGCATAGCGGCGTCCGACAAATCAATCTTGTAGGAAGTCATTGAGTTTGTGGTGCCGGAGGGCGAACTGTACTCCGAATAGTTGACGTATATCAGTCCGTCGCCGGTGTGGGGTTCCACGGTGGTGCCGTCGCCGTAGTCGGCCTCTTCCGCAACGTACATTCTTGCGTAGTACGACGAGTAGGTGTGGCTCCACATTTTATCACTGCCGCCGTCGAAGGTCTCGACGAATGGCAATGTGTATGCCGGACCTATGATCAGGGAATAATCATAGGAGCTGTAGTTGGACTCGCCGGGACCTACATTGTTGGCAGCCTGCACTTCGTAGCGCACGGCCAGCGGGGCGGTCATTCCGGCGCCGTTGTCCACATATTCGGTCTCCGGAATGTTTTCGGCAATCAGTTCGCGGTTGTTTTCGCCGTAGCCCCAGCAGCGGAACACGTTGTAGACGGTCTTTGCCGGGTCTATCGCGCCCCAGTTGGCACCACGGTCCGGAGCTGCCCAGTACACTCTGATTCCTTCCGGGCAGTATTCGGCATTGACAGGGTAGGGAGCATAGGGCACGTCGAAACCCACATAGCATCGCTCGGTGGTCTCGGCGAATCCGAAGTCGGTGACCGCGCGCGCCAGATATATTGTGGTCGTGTTTTCGTGCGGATCGTTGTCGGTCAGGCTCACGGTCGAACCCAATTCCGGGTTCTCTATCTTGCCTACGAGTTCCGCGGCATCGTAGCCGCGATAGAACTCAATTGCCGTTACGGGCACGGGCAGAGGCTCCATGTTGCTCAGGGTAGAGGGAACCACCACCGACAGCTCCACCGATTTGCCGTCTACTGCGGGCGTGACCTTAAACGCCTGATACGCAAATGCGAACGAAAGACCGGGCTTCAAGCTGCCACCGTACGACCAGGAGTTACGCTCGCTGCCTATATAGGCCACGGGAGTGTAGGTGTACTCGTAGCCGTATTGCCATGCGGGCGTGGCATCGTCGGTGAACTGCGCTTCCTCGCCGGGCGCAAGATTGTCGAATGTAGCCACGAGAATATCGCTCTCGGAGAGGCTGTAGCACGAGCGGCTTACCGTTACGGTCATTCGGGTGTCGTCGGGAAGGCTTTGCCAATCACTGTCGCGAACGGGCGCGGTGACTGTGCCCACCACTTTGCCCACGTTGCCGTCTATTTCAAAACTCATGCTTACCGATGGCGATCCGGGCGTAAGAGCCGCGGCACTGTTCATTGCCAATATCGCAGCCGATGCGACTAAAATTCGGAAAACTTTCATAAAAGATATATATGTATAATAATTATTTACTTGATGGCGAGCCGGTAATTATGTGTTGCAAAATTAGTGATTATTCCTAAAAAATGTGCTATCTTTGTGGGATTTTTGAAATATTTGTCACCAAAGGTGTAAAACTGAATATTCTGATGAAAAAACAATTGTCCATTGTGCTGGCGGCGGCTCTTGCGTTATCTGCCTCTGCCGGCGTAAAAGTCCCTGAGGCAGACGGCCTTTTCCATCAAAAGGCCATGCAGCCGGGACGTCTCCCTGTGTTGAATCAGGGAATTCCGCAGCTCAAGACAGCTCAACTCAAAAGCGAGTCGGCCGCTCCCGTGCGTTATGCCACCGCTGCAGCTGCCGCCGGAGAATCCACGATTTTCGGTTATCTCAACAACACCAATCTCGCCGGCAAGAAGAACGGCTTCTACAGCATCGACCCGGGCAAGACTGATTCCGGCACTTTCCTATGGCAGGATTATCTCACATCGCTTTCGTGGACGATATATACAGGCTGGTACCGCGACGGGCGCGTGTGCGCTCTCGATGGTTTCAAGTTTGAAACACAGTTCATGGGCTACGCCTATACGGAGTACGATATTACAAACGGCGATATCCTCAGAAACGAGTACATCGACCTGAGCGACGACAACCAGGGTATGCTGCCCGTATTGCTGTCGTCGGCTTTCCGTACTATGGACGATAAAGTGTACGGCTACGGCTACGATGCCAACGGCGAGAACTTCTCTTTCACGGTGGCCGATGGCGACGGTTTTGCCAATATCACCTCGATCAAGACCGTGGACTACGACGACGTGTGCGTGTCGCTGTGCTACAACGAGCAGGACGACCTCCTCTACGGTATCACCACCGGCGGCAAGCTCGTGCAGGTGGATTCCGAAGGCAGCCAGACCGTGCTGTTCAACGTGGCGTCGCAGATCACAGGCCTGTATGCAGGAGTGGTATCTGGCATGGTGTACGTGCCGTCGCTCAACGCAATCCTGTGGAATGCGTTTTTCAGTGATGTCACCACTGCATTCGTGAAGATCGACATAGCCGATAAAAAGGCCGAGATCATGAGCAAAAGCGCGGGCGCTGAAATCTATGCCTTCCTGCTCACAACAGAGACAAACGCCGATGCAGCAGCCCCGGCTGTTCCGGAAATGAACAGCTTCGACTTCACGGGAGCTTCGCTGAACGGCTCCATAACCTACACGATGCCCGGAAAAACCCAAGGCGGCTCGAATCTGGTGGGTACGCTTGGCTGGACGATGTATGTGGACGGAGTGGAATATTCCGCCGGCACCGCAGCCGCAGGGTCATCGGTGACCGTGGAGCTGGCCGATATCGCCAACGGCAACCGCACCTTCTCGCTCGTGGCATCCAAGGACAATCTCAGGAGCGCGCCCTCAATCATCCACCGCTGGATCGGTTCCGACACTCCGGCAGCTCCCGCCAATGTCGTTCTCACTGAAAATAAAGTGACCTGGGACGCTCCCGAGACCTCGGTGCACGGCGGTTATGTGGACTACGATGCCATAACCTATACCGTGAAACTCAACGGCGAGGTGCTGGGCACAACTTCTGCTACTTCATTTGAATACACTCTGCCCCAGGGGCGCCCCTTCAACAGCTATACCGCCGAAATCACCGCCGCATACGACTCCAAGGACTCCGAGCCTGCGCTGTCGAACTTCATCACCTACGGCGAGCCTCTCACATGCCCCATCCACTTCCGTCCCGAGCCCAAGGATTTTGAACTTATGACCACCATCAACGTGGATGGCCACAAATATGAAAACGGCACCGACGACACCTGGCGCTTCATCACCGCCGACGAGATGGGATTCCCCGCGTTTGCTTCGGGCTACAACGGCGACGACTGGCTGATCTTGCCCCCGATTAATTTCGACAACACTGCCAAGGCCTACCGCTTTGAAATGGAAATAGGCCTTGTGCACGACAGCGATACCGACGGCACCTATGAGGTGTGCATCGGCACGGCTCCTACGGCCGAGGCCATGACGCGCGTGATTATTCCCGAATCGCACTGCCTGCACATGCTCGGCGATATTCTTGAGGAGTTCTTTGCAGTGCCTGAAGCCGGCGTTTACTATATCGGCATCCACGCCGTCACCCGCACCGTTTCCTTCCACGTGTCGGACATCGACATCACGCTGAGCAACCGCGATGCCGACGTTCCCACGGGCGTGACAGACTTGCAGGCCACCGCGGGAGCCGACGGTGCCCTCACCGCCACGGTGTCGTTCAAGATGCCCCTCACCACCGCCGACGGTCGCTTGCTTGACGCCTCTACAGAAATCACCGCCGAGGTAGCATCCGAAGCCACGGTGCCCGGCAAACCGGGCTCGAACACTCCCGTTGCATCCACTCTCGTCACCGGTGCTCCCGGCTCGTTGCAAACTGTGGAAATCGAAACGGCGCAGAACTATAATAATATTAACGTGACGTGCAGCGTGGACGGTCGCACGGGCAAAGCCGAGACTGTGATGCTCTACACGGGCGTGGTTCGTCCTTATCTCGTGAACAACTTCAAAGCCGAGATGAGCGAAGACAATCTCACCGTCACCCTCTCATGGACTCCTCCCACCGAAGGCGAGGAAGAAGGTGCCATTGGCGACTCGTTCTACTACGAGGTGTACTACTACGACAGCGCATGGATTTTCCTCGACGAAGTGGGCTGGGACGAAACCGAGTACACTCTTTCGATGCCCGCAGGCACGGAACTGTTCTATACCACTCTCGGCGTGATGGCCCATAATGCCGCCGGAATCAGCTACCATATCGTGGGCACAGGATTCTCGATAGGCGATCCCGTGACGCTCCCGTGGGAGAATAACCTGGATAACCAAATCACAGAGAACAATACCATTATCATGCGCCCGTCCGACGAATACGACGGCACATACTGGATGCCCGGCAATCCTGCGTCCCTCCTCTCGCCTATCTTTGCAGTAGACGGCAATCTGGCAATGATGGGCTACACGATCAACGGCCAGACCGATGTGAAGGCTATGGTGGCTATGCCCAAATTCACCACGGCCGGTATCACCGATGCCACAATCACCTTCAACTACTGGGGAGGCGTGGCCGCCGCCAAGATGCGTCTGCTCGGTCAGGCCTATGGCATGGACGAGCCCGTGCTCATTGCCGAACTGCCTTTCGACAATGCAGGCTGGACCTCCGCCACCTTTACCTTGCCCGACGAGCTTCAGGATAAAGGTTGGGTGATATTGATGGTTGATGCCGATATAGCCGACGACCAGACCTACGCCCTCTTCTCCGGTTATACCCTCAGCACCAACGGCGGCCTGACCGACATTGAGGCTGATGCCGCCTATGGTACCGTTGAGTACTTCAATCTCCAGGGCATGCGCGTGAAAGGCACGCCGGCTGCCGGCATCTACATCCGCCGCCGCGGCAACCACGTGGATAAAGTCTACGTGAAGTAACAGCTGACCACACTCATAAAATCACCCGCCACGGTCCTTGCACGCGGCGGGTGATTTTTTGTTTCATTCAAAAGCAGCTTTTGATGCCCGGTCGAAATCGATGGATTGAATGGCTATGCGCGTTCGGGTGGAATCATAATCGCCCGACAGGAAGGAACGTTTAGGATCGTAAAACGGTGTTTCTATACCTCCCAGGCTCAGTATTGCCTGGCTTACGTCGTCGGTGGTGATTCTGAGTGTGGAAGCGCGGGCAACCCTGCTCGCCATTTCGGGCCGTTTTTCGCGAAAACTGTCCGACAACCATATCCACATAGGCACTCTTATCTGGCGGTCGATCATGGATGATGACGCCGCATAGCCATGGCCGAAACCGTCTTCACCCAATTCCTCGCCATGGTCGGAAAAATAGATTACGGCACAATCCTTGTCGCGGAAGTGATTGATTATGCTTCTAAGATTCCTGTCGGTATGAAGCGTGGCGTTGTCGTAGTGAGCTCTCCGGCTCCTGATTTCCTCAGATATGGAATCGGGATAGTCCGTTGATGAAAACACGCTGTTTGATGCATCGCGTGGATAGCGTTCGCTGTAGGTATAGTGTTGCCCCATAAGATGTATCACATAGAGGGTGGGATCTTGGCTACGTACAGAGTCAAGCAACTGAAGCATGTCTTCATCGTAGGGGTATAGCCGGGTGTTCCGCTCATTAAACATCGCTTCCGATAGTCCTCGGTCTCCATTAACAGAAGTGCCACCGCCTGCCACGCATTGATTGTCGAGCATTACGGTGCGGTAGCCGGCTTTCCGGAAGAGCTGAGGGAACACAGGCGACGCGGTCAATCCCCGAATGGCGCCTGATGTAGAAAAGATAGAGGCCAAAGCCTTTGTTGTCCTGTCCCACGGGGTGATTGCATCTTTCATCACGGTGAGAGAACCTTTATCGCGAAGCTCACTCATAAGGGGTTCCGTGTTCTTTTTGTACCCGTATAGTTGTGAGTGAAATACGCTGTGGCTTTCGCCAATCACCACGACCACGTTGCGCGGGGCATCCTCGGCAGCCCGGGCCGCGATGTCCGTGTTGTTCCGCACGATGTTTTCATATATTTGTAAATTCTGCATTGCTATGTGCCAGGCATAGGCGGCGCGCACAAGCGAGTTGCATTGCGTGATGCTCATGCCGTCGGCATATCTCAGATAGTTCCACGCGCACTTGCCGATATAGCATCCCGCTGCCCCTAAAATGACGCAGGCTACAGCCGTAACGATCTTATTCCCGGAAATATATTTATACGTGCACTTGGCTGCTTTCCACGATGCAACGTTGAACGCAACTACTCCGGCTATCCACAGGGTAGCTTTCCACCAGTTAAGGTATGTGTTCAGAAATTCCGCCGATTCTCCGGGATTTGTGTCCATGATGATGTCCACTGCATCCTGATTGAAATTTCCGTGAAAATTCAGCAGCATGAAATAGTCGGCTACGAGCAAAAGGTTGAAAACCACAGCAAAAAATACCACCAATGAATTTCTTACGGCAGACCATTTTCTGAACAATTCGCAAAAAGCCGACGATAGGAAGCCTATAATCAGGGCGATGCTGAAAATGAGAAATCCTATTCTGAAATTGGGGTAATAGTGTAGCAGAACCAGGCTCGAAGTAAGGTTCAGTAAGGAGAAATAAATGAAAAGCGGGCCGGCGGCGCGGCGCGCATAAGAGCTGCATATGCCCATATACGAATTGTTTTTACTGCTTTTTAGCGGCGGGCGCGGAGGTAGAGGATGAGGGCCACTATGGAGTAGATAACGTTTGGAATCCACATGGCCACGAGCGGGGATGTCATGCCCGAGAGAGCGAAGGTCTGCGTAATGGTCATGAACAGGATGTAGCTGAAGCTGAGCACGAGACCGATACCTATGTTCACGCCCATACCGCCCTTTACCTTGCGGCTCGAAAGAGACATGCCTATCACCGTGAGGATGAAGGCGGCTGCCGTCATGGCGTAGCGGCGATGGTATTCCACTTCAAAACTCGCGATATTTCCCACGCCTCGGCGTCGCTGTCCGTCGATGTAGGCAGCGAGGTCGGGGGTGGTCATTTTTTCATGGTCGGTGGACGATATAAGGAAGTCGCGCGGTTCAAACGGAATGATTGTGTCGAGGTGCGAACCTTTGGTTATTATCTCGCGGTTCTCCTTGAAATCGCGGATGAGATAGTCGTTGACCCGCCAGTTGTAGAACGTGTCCCACACGATGCTCTGGGCCGTGAGCCGCGAGCGCAGCCGCTTGTCTTCGTCGAAACTTTCGAGCGAGAAGCGCGCGCCGGTCTTGGTGATGTTGTCGTAGCGGCTCATGTAGGCAATCTGTCCGGGCTGTACCATTAGCATGATATTTGAGCCATAGTCCACGCGCTTGTTTTTCACATATGTATTGGTATAGTCGATGCGCTTGATATTCGCCGGGGGGATGATATAGGCGTCGAGCACGAATGTGGCTGCGGCGATAACAGCCGCTGCCACCATATATGGCCGCATGAGCCGCCCGAAGCTCATGCCCGTGGAGAGCATGGCTATGATCTCGCTGTTGTCGGCCAGCTTCGAGGTGAAGAATATGACCGCTATGAACGTGAAGAGCGGCGCAAACTGGTTGGCGAAGTACGGCAGGAAGTTGACGTAGTAGTCCAGCACAGTGGCCCGCAGCGGGGCTTTGAGGAATGCGTCGAACTTTTCGTTGATGTCGAACATCACCACGATGGCCAGCAGCAGCACGATGGCGAAGACATACGTGCCCAGGAACTTGCGTATAATATAGCGGTCGAGAATCTTGAACATCAGAGTCTTTGCATTACACGGTTCACCATCTCGCGTTTCCATGAGGGGAAGTCGCCCTCGATGATGTGGCGCCGCGCCTCTCCCACCAGCCACAAATAGAAGGCGAGGTTATGTATGCTGGCTATCTGCATGGCCAGCAGCTCGTCGGCGATGAACAGGTGGCGCACGTAGGCCTTGGTGTACATGCGGTCCACCTCCGCCGGGCCGTCTTCCTGCAGCGGCGAGAAGTCGTCGGCCCACTTCTTGTTGCGCATATTCATCGTGCCCCGGGCGGTGAACAGCATGCCGTTGCGCGCGTTGCGCGTGGGCATCACGCAGTCCATCATGTCCACACCCCGGTCTATAGCCTCAAGGATGTTGGCGGGCGTGCCCACACCCATGAGGTAGCGCGGGCGATCCGCGGGCAGGATTTCGTTCACCACTTCGATCATCTCATACATCACTTCCGTGGGCTCGCCCACAGCAAGTCCGCCTATGGCGTAGCCCTCGGCTCCCAGACCGGCCGCATGGCGTGCCGCCTCGCGGCGCAGGTCGGGATAAGTGCATCCTTGCACGATGGGGAAGAACGTCTGGGAGTGGCCGTAGAGAGGTTCCGTCTCCTTGAAGTGCTTCCATCCGCGCTCAAGCCACCTCTGCGTGAGGGCGAGCGAGCGACGCGCATAGTCGCGGTCGGCATCTCCCGGCGTGCACTCGTCGAGCGCCATCATGATGTCGGAGCCGATTATACGCTGTGTGTCCACCACGTTTTCGGGGGTGAAGAGGTGGCGCGATCCGTCGATATGGCTGCGGAAGTGGGCGCCTTCCTCGGTGAGCTTGCGGCGATCGCTCAGCGAGAACACCTGGAAGCCGCCGCTATCCGTGAGGATAGGGCGGTCCCAGCCGTTGAACTTGTGCAGGCCGCCTGCGCGCCTCATTATATCCATGCCGGGGCGCAGATACAGATGATATGTGTTGCCTAGAATTATCTGGGCTTTCACCTGCTCCCGCATCTCGCTCATGTGCACGCCCTTGATGGCACCCTGGGTGCCCACGGGCATGAATATGGGTGTGAGGATGCGGCCGTGGTCGGTGGTGATTTCTCCGGCGCGCGCTGCGGTGCCGGGGCATGTGGCCTGTAGCTTGAAATCCATTATACGATGGGAAAGTGCGTTACTTGAGAGCCGAGTAGTCGCGCGAGTAGCGCAGCATCTGATCGGCGTAGCCCTCGCTGTAGTCAACCTTGACGTCGACGATTTCGTCGCCTTCCATCACAGGAGTGTACACGGGGTTCACGAAGCCGCGGTAGGGCGGAATGTCGAGTGCGGCATAGCGCTCGCGCACTTCTTTGTGGAGCTCGGGATCGACCTTCACCGCATATTTCTCAACGAGCGCGCGTCCGGCCTCGTAGTCGCCGGTGCTGCGGATGCGCTGCACCTCTGCAAGGAGCTCCCCGAATAGACCGCGCAGGGCCTCGTAGTCGTTGATCTTGACGAAAGTCTTGCCGTCGCGCTTCACGAGCTCGATCACTCCGGAATCTTTGCCGTGCTCGTAGGCCCACTCGGCGATGAGCTTGCGGTTGCGCATGTGGGCTTCCTCCACGTCCTTGCCCGGCTCGATGCGGTTGAGCTGGGTCATCATGCCGTTGAGGATGTATTTGTAGTACTCGGCCTTGTAGGCATCGGGGTTGTCGAGCAGACCGATTTCCAGCATCTTGGGATCGGCCAGGTAGTAGAGTGCGAACAGGTCGGCGCGGGCTTCCTCCAGAGTGGAGCCGTGGGCTTTGAGCGCATCGGGATCCACGCCGGGCAGCAGTTTGCCGCTGCCGTGGCCCAGACATTCATGCAGGTCGGTGTGCAGGTTGTCGGTGATGAACAGGTAGTCTTCGAGCAGCTTGCGCGTGGGCTCGTCAATCACGAATTCCTCGTTGAAGCCGTTGCCGTGGCTGGCTGCGTCGTAGGCTGCGGTGATGTTCTCGATAGTCACGCTCTTGGAGCCGTGGGCAGCGCGAATCCAGCTGGCGTTGGGCAGGTTGATGCCTATGGGTG
>CAMWRI010000005.1 GCA_947176585.1 uncultured Porphyromonadaceae bacterium
CTACACACTGGTGCTGAGCCTGAGTGTGGATGGCAAGGTGGTGGAGACCACATCCGCCCGCATCGGCTTCCGCAAAGTGGAAATAAAGAATAGCCAGCTGATGGTGAACGGCAAGCCGCTGGAGGTGCATGGCGTGAATATCCACGAGCATCATCCCGTGACGGGCCACGTGGTGGACTCGGCCATGATGATGGAAGATATCAAGATGCTCAAGCAGAACAATTTCAATGCCGTGCGCATGAGCCACTACCCACAGTCGCCGCTGTGGTATGATCTCTGCGACCGCTACGGTCTCTACGTCGTGGACGAGGCCAATATAGAGATTCACGGCTATGGAGCGTCTCCGTGGAGCCCTGTGGTTGCCGGCGAGCATCCCGCGGCCACTGAGGACTGGCGCGAGGCTATCCTCGACCGTGAGCATCTGCTGGTGGAGCGCGACAAGAACCACCCCAGCGTGATAGTGTGGAGTGTGGGCAACGAGCACGGCAACGGGAGCAACTTCGAGGCCGCTTACGACTGGATAAAGAGCCGCGACACATCGCGCCCGGTGCAGAGCGAGCAGGCGCAGCGGGAATACAACACGGATATAGTGTGCCCCATGTATCCCTGGATAGGCGACATGCAGCAGTACGGCGCGCTGGATAATCCCGGCCGCCCGTACATCATGTGTGAGTACGCCCACGCCATGGGCAACAGCACCGGCAATTTCCAGGAGTTATTCGATGTGATTCGTTCGAGCCCGCAGCTTCAGGGCGGATTCATATGGGACTGGGTGGACCAGGGCCTGCTCACGAAGGACGAGAACGGTGCCGAATACTGGGCATACGGCGGCGACTTCGGCGCGTGGAACCGCCAGAACGACGAGAATTTCTGTATCAACGGCCTGGTGCAGCCCGACCGTACTCCGCATCCCGGCATGGCCGAGGTGAAGAAGGTGTATCAGGATATCCGTTTCTCTGACTTTGATCCCGCCACTGGCAGCTTCACGGTGGAGAATCACTTTCACTACCGCAATCTGAGCGACTACGACTTCTCGTGGCAGTTGCTCGCCGATGGCCGCGTGATCGCCACCGGCAACTTCGTGCTGAATGTAAAGCCAGGAGCTACGGGCCGCGTGCACCTCACGCTTCCCAAGCTCAATCCCTCACAGGAGTATTATCTGAATGTATTTGCCGCCACGCGCACAGCCACAGAGGTGGTGCCTGCCGGGCATGAGGTGGCCCGCGAGCAGTTTGAGGTGGCCCGCGCAACTAAGGCTCCGGACATTGCAAAGGGCGCTCCCGTGCAGGGACGCGAAACGGAGCGTGAATATGTGTTTGACAGTGGCACCGGCTCCAGAATAGCCTTCAACAAACACAACGGCGACCTGACCGACTACACTGCCGGCGGCCGCAGGGTGGTGGACAATATGGTGCCTAACTTCTGGCGTGCCGTGACCGACAACGACTGGGGTGCAGGCATACAGAAGCGACTGAACGCATGGCGCTGTGCCGCCGGCAACCGTCGCCTCAATAGTCTTACCCTCGACGGAAATCGCCTCTCCGCAGAGTATCGCCTGCCCGATGTGGATGCCGCGCTGAGGATTGTCTACACCGTGTATGACGGCGGCATGATGGACGTGGAAGTGGCGCTCGACGGTGGCGATGACATGCCCGAGCTCATGCGTCTGGGAATGCAGCTCACACTGCCTCGTCACTACGACAACTTTAGCTACTATGGCCGCGGCCCGCTCGAGAACTACAGCGACCGCCACACGGCATCTTTCGTGGGTCTGTGGAGCGGCAAGGTGGCCGATGAGTTCTATCCCTACATCCGCCCACAGGAGACCGGCAACCACACCGACGTGCGCTATGCGTCGCTGGCCGACGACGGCGGTCGCGGCGTGCTCGTGAGCGGCCACGGGTTGCTCAACGTGAGCGCCCTCGACGTTACCCCCGCCGATCTTGATCCGGGGCTCTCGAAGCACCAGATGCACAACAGCGACGTGCACCACAGCGGCAGTCACGTGTATTTCAACATCGATCTGGTGCAGCGCGCCCTGGGCGGCGACAACTCGTGGGGTGCCGAGCCTTATGAGCAGTACCGCCTGCGCGGCAAGCACTACAGCTACGGATTCACGATGAGCCCGCTCAAGCCTTAGTTTAAAAATTTTATAAAAGACAGCTTATAGTTCGGCGAAATTTTGTAACTTTGTGGCATAATTGAGACAAAACAAACCTATATAATCCAACTCACCAACACTCAACAGAGTAGAAATTATGAAAATCGAAAAAATCATTGGTCGTGAGGTGCTCGACAGCCGTGGCAACCCCACCGTTGAAGTAGACGTGATTCTCGAAAGCGGCGCACGTGGCCGCGCTTCCGTTCCCTCGGGCGCATCGACCGGCGAAAACGAAGCTCTCGAGCTTCGCGACGGCGACAAGAGCCGCTACATGGGCAAAGGCGTGCAGAAGGCCGTTGCCAACGTGAACGGTCCCATCGCCGAGGCCCTGAAAGGCATGAGCGCTCTCGACCAGATTGCTATCGACGAGGCAATGCTCGCACTCGACGGCACCGACACCAAGAGCAAGCTGGGCGCCAACGCCGTTCTGGGCGTATCGCTCGCTGTGGCCAAGGCTGCCGCCGACTATCTCGACCTGCCCCTCTACAAATATATCGGTGGCTGCAACACCTATGTGCTGCCCGTGCCCATGATGAACATCATCAACGGCGGCGCACACTCCGACGCTCCCATCTGCTTCCAGGAATTCATGATCCGTCCCATCGGCGCCACCTCCTTCAAGGAAGGCATCCGCATGGGCACTGAGGTGTTCCACAACCTCAAGAAGGTGCTCCACGAGCGCGGCCTCAGCACCGCAGTGGGCGATGAAGGCGGCTTCGCTCCCGCCCTCGACGGCACCGAGGATGCACTCAACGTGATCATCAAGGCTATCGAGAAGGCCGGCTATGTGCCCGGCAAGGACGTGACCATCGGTCTCGACTGCGCTTCCAGCGAGTTCTACTACGACGGTATCTACAACTACCAGGAGCTCAAGGACGGCACCAAGAAGGAAGCCAACGGCCAAAAGCTCACCCGCGAGCAGCAGGCCGAGTACCTCAAGGGCCTCGTTGAAAAATACCCCATCGACTCCATCGAAGACGGCATGGCCGAGAACGACTGGGAAGGCTGGAAGATTCTCACCGACCTCATCGGCGACCGCTGCCAGCTCGTGGGCGACGACCTCTTCGTGACCAACGTCAAGTACCTCAAGAAGGGTATCGAGGAAGGCTGCGCCAACTCGATTCTCGTGAAGGTGAACCAGATCGGCTCCCTCACCGAGACCCTCCGCGCCGTAGAGCTCGCCCAGCGCAACGGCTACACCGCAGTGATCTCCCACCGTTCCGGTGAGACCGAAGACGCTACCATCGCCGATATCGCCGTGGCTACCAACGCCGGCCAGATCAAGACCGGTAGCGCAAGCCGCTCCGACCGCATGGCCAAGTACAACCAGCTGCTCCGCATCGAAGAGCAGCTCGGCGCCGCCGCCCAGTACGGCTACGGCAAGAAGACCAAGCGTCCCGAATAAAGACGTGTAAGTTCCAATTAAATATGGCTTCGCCGGCAACGTGATGTTGCCGGCGAAGTTTTTTTGTTGAGATTCACATTCGTTATCTTGACAAAACCGAAAATTATTCCTACCTTTACGGCATTATGACGATTACATGGATTCTTTGGTTGATAATCGCGGCCGTGCTCGTGATTGTCGAAATACTGTCGCAGATGGTGTGGACGCTTTGCCTCGCCATAGCCTGTGTGGCAGCTCTGGTCGCTTGCCTTATGGGATGCACGCTGCCCGTGCAGCTTGCGGTGCTCGCTGTGGCATCTGTTGTGGCCTATCTCGTGCTTGTGCCTTATTTCAAGAAGATTCATCATCTGGCCGCCGAGCGTGAAGGCCGCGCCGCCCGCACCGGTATGGACGCGCTCATTGGCATGGAAGCAACTGTGGTGCAAGCCATCGAGCCGGGACGACTGGGCCGCGTGAAAGTGGACGGCGACAACTGGCAGGCCCGAGCCCGCCACGAGGGCGAGAGCTTCATGATAGGGCAGCGCGTGCGCATCCACTCCTACGACAGCATAATCCTTACAGTTGAAAGTATCAAATAAATCATCATGGAATACAGTTCTCTGATTTTTGCCGCCATTCTGGTGATTCTCGCCATTGTGGTGATCTCGGCAGGCGTGTGTGTCGTGCCGCAGTCCGAAACCCGCGTGATCGAGCGCCTGGGTCGCTTCCACAGCGTGCTCACTCCAGGTCTCAACTTTATCATCCCCTTCATCGACAAGGCCAAAACCATCTATACCCGCCGCATCGAGACGGGTGTGGGCGGCCGCGTCTACGTGCGCATGACGGCTTCGCCCGTGATTGACTTGCGCGAGCAGGTGTACGACTTCCCGTCTCAGCAGGTGATCACGCGCGACAACGTAACCACCGAAATCAATGCTCTGATCTACTTTCAGATAGTTGACCCCAAGAAGGCAGTGTACGAAATCGACAATCTGCCCAACGCCATCGAGAAACTCACCCAGACCTCGCTGCGCAACGTCATTGGCGAGCTCGAACTGGACGAGACGCTCACATCCCGCGATACCATCAACAACAAGCTCCAGGCCATTCTGGACGACGCCACCAACAAGTGGGGTGTGAAGGTGAACCGCGTGGAACTCCAGGATATCACACCTCCCGAGAGCGTGCGCATCGCCATGGAAAAGCAGATGCAGGCCGAGCGCAACCGCCGCGCCGAGATTCTGAACGCCGAGGGCGAGAAGCGCTCCCGCATCCTCCGCTCCGAGGGCGAGAAGGCATCGCGCATCAATGAGGCGGAGGCCATCAAGCAGGCCGAAATCCTGCGTGCCGAGGGTGAGGCCCAGGCCATCATCCTCAACGCCCAGGCCGAGGCCGACGCGATCCTGCGCGTGGCACAGGCCGTGAGCACGTCGCAGACCAACCCCGCCACCTACATGCTGGCCATGAAGTATATCGACACCTTGCGCGAGATGACCTCCGGCAAAGACAACAAGACCGTCTACATCCCCTACGAGGCATCATCAGTGCTTTCGAGCATAGGCTCTATCCAGTCGCTGTTCAACAAGTGACCTGCGGTCTGAACGCATAAAATCGGCTGCCTCCGTATGGGGCAGCCGTATTTTATTTCCGGGGTTTCACCTCGAAGTCTTCATCGCCAAGATTGAGCGAGAAGATGAAGAGCAGGGGAATGGCGATAAGCGCAGGAGCTATGTACCACCAAGGATTCGGAGTCTTCATCCACGGAACAGCAAGAAAATAGATGAAGTATAGCCCGCTCACATTCGACAGCCAGTCGTTGATCGCGATCCGCCGGGGACGCGCTATCCATATCCACAGAGCGTAGCCAACGAAGAGCACCCCGGCTCCGGCTGCACACATCAGGAAAAAATCATTCCGCGTGTGGAGTGCCATGATCAAACTCAGATAAATAAGAATCATGAGCGAGTTGAGCGCCTTGCTTCGGTAAAAGGCGTATAGCCTGCGGTGTCGTATAGTTTGTTCCATGCACAAAGTTAAACATTAAATTTGTAACCTATGCTTTTTTTTCCTACTTTTGTGATTCAATCAAGGCTTGTTTATTGCATTATGGCTCATTATCAATATACTACGCAAGGCACGTGCAGCCGCAGCATCGACTTCGACATCGACGGGGACGGATGCGTGCACAATGTGCGCTTCGCCGGCGGTTGCCACGGTAATCTTCAGGGTATCGCAGCTCTCGTGGAAGGCTGCAAGGCATCGGACGTGGCGGCTCGTCTCGCCGGCATACGCTGCGGAAGCAAGCCCACCTCGTGCCCCGACCAACTTGCCCGCGCGTTGTCAACCATAAAATAAGAGGTGATGCTGGTAAAGACTTTCGGTGCGGCCGTTCAGGGCATAGATGCTATAATAATCACCATTGAGGTGGCCGTGGGCCGCGGATTTCACTACACCATAGTGGGACTGCCGGACACTGCGGTTAAAGAAAGTCTCGAACGTGTGCGCCACGCGCTGCTGAGCTCCGGCCACGAATTGCCGCGTCATAATGTGGTGGTGAACCTTTCGCCGGCCGATGTGCGTAAGGAAGGGGCGGCCTACGACCTGCCCATAGCCGTGGGACTGCTTGCAGGCGCGGAAAAAATCCAGGCTCCGCAGCTCGACTGCTATATGATAATGGGCGAATTGTCGCTCGACGGCTCCGTGCTGCCCATACGTGGCGTGCTGCCTATGGCTATCGCAGCCAGGGCCGCCGGCTTCAAGGGCATGATATTGCCGCGCGACAATGCCACTGAGGCCGCAGTGGTGAATAATCTCGAAGTGTACGGCGTGGATAATCTTTCGCAGGTGCTGGAATTCCTTGCCGGCACGCGCGATATCCAGCCCACTGTGGTGAACACCCGTGCGGAATTTGCCCGTGCGAGCTGCGATTATGATTTTGATTTCGCCGAAGTGAAGGGGCAGGAAAACGTGAAGCGAGCATTTGAGGTGGCATGTGCCGGGGGCCATAATATACTGCTCGTGGGCCCTCCGGGCTCGGGTAAATCCATGATGGCCAAGAGACTGCCGTCGATCATGCCCCCGCTATCGCTCGCCGAGGCTCTCGAAACGACCAAAATCCACTCCGTGGCCGGGCGGCTCAAGAGCGGCTCAAGACTCATGACGCGCCGCCCTTTCCGCTCGCCCCACCACACGATTTCTCCCGTGGCACTCGTGGGAGGCGGCTCCAATCCTCTGCCGGGCGAGATTTCGCTTGCCCACAACGGAATACTCTTTCTCGACGAGTTTCCGGAGTTTAGCCGCTCTGTGCTCGAAGTGATGCGTCAGCCGCTGGAGGACAGGGTGATAAGCGTGTCGCGTGCGCGCTACCGTGTGGATTATCCCGCCGGTTTCATGCTCGTGGCCTCTATGAATCCATGTCCATGCGGCTACTACAACCACCCCACACGCGAATGTACCTGCGCACCGGGTCAGGTGAGTAAATATCTTGGACGTATATCAGGTCCGCTGCTGGACCGAATAGATATTCAGGTGGAAATAATGCCGGTGGAAATCGACGAACTCGCCTCGCGTCCCACTGGCGAGTCAAGCGCAGCGATACGCGAACGTGTGACGCGCGCCCGCGAGATTCAGGCCGCACGCTTCGCCGATGAACTGAACGTCCACTGCAACGCCCAGATGAACTCCCGCCTGCTTGCCCGCTGGTGCACGATGGATGCTTCCACCACGGCGATACTGAAGAAGGCAATCGTGAAGTACGATATGAGTGCCCGCGCCTACGACCGCATCCTCAAGGTGGCCCGCACCATAGCCGACCTTGACGGCTCTCAGGATATTCAGGCGCAACACATCAGCGAAGCAGTATCCTACCGCAACCTCGACCGCTCTTCCTGGGGAAAGAGCTATTAGCGGTATAGGCCGGCGGCGCACGATTTCGGGCTGTGCTGCGATATGAGAATTATTTGCAAATGTGCAAATCATATTGTATCTTTGCAACAGATTAACAATTCGTTATGAAGGAAAGTCTTGACAATCTTGCATTGCCGGCACCATCGGCCACTATCGTGGACCGACTGCGCTATCTCATAAAGCTGTCGCGCCTTACGCAGGCGCGGTTTGCAGAGCGCGTGGGGGTTGACCCGTCCAATATTTCGCGCATGCTTTCGGGTCATAATCCCGTGAATGAGGCATTTATCAATCGCGTGGTGGTGGATCTGGGGGTGTCGAAGCCGTGGCTTGTGGATGGCGTTGGGGTGCCTTTTCCGCGCGATATCCACGCGCGCACGCTTGCCGGCGGATCCATCGTGGCATCGCACGATTCACAGCGAGGAGCGCCGGTGTATGATATAAACGTGAGTGCCGGAAGTGCCAATCTGAGCCGCGAGTTCACCGACGATCGCATCGTGGGATTCTGCCAGTTGCCGGGGTTGAATCCGCAGTATCCGCTCGTGCGTGTACGCGGCAACTCCATGTCGCCGCGGTTGCAGGATGGCAGTTGGGTGTCTATACGCCCCGTGAGCGATACGGCTCCCATCCTATGGGGGCAGATATATGTGGTGGTGCTCGACGACTACCGCATGATCAAATATGTGCGCCGCCATCCCGATCCCTCGATGATAATATTGCACAGCGATAATCCGGATTATGATGATATCGAGGTACGTCGCAGCGATGTGCGCGATCTGTTTCTCGTTGAAAATATCCTGAATTTTGAAATCGCTATCTGAACCTCTGCCTCCATGCCTGCATCCTGGCGTGCTTGAGGCCGGATGTGACGAAGCCGGACGCGGTTGCCTGGCCGGCCCGGTATTCGCCGCGGCCGTGATCTTGCCGGACGATTTTTCGCATCCGTGGCTCAACGACTCCAAGAAGCTCACGGATGCCAGGCGCCGCGCACTCGTGCCCGTAATCAAGGATGCAGCCGTGGCATGGGCCATAGCATCGGCCACAGCTGCGGAAATTGATGAAATCAATATACTGCGAGCGTCGATTCTGTCAATGCACCGTGCGCTCGATGCCCTGGACGTGCGCCCCGGCCACATAGCTGTGGACGGCAACCGTTTCACGCCGTACGGCTCCGTGCCGCACACCACGGTGGTGCACGGCGATGCCAGCCTGGCCAATATCGCGGCAGCTTCCGTACTAGCCAAGACCGCCCGCGACGATTATATGGAAGCGGCCGCCGCCGAATATCCGGCCTATGGTTGGAATGTTAACAAGGGATATCCCACGGCCGCCCACCGCAAAGCTCTGGTGGAGGTGGGCGTGAGCCCGCTGCACAGGCGCACATTCCGCGGCGTGAGCGATTTATTAGATAATCTTTTCAATTAGCTATGTTTACTCTCGACGACCCTAAACCACAGGCAGAGACTACCGTATCGGCCGAGGCTCTGCGCACCGAATTGCTAAGGCTGCGCTACGCCCGCCTGCTTGAACAGCCCGAGGTGTTTCCATCGCAGGCCAATTGGGATTTCATAATCCAGAACGCCCTCGAGGGTATAGGCGAGGGGCTGTACCGCAAGTTTCTGGTGAGCGCCGTGCTCGACGAGAGCGAACGCCGTTCGCCCAACCGCATAGCCCTGAAGGAGTTTCCGCGCTATCTTAAGGCGGTGCCGCGCCCGTATGCCATCGAGGTGGTGTACGACGACACGGTGAGTGCACCGGAAGCTACGAAAAATCTTATAGTGGAGTGCGATCTATTCGATGCCCATGCCGTGGCAGAGCTTATAGAGAGAGGAGAATTACTCATGGCCGTGGACCTGCTTGAAGCGTTCCAGCCCGAGTATACACGCGCCGATCTTGCCGATATGCGCGCATTGCTCGACCGCCTTCAGCATCTGCCCGAGGAGGGCGAGATGGCCGATGGCCGCGGGCTGCTGCGCCGCGAGCTGCGATATGTGTGCCCGGCGGGCCATGTGAATGCCGCCGAGGCTCAATATTGCACACATGCCGGCTGCGGTCTCAATATCTACGGCCTCACCCGCGAGAAGGTGCAGGCCATCGACGCATATGCCACGAGGGTAGATGCGCTTGCATCACTGCTGGCGAGGGATGCCGCAAAATAGCCGCACGCCCTTGATGCCGGAAGAATCTTCGCGCAGGTGCATGGAGAGCGCTTCGATGAGTTCTTCATCGTATGGCGCGAATTCCCTGCATTGTATCTCGCCTGCGAATGGGGCGGGCACGATCACGGCCACATCCGGTATCGTAAGCACCTCGTGCATGGCCTGGCGGAATTGGGGAGAATTGCTTATACTCATATTTTCTTCGGCCCAATTATGATGGTTGACCATCATAGGCGCTCCCGTAATCAAGGCCCAGCCGAAACGGTTTAGGCCGGAGGCGAGCACCCGCACTTCGTAGCCCTTTTCGCGCAGGTCGCGAGAGAGGGTACACGCCTTTTCTGTATAGTCTGCAAACTGCTTGGTGGTGCCGATTCCGCTCATCGGATGTCCTGCTATCATAACGCGCTCCTCGATACAAGCCGGCCCGACATCCTTATATCCCTCTACGCAGCGCACGTAGCCACCCACGCAGCAGTATACTGCAACAATCATTATCAACCATATGCCCAACGGGCGCGACTGCCACGGACGGCTTATGGCCACGGCTATGGGAAACATGCCTATCGAAAGAAACTTGATAAAGCCGGTGTTGGAGCCGGCAACAGCACAGAAGCCTGTCCACAAAGCGGCCAACGCGAGAACTTTTGTGGTGCCATCCACCCCCTTGCGCCTGAAAAGCGGATAGAGCAGCAATGGGATAACTATGCACTCGGCCATCTGTTCCACCACTGTGTATTTCCACACTGTGAGACGGAACACCAGCCCCAGTAATGCGGCTCCTGCGATACCGAGTGACCAAAAACGCCACGTTGCGAATCCGTAGCGCATGCCAGCATAACGGATCAGCAGGAAAAGGCAGATTGCAGAACAAAGCAAGGGTGCGAACCATACCAAGCCGCTGAAGGTGTTCTGAATCAGGGTGGGGATGCTATGACCGCCGGGAGAATTGGCGGCAATTGCTTCGAGATAGTGGCCCACGCTGCCATAGGCCCACAGCACGAAGCCTACTACGACCACCGCGAAAGCTGTGAGCACGGCAACTATGGCGCTCCACCTGCGTTGAGGCAGTGCATAGACTGCCACTGCCGTCACAGCCGGGAGAAGCACCACATTGGGCACTCGGCACAGCATCGCGCCGGCAGCAAGGACACCGCCTATGAAGGCCGTCGCGCACGACGGCTTGCGCACGAGTAAGCACAGCCATGCCATTGTGATGCTGAGCGATGCGTTGGAATATATATCCCAGCCATAGAGCCACGCGCCCACGTAGGGAGCGGCCAGCATAGTGGCCACGCCGAAACTGAGTGCTGCGTAGTCTGCTCCGTCGCCGCTTATGAGGCGACGGCGGCACAGCAGGGTTGCAACGGCTATGGAGGCGAGCGTGATTATAAACGAGTTCCATCTCATGCTTATGAGCGACGATAACGGGCACTGCTGCAAATGACCTATCCATGCCGGGAGGGGAGCAAGAGGGCTGTCGAGAGGATGCTGCGCATTCATCAGCTCGTAGGGCTCATCCATGAAGTCAACGCCGCATCTAATAAAGGTAAATGCGGTCAGGATGCCGATGACAGCGGTGATCACCGAAAGCGCCGGGCGGATATAGCGGCGGTAGTTCATGACTGCAAAAATACTTATTTTTCATGAAAAACGAGTGCGTTTTTTTCGTACCTTTGCGGCCGGGTATGAAAAAAGAAAAGATTGTGGGACACAGCGCCATGATGGGCGCCGAGATTATGTGGGGTCTTGGAGCCCCCCTGGGAAAGATTGTGCTGGCCGGAAGCGTCACGCCATTGCTGCTCACTGATTTCAGAATCGTTGGTGCAGGACTGCTGTTCTGGATATTGTCTTTTTTTGTGGAAGAACCGGAAATTCCCGTGCGAGACCACGTTGCGTTGTTCGGCGCATCGCTGCTCGCTATCGTGCTCAATCAAGGTTTTTTTATGCTTGGCCTGAGCTACACCACGCCCATCAACGCCACGATAATCACTACGAGTCTGCCCATCGTCACGATACTTATGGCCGCAGTGTTTCTGCATGAGCGCGTTACTCGGGTCAAGGTGGGCGGCGTGCTTCTCGGAGCCGTGGGTGCCCTTGTCCTTATCACGGGAGGATCGGAAGTGGCAGGCACGGGCTCGGTCAAGGGCGACCTTCTGGTGCTGGCCGCCCAGATATGCTTCAGCTGCTACCTTATATTTTTCAAGGGACTGATAGGTCGCTACAAGGCTGTGACGCTTATGAAATGGATGTTCACCTATGCCACGCTGTGCATGCTTCCGGTGTCGTTCGTGCCCATGGCATCTATGCCGTGGGAGAGCATTGTGCCGCTCGAATGGTGGATATGCGTGGCCTATGCCGTGGGCCCCACGTTTCTGAGTTATCTGCTGCTGCCTCTGGGGCAGACGAGGCTCAGCCCTGCTGTTGTCTCTATCTACAACTATGTGCAGCCCGTGGTGGCAGCCATTGTGGCAGTGTGGGCCGGAATGGATACGTTTACTCCGGCAAAAGCGGCAGCCGTTGTGCTCGTTTTCACCGGAGTATTTCTCGTGAGCAGGCGCTAAGGCCCTACAGGTTGTATCGTTCGGCGTATTCAGCCGCCAGTTTGCGTGCGCGTGCGCGCAAGTCGGGATTAAGAGCGGGATGTTCTCCAAGGTAGGGAATCTCCACGCGTGTGCCCGGCGATATTAGGTTCGGACTTTTCAGGCGCGCAGCATTGGTTTCGTAGATAAATACCCAATAATCTTTGC
The DNA here is from genome assembly GCA_947176585.1 of uncultured Porphyromonadaceae bacterium. Classification (GTDB taxonomy): domain Bacteria; phylum Bacteroidota; class Bacteroidia; order Bacteroidales; family Muribaculaceae; genus CAG-873. Next base: position 12,355 of record CAMWRI010000005.1, read on the forward strand.
GGCCATAATGATCGCGCGCTATGGTGGTGAGGTATCTCGAGGTCCCCACGGTGTCGTACACCGGTTCTTTCTTCACCTCAGCGGCGACTGCGGGGCTTTCTTGAACGGCAACGGTATCCTGTGCCACGACTTGTGATGCAGCCTCGGCCGCATAAGGCACGCTGTCGGTGCTCGTGGTGGCGGGAAGTTCTTTGGCTTCAACCGGCTCGGTTGCGGCAGCAGTAGCAGCCGAAGAATAATTTCCCAGGCAATATCCGCCGGCAAATCCGGCCACAAGGGCGATGAGCGCCACCACCCATGGCCACGGATTGCGGCGCGCCACATAAATAATCTGCGGTTCCGGAAGAGTGGCAACGGTATCGTTTTCGGGGTTTTCCGTGATTTGCGGCTGTTGGGCTGCATCCGGCTGTTGCGGCTCGACTTCAGGTATGCTTTCTTCATTAGCCGGTTCGGATATGCTCACGGGTGCAGGTTCGGTTGATGTTGCCGGCTCTTCTTCCGGAACGTATACGGGAGGCAACACCTCCCGGATTTCCCTGGGAGCCTCGGTGTGCACCGCGGCTTCGGCAACGGTATCTTCTTCCACCTCAAACCGTCTTGCATCTTCGGCAGAGAGCTCCACGGGCGCAAAAATCGCGAAAGGTGCGTTGATGGCCGATGCAAGACTTGTGTCCGGAACGAAAACCAGACCATCTTCCGTGGCGGAAAATGTACCTATCCCGGGAATATTCGCTTTGCGGGAGGCTGCAAGCCAAGCTTCCACGGCAGAAAACAACTGCACCACAAAGCGCGTGGCCTTGTCGCTGTCCACGCCGGCTGTGCTTGCCAGAGCTTCGGCTATCTCGGGGAGTGTGATAGTGCTATTCATTGAGCGAAAGGCGTTTGCGCAGCATGCTGCCGGGATTGAATTTAAGTACGAGGCCGGGCGGCATGAGCATATGTCGGCCGGTATCGGCATCCGTTTCCACATGTTCCTTCACCTTTTCCGGCACGAACGTGCCGAATCCGGGGATGGCCACGGAGTCCATCTGCGCTGCCTTCTCGCGCAGAATAGCTGCGAGGGCGTCGGCCATGGATTGTGCTTGTGCGGCGTCGCATCCGGCTGCGGCTGCGGCTTGCTGTAGAATTTGGTCCATTACTTGTCGATTATGAGCATGGCATCACCGTAGGCTCCGAAGCGGTAGTGCTCTTTCACTGCTTCCGAATACGCGTGCATAACTTCATCGTAGCCCCCGAACGCAGCCACCATCATGAGCATGGTGGAGTAGGGCATGTGGAAATTGCTCACCATGGACGTGGCCACCGTGAATTCATATGGCGGGAAAATGAATTTGTTGGTCCATCCGTCGTAGGGCTGCAGATGTCCGCCCATGCTCACTGCCGTGCTCATGCCGCGTAGCACGCTGGTGCCCACGGCGCATACCTGCTTCTCGGCATCCTTGGCTGCATTCACTGTGGCCACGAGCTCGGGCGAAACGATGAGCTGTTCCGAGTCCATCCGGTGCTTTGTGAGGTCTTCCACGTCGATTTCCCGGAAGTTGCCCAGTCCGCTGTGTTCGGTGAGGAACGCCTGCTTCACGCCTTTGATCTCAAGGCGCTTGAGCAGCTCGCGCGAGAAGTGGGTGCCGGCAGCAGGAGCCACGACCGCACCCTCGTTGCGTGCGAAGATGCACTGGTAGCGCTCGGCGTCGTCTTCGTTGGGCTCTCGCTTTATATATTCGGGCAGCGGGGTGTGGCCCAGAGCGTAGAGATCGCGCTTGAATGCATCCCTGGGGCCGTCGTAGAGAAAGCGCAGGGTGCGGCCGCGCGAGGTTGTATTGTCGATCACCTCGGCCACCATCGATTCGTCTTCGCCGAAGTACAGCTTATTGCCAATGCGGATCTTGCGCGCCGGTTCCACGAGCACATCCCACAGCTTGATATCGGCGTTGAGCTCGCGAAGCAGGAACACCTCTATACGCGCTCCGGTTTTTTCCTTATTGCCGTAAAGCAGGGCCGGAAACACTTTGGTGTCGTTGAACACCATCACGTCGCCGTCGTCAAAGTAGTTGAGGATATCTTTGAACAGGCGGTGCTCGATTTCGCCGGTGCGGCGGTGGAGCACCATCATGCGGGATTCGTCGCGGTTTTCTGCCGGATATTGAGCTATCAGATCGTCGGGCAGACGAAATTTGAATTGTGAGAGCTTCATTTGTTTATTTGAATTGTCTATTGGATGTATTCGATATTATTCTTTACGCGGACCTTCGTACCAGTCCGGGTATTCCACCGGCACGGCGGCAATCAGGTCGGCGGCCTGCTGCACACTCATGCAGTCGGCGATGTCGATGTTGCCCACGCGTGTGCGTCGCAAGGCCGTGAGGTGCGCGCCGCTTTGCAGGGCGCGACCGATATCGCGGGCCAGAGCGCGGATGTAAGTGCCTTTGCTGCACACCACACGAACGGTGATGCTTTCCTGCGAAAATTCCTGCAACTCGAGCTCGTCGATCACGAGCGTGCGGGGCTTGAGCTCCACTTCCTTACCTGCGCGTGCGCTCTTATAGGCCCGCTTGCCATCCACCTTGCAGGCCGAAAATGCCGGGGGCACCTGCTCGATGCGCCCGGTGAAGCTGCGGAGCACTTCCTCGGTGAGTTCGCGGGTGATATGGGCCGTAGGGTAGGTGGCATCTTGTTCCGTTTCCAGATCGAAGCTGGGAGTAGTGGCGCCCAGAGCTATAGTCGCCACATATTCCTTCACCCCGGCCTGCAGTTCGTCGATACGCTTGGTGGCACGGCCTGTGCACACGATCATCACGCCGGTGGCGAGGGGGTCAAGCGTGCCGGCGTGGCCCACCTTGAGCTTGCGCACATCCAGCCTGCGGGTGAGAGCGCCGCGGATGCGCTTCACGGCATCAAACGACGTCCAGCCCAACGGCTTGTCCACGCATATTATTTCTCCTGATAGGAAGTCCATTAAAGTGCGGAAACAATGCAGATTATACCTATGATCAGGCAGTAGGCGGCAAACCATACGAGCTTGCCTTTCTTCACGATGTTGAGCATCCAGCGGCATGCGATGCATCCCACGATGAAGGATGCAAGAAATCCCACGAGCAGCGGAAGCCAGCCTATCTCGCATCCGGTGGCTGCGGCAACATCGCCGCCCATCATCTTCTTCACGTCGAGAAGGGCTTCGCCCAGAATGGGGATTATAACCATGAGAAACGAGAAGCGCGCCACATCCTCGCGGCGGTCGCCCAGAAGTATGCCGGTGGCGATTGTGGTGCCCGAGCGAGACAGTCCCGGCAGCACGGCCACAGCCTGCGAGCAGCCGATGATGAATGCGTCGAGCATCGTGATTTCGCGGCCTCGCGGAGCTTTGCCGGCTTCCTCGGGACGGGTGCGCGTGAAATACGCGAACGACAGCAGTGCCGCCGTGATGCACAGACACACACCCACAATGCCAAGACCTCCGCCGAAAAAGCCCTCGATCACGTCCTTGAAACATAGTCCCACGATAGCAACCGGAATGCAGCTCACAAGAATTTTCAGCACATATCGGAAGTTGTTGTCGTGGCGGAAAGTGAAGAACGACACACACAGCGGCTTGAATTCATTCCACAGCACCACGATTGTGCTCAGAACGGTGGCCACATGCAGCATCACGTCGAATTCGAGGCTCTCGGCACCGCTCAGCTCAAGGCCGAGCAGGTCGCGGCAAATTTCGAGATGGCCGCTGGAACTGATGGGCAGATACTCCGCGAGTCCCTGCACGATTCCCATAATCAGGGCGCTAAGCCAATCCATATCAGTATGATTTATTTTTTAGCGGGTTTGATAATGATTGCTATCGCCATTGCCACGAAGCCTATAAACGCAAGTGCAGGCCCCACGACTATGCGGCGGGCACTGAAAATGTCGGGGTTGAATTCTGTTTCCGTGGAAGGTGCGCCCAGCATCAGGATGAAGCCGAGCACGATGAGAGCTCCGGCCACAGCCATGGCTATGAAATTACGACGTCCCAGTGGTTTCTGGGCTTCGCTTTCGGGCATAATTCTTTCGGTATTCTTCTTTGATTCCATGTCGAACCGTTTTTAGTTCATGTAATAATCGTCGATGTCGGAGCGCAGATAGCGCGTGGTGGCAATGGCCGACGCTAGCAGACAGATGAGCACTCCCACAATCACGAGAGCCACATATATTACTGCGCTCACGCGCCAGTCGAGCACCGATGCCAGTGCCGGGTCGCTCTGCATCACCCATGCCTGAGCTGCCGCGAGCACGACGCATGCTACTACCGCCGAGAGCAGGCCGTTCACGGCGCCGGCTTTGATAAACGGCCTACGGATAAAGGCCGCGGTGGCACCCACGAGGCGCATGGTGTGGATAATGAAACGCCGCGAATACACGGCCAGACTTACAGTGTTGTTGATAAGCACGAACGATATCACCAGCAGAGCGGCAGCAATGGCGAGCATTATCAGCATCACACGGGAAATGTTGTGGTTCACGCTGTCGATTACACCTGTGTCGGTGAGCACATCCTCTACCCCGGGCAGTGCGGAGATAGTGCTTGCTATACGGTCGATACTGTCGCCGCAGGCATACGCGGGACGCAGCCTCACATCGAATTCGGCGCCGTAAGGATTCTCGTCCACCAGCTGCATGATGTCTTCGCCGATTATCTCGGCCTCCTGCGCCAGGATGTCGTCGGCGCCGGCATAAACGTATGTTTCGGCGTATCGGGCTCCGGAGAGATGACGCTTCATGGCATTGATGTCGGCAGCGGAAGCTCCGCGCTCCATTTTCACGGTGAATCCCAGATTGCGGCGCAGATTATCGGTGGCAGTGCGGGCAGCACCGCTCATAAGTGCCACAAGGCCAATGAGTATCAACACAAGAGCTACGCTCACCACCGAGGTGGCGCGCGAGCCGAATACGCTTATGTGATGTGAGCGTTTTTGTGCCATGCGTGTGTGTTGCTGCAATCGACTACAAAATTAATACTTTCAGGAGCGTTTGTCAAGTGTTTAAGCCATATTTTTTGCGGTGAATGTCCCAACTATATTGCATTTTCCGCTGTTATAAAATAAATGTTTTATTTATGAGCAGCATGTTTGATTTATTGATGGAGCTTCCTCTGTTCAGGGGTGTGAGTGCCGAGACGATGCACAACACCGTGGGACAGGCCAAGTTTCATTTTCTGAAATATCCGCAAGGCGAAACGATTATTGAAGAAAACCGGCCTTGCACCCACATCACCTTTCTGGTGAGCGGTTCCGTGCGTCTGACCACCGCCAACCGCAATGGCCGCATATCCGTGTCGCAAACTCTTAAAGCTCCCGATGTGATTGCTCCGGAATTTCTTTTCGGCAGAGCCACCAATTATCCCTGCACGGTAGTTGCTCTGGAGGATACAGGCATAATGCAGGTGAGCAAAGGCGATTATATAAAGATATTGAACTCAGATCCCGTGTTCATGTTCAATTATCTCAATATAATATCCATGAACGCCCAGAAAAGCGTCACGGGCCTGATGTCGCTCACATCCGGATCGCTTGAAGAGCGGATTGCGTTCTGGGTGCTGATGCTCACGCAGCACACCGGCGAGAATATTGCCATAGACTGTCCTCTGCGCAACCTTTGCGCCATATGGGGTGTGCAGCGCTCGGCTCTTGTCGAAGCCCTCACCCGCATGCAGGGAAAATGCGTGGAATCTTTCGGTCCTACGGGCATAGTGTTTTCATCGCGCAGAAATCTGCTTGATATGCTGTCGGCTCACCCGGAGATTGCCACCGATTCGGAAGAAAATGCGGTGTGATATTGCCCTGCATCCCATATTTCATCTTATATTTTGTATATATTTAAATTGAAGTAAATAATTATAAAACAAATATATATTATCTAATTCCCTTGATTTTTATTTATATTTCAATTATACAACGCGCCAAATATGGCCGTGGGTTATTAATTTTGCGATGTAAATAATTGTTAGGTCTTAGATTTCGGTTCTGATCAGGTTATTCAGATATCGTAAAAAGGATTAAATGGTTTTAGGTATTTAGTGTTAGAGACACCACAAGAAAAGAGCCGCCCGCGATGGAGTGGCTCTTTTCGTTGCAAGTTTTCGCCCGATGGATCAATCCGATTATACGGAGAGAAAATAGAAGACGAAAAGAACGGCGGCAATGCCTGAACCGCCGGCGACAAGCCAGGTGCGCAAGCGCGGATAATCATTGCGACACGTCCACAAGAGTGAGGCGCAGGGCACGAAAAGGCACAGCAGAGGGATTCCGTAGCGCGACACGGTGCCACCGAAGATAAAGGCCACGCCTGCGTAGAACGCCAGCCCCACCAGGCACAACCTGAGCGCCGGAGTGAAGCTGCGCTTTCGCAGCTTCTTGAAAAGGAAGAACGCCACGAGCAGCCCCGTGAAGTATCGGCAGAACCCGAAATATGCCAGCGCTATAAATGGGCCGAAAGCCAGATTGTTGGCGAAATTCCAGGGCAATGGTATCAGAAATTGTACACCCAGGGTAATCGGCAGTAGCAGCAGGCGTTTCCATACGGGTGCCTTGAAATAAAACGAAAAATTATCGTAGTACGCGGCGTGCTGTGGCTGGTGGGCCGAGTCGTCAAGGTCGGTTCCAAGTTCAGGAGCGAAGTGTGCTTGGGCCGGTGTGGCGGCCTCCAGTGAATGAAAATACAACAGAATCACCGCACAACACACCGATATAGCGGCGGCAATCGTGATGTTACGTTTGTCGTGGGCACACACACCCGGAATCAAAACGATGAACACGGAGAGATAATTCGGACGCGCATAGCAGGTTATGAACACCGCGGCCGCAATAGCTGCGAGCGGTCGCAGCAAGTTGCCGCCGTAGCGAAGCCGTATGGCCGACCATGCCACCAGGGCCGTGGCCATAGCCATAGGTGCGTCCTTAAGCAGAATGGTGCCGGAGGCTATCAGGTCGCCCATCAGCGACATAAGCACGATTGCACACAAGGCCGCTTTTCTTTGCCGCGCGGCATCGCGGATAAAACGGGATGTCAGCGCTCCGGTGAGCGCTATTGTGCATAGAACGCAGAAGCAGTTGAAAAGCAGTGGTATGGAGATGTCGATTGCAGATGCTTTCATGAGCAATCCTATGAAACGTCCGTAGCCTTCGGCCGGCCATAGCGACTCCACGGCATGGTCGCTTCCCAGATGATACAAGGCGTTGTTCCATGCACTCCAATGATCAAGATTCATCAGCAGCGGGCGCGACACGTCGCCGCAGCCCCACACATGTACAAAATAGTGGCAGTTGATAACCACTCCCACCGTCATCACAACAGAGGCCCCCCATAGCGTCCACGCTGCCGCCCGCGAGCACCACGCGCGCAGAACGCACGGAAGCGTCACCACAATATAAATAAGAGTCCATCCCAGTGATGTGGTGAGCATCGAAGCTCCCGGCAGCAGCAGATTGCTCATTCCCACGATGCAAAAACCTGCGGGAATACCATATAATATCGGTGAGGCATGGCATGCCCCAAGCAGCGAATCGTATTTATGCCTTAAATTCATCGCCATACGCGGATGCAAAATTAGTTTAAAAATGGCTTGTGCACAAATTTAACACGCCTTAACGGCATAAATGTGGTACAATCGTTAATTTTCGCTAATTTTGTGTCAAATTTCAGAGTATGACACCGCAGGAACCTATGCGCATAAATCTCAGGCAGCTGCTTCGCGACCGTCTCGGTCGTTGGAGCCGGCTTGTGCCCGGCTTTTTGCGGCGGAAACTCGAGCGTCTTGTGTGTCAGGACCGGTTGAACTGGCTGCTGGAGCACAACTTCCCGCGTCGAGGTTCCGAGTTTTGCCGTGGCGTGCTTGCTGATCTCGACGTTGAGCTGCGCGTGGAAGGGGTGGAAAACCTGCCGCCGCCGTCGCAACGGCGCGTGTTGCTTGTGTGCAATCACCCTTTGGGTGGTCTTGATGGTATCAGCCTTATCGCCTGGTTCTCCGAGTATTTCGGCTGCGAGCTGCAGGTGGTGGTGAATGATCTGCTCATGGCCGTGGAACCTCTTGGAGAGTGTTTCGTGCCCGTCAACAAGCACGGCGCGCAGAGCCGCGGCACCGCCCGCTCTATAGATGCCGCCATGGCTTCGGACGGCCCTGTGCTGATGTTCCCGGCAGGGTTATGCTCCAGGCAGTCGCCCGACGGTACGATCGCCGACCCCAAATGGAACAAAATGTTTTTGCGTAAGGCCCGTTCCTACGAGCGCGATGTGGTGCCCCTGTATTTCGACGGCCGCAACAGCGACCGCTTCTACAAGGCCGCCCGCCGCAGAGTGCGTGCCGGTCTGAAATTCAACTTCGAGATGGTGCTTTTGCCAGGCGAGGTCTTTGCCAGCAGCGGCAAGAGCTTTACCGTCACGTGCGGCCGTGCCTTGCCGTGGACATCGCTGGCGCCGGCGAGCGACCGGGAGGCTGCACGCATCAGAAATATTGTGTACAATCTTTCTTCACCAGCCCATCACACTAATGGATAAGATAATTGCCCCGGTAGACCCGCTGCTGATCGAGAGCGAACTCACTCCCGAGCGTTTTCTTCGCCACACCAACCGTGGCGGCAATCTGCTTTATGTGGTGGATGCGCATTGCGCTCCCAATACAATGCGCGAGATAGGCCGCCTGCGCGAGATCGCTTTCCGCACAGCCGGTGGCGGAACCGGGCTTAGTTGCGACATTGACAGCTACGACACCATGGAGCCGCCATGCCGGCAGCTTATAGTCTGGGATCCGGAGAGCAGGCAGATTCTCGGCGGCTACAGATTCATCTACGGCAGCGATATACGCTGCGATGAGCATGGTCGCCCGCGCATAGCCACCAGCCACATGTTCAATTTCTCCGAGAAATTCCTGCGCGAATTTCTGCCGTACACGCTCGAATTGGGTCGCAGCTTCGTGCGTCTCGAATATCAAAGCACCCGTGCGGGCGTGAAAGCCATATACGTGCTCGACAATCTGTGGGACGGTCTGGGCTCCCTCACGGTGATACATCCGGAGCTCCGCTACCTATTCGGCAAGATGACGATGTATCCCAGCTACACGGCGGCCTGCCGCGACATGATCCTCTATTTCCTCCACAAGCATTTCCCGGACCCCGATCATCTGGTGACGCCCATCCACCCCCTCCCCGTGCATTACGACGAGGCTGCCATGGAGCGTCTTTTCACGGGCGACTGCTTCAAGGCCGACTACAAGATACTCAACGCCCAGGTACGAAGCCACGGCGACAACATCCCCCCGCTCGTCAACGCCTACATGAGTCTGTCGCCCACCATGCGGATGCTCGGAACTGCCGTGAACGATGAGTTCGGCGATGTGGAGGAGAGCGGCATTCTTATCACCATCGACGAAATCCTCGATGAGAAGAAAGAGAGGCACATCTCCACCTACGAAGACCACAAAAGTTTATGATACCAAAGGTGATCCACTACTGCTGGCTGAGCGACGGGCCCATGCCGGAGCGCCTGCGCAGCTACGTCGACACGTGGCGCCGCATATTGCCCGACTACGAGCTTAGGCTGTGGGACTACAAGCGATTTCCGCGAGGCAAATCCAAGTGGGTCGACGAGGCTTTCGACAATAAGAAATATGCCTTTGCTGCGGATTATATAAGGGCCTATGCCCTCTATCACGAGGGTGGAATCTACCTCGACAGCGACGTGGAGATGCTCAAGCCATTCGACGACCTGCTGCATCTGCCCTATTTCATGTGCCGCGAGACGGGTTCGCGTTGCCCCGAGGCAGCCGTGGTGGGCTTCGAGGCCGGTTCGGAGCTGTATCGCGCAGTGCTTGAAAGATACGACAGTATCTCTTTCGTCAGGCCCGACGGCACGCTCGACATCACTCCTATGCCCGACGTGCTGAACATCGTGTTCAGGCAGCTGGGTATGGAGTTCGAGGATGTGGAGTCGCCGTCAGATGTGCGCCCGGACGCACACAGATTCTTCATGCTCCCCAGCGACTATTTCAGCCCCGTCAATATCGAGAATCTCGAGCTGCGCGCAACGCCGCGCACCTATTGCATCCATCGTTTCGCAGGCAGCTGGAAGTCGCCTTACCACCGGTTCAAGAAGCGCCTGCAGCAGATGCTGGGCCCGCGCATGGCCCAGCATATAATCAATGCTAAAAGAAAAATCAAGAACTTCCCGAATAATGGAAAATAAAAAGATACTGGTGATAGCTCCGCATGCCGACGACGAAGTGCTCGGCGTCGGCGGTTATCTGTTGCACGAAAAAGCGCACGGCGCCGAGATAATGTTGGTGATAGGCACCATAGGTGGCACCGATATCCGTCAGAACTACGATGTGCGCATGGCCGAGTTCAATGCCGTGTGTGAGCGTCTCGGAGCCAGGGGCGAGGTCCTTTTTAAGAATATGGACACCCTTATGGACACTTTGCCTGCCTTCGAGATCACTTCGCGCCTCGACAAGATTGTGGACAGTTTCCGCCCCGACGAAATATTCATCAACTATCGCAGTCTGCATCAGGACCATATCAAGCTCTATGAATGCGCGCTGGCCTCCATGCGCCTCCGCGAGGGATATTCACCGCGGCTCGTGGCTTTATACGAGTATCCCTTCGCCACCACGCAGGTAGGACCCATAGGCGGAGGCTACATGTATCACGACATAAGCGACTGCATTGAGGAGAAAGTGGCGCTATTTGAGCTTTATGCCACGCAGATAAGAGCCACACCGTCGCCTCTCAACCGCGAGGGTGTGCTCGCTCTCGCCCGCATCAGGGGAGTTGAATGCGGCACGGAATATGCCGAGAAGTTTTATGTGCAAAAAATGATGTTATGAAATACGTGGTATTTGAGGCCGGTAGCCGTGCAGGCTTTTCAGCGGAGTTTTTTTATCTGGCATGGAAGAAAAACCATCCCGGGCGCGACGTGCAGCTCGTGATGGGCGACAGCGATGCCACCTTCGCGCTTATTCCTGCCGAAGATGGCGTTATGCGCGAGAACGACAAGGTGGCCGCTGCTCATCTCGGCGGTGAGGGATACCGCGCGTTTCCCGGCGACGAGCTCACACGACAGCGCGACGATGCAGTGCGCGGAGCCATTTCGTCCGACCGCATGGCCGCCGTCGAGACCTGGTATTATGAAAAAGCGCGGGTGAACCGCACCCTTGAGCGCCTCGCCGGTGATGATGCAGGAATCCGCGTGCCACGCACGTTCATCATGGAGAGCGTGTGCGTGAAGCCCAATTCCGGCTCTGCCGGATCCCGCGGTGTGGAATTCAAGGAGAATGTGTGCGTGTCGGAGCTCATCGATATCAAGCGCGAATACGTGGTGGACGTGCTTGAGCAGGATGGTGACTACCGCATTTATGCCCGCGAGACCAAGCTGCGCTGCGGCTACGATAAACTCGTGCGCCTGCTTCCCGGCGACGACCTGCTGGTAGCCGCCGTGCGCAAGTTTCTCCACACGGTGAACGCCCGCTGGGATGCCACGCTGTTTCACGACGTGTTTCACCTGCAGATAGCCGAGAACGCCGCCGGAGAGTACTATTTCATAGAAGCGTCGAAGCGAATTTCCGGCAGTGCTATCGTCAACATTTTCAAGGGTTTCAATCCCTTCGACGTGCTTGAGGGTACCGAGCCCGCCGTGTACGACAATCCATTTGAAGACGACCGCTGGTATCGCTTCGAGGACTTCGTTGCCCGTCTCTCGCTCGTCACTTCCCGGTAGCTGCCTTTTCCAGCAGCGAGCGGTATGCTTCAAGCATCCTGCTCTCCGTGAAGCATTGCTCGTAGCGCAGCCTTGCGTTGCGGGCAATTGCTTTATAATCCTCACTGCCGGGAACGGGCAGATGTCTGATGGTACTCTTGAGCTCGTCGAGGTCGCGGCAAGCGAAGCCGGTGACGCCGGGCTGGTTGATTTCGAGTACGGAGGGTAATGTGTTGGTGATCATCGGGCGTCCGTACATGCAGGCTTCGATAAGGCTTAGCGGCAGACCTTCTTTCTGCGAGAACAAAAGAATATAGTCGTAGTCGGCTATCTGCTTCGAGGGGTCTATCTGCCCCGAAAAGTGCATATCGTGTTTTGAACGAAGTCGTTCCTCCAGTTCCCGCTCCTGCGGGCCGCGGCCTGCAAAGTACAATTCGGTGCCTTCGGGCAGATGCCCGTCCAAGGCATCGGCAATTTCCAATTGGCGCTTCACGGAGCATATTCTGCCCATAAGAAGGATTCTTATTCCCGGTCCGCGCCGCGGCTCTTTTACTCTTTTGTCTGATAATCCGTTTGGAATCAGGGTGATGCGCTCGGCGGGAAGCCTGAAATAGTCTTTAAGGTTGGCCTCCACGGCCTTTGATATAGCCACAACATGCTCCGGAAACAGAGTAAAGCGGCGGAGATTGTCGAAAACATTGTGAGCCACGTGCACCACCTTCAGTTTTCTGAGCACCAAAGTTTTGTAAAGCATAAGCCGCGTGGTGGATTTGCGGTCATGCGACATAAACACGGCATCAGGCCACTTACGCATAATTTCCTTTGCGTACTTAAGGGACAGCGGCCTGAAATCTGCCGTATCATGATATGACCGAGCTATTCGTTCCGCGGGCGTGCGTGTGAGCACAACCGGCACATCGTCGGGCGAAAAACTGCCGGCGAGGCGGAGCGCCATATCCTGCGCGCCCCCCGTGTTGGCGAAGTTGTTGTATACGCTTATGACCTTCATTTTACAGCGAATGTATTTCTCGCGCAGTATAGCGCGTGCAGATACCATGCGTAGAATTCGATATAATCGTTGCGGTTCTTGCCGTAGACGAATATCTCCGGCGCGAGTTTTCCGGTGCGTGGCGAGAAAATTCGGTCATACATATAGTTGACGAGTTTCTCCACCCGCTTTTCATCCGGGAGATATATCGAATAGAAAGTGATGGCTTCCGAGAGATCTCGACCGTCGAGGCGCTGGAATATCCAGGTGGTGCCGGGGTTGAAACGCGTGTCGTAGCGTTGCGGAATCAGGTACCTGTCGGTTTCGGTGAATTGCGAGCGGTAAAATTCCACACCTTTGTTGATGCAATCGGCGAGTCGGTCTATCGCTGCATCCTTCACGTCCATGAGGGCTTTGAGAATATAGCTCTGGTGGAAGCCGTCTATAGCCTTGCGGTGGGGTGGCCCGTAGTAGTACCAGCTTCCGTCGGGATTTTGATTCTTAATAATATATGATATTCCGCGTTTGCCGAGCTCCACATATTTGTCGATGCCATAGGTGGTGCCTGTGCGGATAAGGAAAGAACTGATAATGGCGCTGGCGTTGTAGATCACGTCCTTGAGATGGTGGCCGTAGAAGAAATATATGCCATCTTCGCCATGGTCTTCATATCCGAGTTCCTGAGTGAGGTAGCGGCATATGGCCATGAGCACCTCACGGCGGTCCTCCTCGTCAAGGGCCCCGTAGCGCAACAGGTAGTCACCGAAAAAAACGGTGTTGAGCGGCGTGGGATCGTCTCCGGAATCCTCGTAAAGGCTGATTGATATGCGTATCCCCTGGCGCAGGGCGAAGTTGCGGGTGAGGGGGGATTGAAGTTGTTCCATGACGCGCCGGGTGAGCTGTGCGCCGGTCTTGGTATCGCCACCCGCTCCGCAGGCAGCAAGCGACGCCACGGCCTCGTGGGGCGTGTACGGGCTCCGGCCTATATCCTTCTTGCTGCGAAGATTGAAGGGCAGCAGCCGGAAAGCAGTGCGGATCAGCATATTCAGCTTGCGGTTGCGGGTGAAAATCCGGGGCGGCACGTAGTTGCACTCAATATAGTGATAGTCGTGCGCCTCAAGCCACCGTTCGGCAGCCCCGATCATGCGGTTGATCTTGTCTAAGGTGGTCGGGTTCATTTGCTGTTGCGTTTATGGTGGTGGATCAGTTGCCACGAGTTCACGGTATTGTGCCATGCCACGTAGGCGGCGGGAGCCACCGATGCCACGGGATTCAGATAGGCGAGTGCAAGCCATATTGCCAGCACTGTATTCTTTTGTCCGAGGCTCTGACCGCCGCTCACCTTGTCGCCGAAACGCGCTCCCACGCGGCGCCCTATATAGAACTGGATGAGGCATACCACGCCCGAGCCGAGGGCGAGCGCGACGATTTCGGGCAGGTGGTCGTGGTCGTAGTTGCGGATGATGAAGCTCACGGAACTGCCCACCACGATGAAAAGCGAAACCGCCCACATGTAGAACGAAAGAGACTGGTTCTCGGCAAGAAAATCATGGAAACTGCGCCACGCGTAGCGCAGGATGAATGCAGTGATGATGGGAAGGAGAAGCAGGGGCAGCACGGCGGAGCAGATGCGGTAAAAAGAATCGGCGAACGTCATACTGGTGTCGCCTATGGCCGCGAGAACCACGGGGCCGGTGATGGCCACGAACACGTTGCACAGCAGGGAATAGGTGGCCACATGGCTTATACTGCCGCCGAGCATGGCCGTGATCACAGGAGCGGCTGTGGCCGTGGGCACGAACACACAGATAAACAGCCCCGTGGCCACATTGTGGTTCAATGGCAGCAGCGCAAGCAGCACGATGGCGGCGAAGGTCATCTGGGCAAGCATCAGCCATGCCTGGAAGCGGTGGGGCTTGAACTCGCGCGGCTCCAGGCGGCAGTAGGTGATGGTGAGCATCGCGAAGATTAGGAAGGGCGAGAGAAATGTGAGGTGCCCCATCCATTTGTAGAACACCACTCCGCCCAGCATCGCAATCGGAAGCATCCAATCTTTGAGTTTCTGACGCATCATTTCTTTTTTTCTTGTAAAGACTTGTGGAGGGCAATCACCTTTTCTGCCACGCGCTCGGGTAAGAACTTCGCGGCGATCACCCGGTTTTTTCTGCCCATTTCCGGAATCACGTCGCGGTGGTCGATAAAGAATTTTATGGCCTCGAATATCGTTTCGGAATCTTTGGGAGTGACGTAGATGCCGTTCACACCGTCTGCAATCACCTCGGCCATGCCGCCCACAGGTGTCACTATGGCAGCCAGGCCTGCTGCCATAGCCTCGAGCAGCGACATGGGCTGCCCCTCGGCGTAAGACGGCAACACAAATACATCGTTGCTCTCTATAAGGCGTGCTTTGGGCTCTCCGCTCATCCAGCCGTGGATGCTTACGATGTTTTCAATCCCGTTGCGGGCGATGAAGTCGAGCGCATCGCGATAGCCTGAGCCGTCGCCACCCACGTCAAGGTGCACGCGGCCTTGAAGCTCGTCCTTGTGGTCGGCGATGGCTGCGAGCAGCTCGTCCAGACCCTTGGTATGGTCGATAATGCTTAGAAATAGCAGCCGGAGCTTGCCTGAGTTGTTCTCTTTCCGCGTCACCCCGGTGAATTCCACGGGATTCTCTATCACCACCACATTGGTTAGTCCGAATTCCCGGCGCAGATAATCGGCCCATCCTTGCGTAAGGGCAACTACGGTGTCGCGTTTCCGTAGGCTGCGGGCCACCTTTTCGGGCCCTATCGAGGCGAAATGTCTCTGAAGCGCGCCGTTGTGGATGTGGTGCACGGTTCGCATCCCCAGAAACCGTGCCCAGTCGAGAAGCAGGCTTTTTCTGGTCCACGAGCCGCGCACCGAGCCGTGGGCATGCAGGGTGTCGAAGCCTTTCATGCGATAGAAGGGCAGTTTTATCATTGCCATAGCGAAGGCGAGGATCGATAGCGCCTTGTTGCGGAAATGAGTGGTGGGAAGATACGTAATCTCACCCAAAGCTTTCTTATAAAGACCCATCACGGAAGCTATACCGCCGCGCGAGCGCAGGTCGGGACCGGCGAAAAGCACGCGGCTCAATATACGGGATGAATTGGCGGTCATAGTTCAAGTAATTTATGAATGTCTGTGGCCGTAGTCGGATCAAAGCCGTGGCTGCGCTGCATATCGGCTGCCCGCATTATGGCATCTGCCAGCGCTTCAGGTTTGCCCTCCACTATCTGCGCGTTCGGTTGCTCTGCCACCTGCTCCGATCCTGAGAACGGTGTGCACACCACCGGCATTCCGAAGCTGCGGGCTTCGGCCAGTGTGATGCAGAATCCCTCGTGGAGCGACGGCTGGACGTACACATCGCAGGCGGCCATATAGGGGTAAGGATTCTCTTTGAGCCCCACGAATTTAAGGCAGTCGGCTATCCCGCGGCGCTCTGCCTCGCGGCGGCACGGCTCGAGCAGTTCGTCGCCGCCCACCCAGTACCAGCAGAAAGCGTAGCCGCGCCTTTGCAGCTCGGCAGCTGTATCTATCGCCGCGTAAGGACCCTTGGCCTTGTTCACCCTGGCCACCGTGCATATCATAGTCTTGCCTGCAGGGTCCTCCACCGCATACTCACTCGCGAGAGCGCGCACACACTGCGGATTCACCACATTGCAGAATACTTCCGTGCGTCCGGCAAATTCAGGAAACACGCGGCAGAATGATTGCCGCGCGCTTTCGCTCACCACGAATATGCGGTCGTAGCGCGGATATACCAGTCGCCCTGTGCGGGGGTTGATGAAGCTGTGGGCGATATCGAAATGAATCCAGGCCACGTATTTGTCGGCACTTATGTGCGTGGGCACGTACCAGTCGAGCAATTGGCTGGGGCCCTGATACGACACGGCTATATCGAAATGCCTGTCAATGTCGCGCTCGTCACCCAATATGTGGTGATAGTAGGGAATAAGTGTGCCGCGCAGTTTGGCGCCAAGATAGCTGAGCGGACCGCTCAGATCCGTGGCGTGGCGCAGCGGAAAGCCCAGACGCGGCTTGTTGCGCTCGATGCTTCTGAGCGTGTGCACCGTCACATCCCCGGGGATATTGCCCAGCAGTTCGCCCTTGTGTTGCATCAGGGCGATGTGTATGTCGAAAGTTTCACGTGGGAGCGCATCAATGAGGGAGAGTAGGGATTTCTCCACTCCACCCGTGTGCATATAATTGATGCAGAATATGATGCTGCGCTTTTTCATCGACGAAATTTATTCAATATTGGTTGCTTCACGCTGCGGGGAAGTATTACGGCCCATGCAAGCGCGCCAAGCACCGCGAGCGTGGTGGCACCCACGGAAAGGAGCCGGAGCCACATTCCCTGAACCGCGGCCGCCACTATCCACACGGCCCCGAACGTGACAGCAATGAGAACTGCCGGCTTCAGCACACCGCGCAACCAGAAGCTCCATACGGAAAATTCCGGCATCTGGTATTTGAGAATCAGCGTGTTCACAAGCAATATCCCGGTGACTGCGCACGCGTGCACGCAGTACACCACCGGAGGCATTCCGGTGCTTCGCAGCAGTAGCCACATCAGGGGAAGCTCCAGAAGATATAGACTTCCGGAAATGAAACTGATGCGAAACACTCGCCCTGTGGCATGGATGCCTATGGCAGCTACGGTGTTGAGCAGTTCGCCACACGCTGCGATAAGGCTGATGCGGCAGAATACCACGGTGTAGGCCGGAACGTCCACCAGCCACAGTCCCAGCAGTGTGTCCATTTCCACGATAGCGGGCACGATTAGCAGTCCCATAAGCAGCAGCGAATAGCATGCGGCATTGTTCAGCAGTGTTAGCACGCGGTCGTAGGCCCTGGCGGCGTACTCTTTCACGATCTGAGGGCGGAAAGCCGAGACCACCGAGCCCGCAAAGCTGCCTATGGTGCCGGAAACGGTGAGAGTGAGACCGCCGGCGGCGTTCAGCACGGTACCGCCGAAGTGGTTAAGCACCACGAGCGTACCCTGTGAGCGGGCCGTGAAGCACAGATTGCCGTAGGAATCCCATCCGCAGAAACCCAGCATGGCGCGCATCGTGGCGCGGTCCGAGGCCTTGATCGAGCGGCACGCCGGAAAATGGTGGCGGGCATAGAAAGCATACATTCCGCACACTGCGATGGCGGCCAGTGCCATAAGCGAAGCATAGCCCACAAGCGTGTCGCTCGTGGCAAAAAGGGCTATGCCCAGAGCCGCTAGAAATTTGAGCACCACATTGGCCACGGCTATCCCGGCATAGGCGTCCATGCGTTCGTGCGACATTATGGACGCCATATAGGGCACCTGCACTATCGTGGCCATTGCTGCAAGGATGGATAGCTGATACGTGGCGTTGGCGGCGGCCATGCGCTCCGGGGCTATCACCAGATGGTGATTCACATACCACAAGCCTGCAGTCTCGGCAAGCAACAGCACGATACCGGCAAGCGTGAGATGCACTCGCATCGAGGCCCCGAATGTGCGGCGCAGGCGCTCGGGGTCGCCTGCGCCGAGTTCATAGCTTATGAAGCGGGACGTGGCCGCGCTCATGGTGCCGTTTAGGAAGCTGAGGATGGTGACGATTCCGCCCACGAGGGTGTACACGCCGTAGTCGTCCACACCCAGCTGCTCGAGCACGATGCGCGAGGTGTAGAGCGAAATCCACACCGTCACGAGCATACGCCCGTAGAGGAAGAGCGTGTTGCGGGCTATGCGACGGTCATTTTCCTGCATCGGCTATGGCTGATGGTTTTGTCTTGTTGGATAGGAGCACAACGGCAAAGGCAATGGCTGCGAGTTCGAGGCCCATGGGGAAAATAAGACCTTCGAAACCTCCGAGTCCGAACCACAGGAACGCGCAGATCACCGATATGAAATAGCCGCGGTAGCGGCATTTCATCACGAGCCACACGAGATAGGCAAAGAACAGTATGTGGGCGGCAAGGCCAATATAGCCTATGGTGATAAGCGCTTGCAGGGCTGTGATTTCAATACCTGTGGCAACCTCGATGGCTTCCGTTTTGTCCAGATAGTATTCGTTTTCTACAATGAATTTGGGGTTGTCGGTGTTCTCTGAAAGAAAACCGAGGCCTTTCCATTGATATCCAAGATTGTACAGCAGTTCCAGTTTGGGGATGGCCTGACCTATGCGTCCGGAGCCGAATTCGGCAATGTCCTCGTCGTCTACGGCCTCCGTAAGATCGAAAATCTGATTCACCGACGTGTATATTCGTAAGGGCGACTCTTCCCTGAGCTCATCGTTGGAATAGGCCATGCTACCGTCGATATAGTATAAGGCCACACTGCCTAAGCTGCCTGCAACAATGTAAAAAAATATGCGTTTCCAGCTTGCCTGAAGTAGTATGTACACCAGCAGGAGCCCGGAGATGAACGTAAACGTCTGTGTGGACATCATTGCCAGCAACACGATGCCCCACTGCCACCACGCAAGGCGGTATTTTCTCGCGAGCGGGTAAAGCAGCAGCGTGAGGATATAGAGGCCGGGAGGATATTTGCGTATCACAGCTCCTGAAAGTGGTTGCCACGCGAGATCGTAGAACGTGGAGGTGCCGTTGTCCCATATATATGAATTTGGAATCAGCACCCAGCCGCTGAGAACGAAAGCATCGAGGATGTAGAATACGCACAGAATGAGTGCGTATGGCAAGAGCGTTTTCACAAACCTGTCGTAGTCAAATTCCTTTCCGGCATAAATGGCCACCGGCACGGTGAAGTATATGAACGTGCAGTAGCATATCAGCGAGCCGTACTGCTTGAGAATGGGTTCCTCGCTCAATAAGGCCAGGACGAAGAACACGCCCGAACAGGCCACCCACGCGATACATGCCTTGCGTAGTATCCCTTTCTTGCGCAGGAGCAGCATGCATATCACGCCAAGGAAGAAGGCCAGGTAGGCAGTGTTGTAGCCCGTGACGGTGGGTTTGAGAATGGCATAGCCTCCCAGCAGGATCGAGAGCTGGATAAAGAACTGGTAGCGGTCGTTGCGGAATCGATTTACGAGTATAAACAAAATCACCGCTACCGCCGGATAGAACTGCAGTCCCACCGCCGACAGGCTCAGCAAAAAGGCCACCGCCCACGGCCAGCTGCCCTTGGGGGCAACAAGCAGCGGGCGCCGTTCTTTCAGCCCTTTGCGGGGCTCGTCACTGATGGCTGTGGTGTGCATAGGCCACTACTTGTTGCCGTAACCGTAGCCATAGCTGTAGCCGTACGAGCGTCGGGCAGGGGTGCCGTTCACAACCACGCTCAGACGCTTGAGGCGATGCTGATCGCGTATTTCGTCGGCCAACGCGATTTCCGGGATGGTGGTATGACCCACGCGGCACACGAATATCGCCGCATCCGATATGCGGTCGAGAGCGAATGTGTCGCTCACGCGCCCCACCGGTGCCGTGTCCACTATGATGTAGTCGTACATCGTGCGAAGCGCTTCAAAGAGGTCGTCTACGCGCTGCGACACGAGCATTTCGCCGGGATTCGGGGGCACGGGGCCGGAGAGTATCACGTCGAGTCCTTCCATGTTGGGCTCGTGGATGATGATACGTTCCATGGGCATATCCGGATTGGACAGATAGTTGGTGAGGCCCACGGGATGATCTATGTTTAGATACTCGGCGAGCTTGGGCTTGCGTATGTCCATACCAACCAGCAGCACGCGCTTGCCCAGGAGAGCCAGGGTGGCGGCGAGGTTCACGGCTATGAAGCTCTTGCCGTCGCCCGGAGTGGAGGACGTTACGAGCACCACTTTCTCGTTGGGAGGGGTAAGGATAAACAGCAGATTGCTGCGCAGCAGGCGGAATAGCTCGGCCGTGCTGCTGGTCTCTTCCGCGTCGATCACGAGGTGCTTGCCCGAGCGGGAGGTGCTGATTTCGCCCAGAATGGGGGCATCCGTGAGGCGTTCCACCTCCTGGCGCGTTTCTATGCGATTGCGAAGCGCGCGGCGCACATACAGGAGAATCGGTGGGCAGCACAGGCCCAGAATCAGGCAGATGGCCAGGATGCCCTTGGTGCCCAGTCCCAGGGGTTCGTTGAGGGTGTATGCCTCGTCCACCACCAGTCCTTTAGGCGTGGAATTGGCGAGCATGATGGATGTTTCCTCCTGTTTCTGGAGAAGGAAGAGGTATATTTCCTGCTTGATCTGGCGCTGCCGCTCCTTGTCGAGGAATTCGCGTTCCTGCTGAGGCACGCCTCCCAGGCGACCCATCGTGCCGGACAGTTTGGCCTTCAGGTCGGCTGCGGCTCCCACATTGGTCTGATATGCTCGCTGCACTGTGGCATAGAGGTTGTCGCGCATGGCGTTGATCTGCTCGTCGAGACGGCGCAGCGATATGTTGCCGGGCTTGGCGTTGGATGCCAGCTGCATGCGCCGCAGCACAAGGTCGTTGAACGACTGTATGCCGGCCTGCAGGCCCGCGTTTTCAATCGAAGGTGCGGGTATAAGGTCGTAGGCATTTTCGGGATTCTTGATGAAATCGGCCGTCATCTTCAGCATTTCTGCCTGAACCTCGGCCTGCAGCAGTTCCTTCTCGATCGATGCGCGTTTCTCGGTCTGATACTTGGCTTCGACATCCACGCCTATCAGTCCCTTGCTTTCCTTATACGACTGTATCTCGCGCTCCGTGGCCGAAAGGTCGCCGGTGAGCACGGCAATACGCTCTTTAAGAAAATCGGCGGTCTTGGACGCCTGCAGGTTTTTCTCGTCGATACCGCGGATGTTGTACTGCCTTACGATTTCGTTGAGAAGAGCCTCGCCGAAGGCGGGGTAGGGCGTGTTGATGCCCATGGATATCACGTTGGCGCGCTTCGAGGCTATATTCATGCCCAGACTTTTTGCCAGATCCTCGGCGGCATGGTGATAGCCCATAACCACGATGGTGGAGGTGATGTCTTCTCCGGTGGGGAAATCGGGGGTGGGAACAACGGAAAAATCTCCGTATTGCGTGGAGAACGTGTGGGGCAGCTGCACCTCTGCGTTCTTTACAATTTTTTTGCCTTTCGCCGAGATGGTGACTTTTGCCTTGCGGTCCGGCTTGGCCTTGATTTTGAACACCATGGCTGTCTTGAGTGTGTCGAGCATGCTCTCAGGCACGTCCACATCCAGCGGATAGCCCTCGAATTCTTGCACGCTGTTCAGGAATCCCTTGCGCACGAAGCGCTGGCGGTTGAGATCAAGTTCCTTGACGGCCTTGCGGATGATGGAGTGGGACGAGAGCACATAGTATTCGTCGTCCACCGCACCCTTGGCACCGAACAGGCTGCCCAGAGCGCCCATCTCGCCACCCATGGCCGACATGGGGTTGCTGTCTTCCTGGGCGATCAGCACATTCGCACGCACCGCGTACTGAGGCTTCTTCACCTTGGCATACAATATGCCGAGCCCGATGAACACTACAACGGATATCACGAACCAAAGCCAATGACGGAGATATTCGTCGAGCAGGCCTTTGATGTCTACGAAATCGGAATTTTTCTTTGCCATAATTACTTTATAGCCAGGGCGATTACGAGCGACGCCACAACCGACGACGCACTCACGATGGTTGAAATCACAGAAATCTTGAACGAGTTGTACTGATTGTACTTCGAGTTGGCCTGGCGCACGGCATTAGGCTCAACATATATGTAGTCGTTCTGTTGCAGATAGAAGTATGGCGACGATAGAAGGTCGGCCGAGTTGAGATTGAGTCGGTGATACTCGCGCTTGCCGTTTTCCTCGCGCACAAGCATCACGCTTGAGCGCTCGCCGTATTCCGTGAGG
Organism: uncultured Porphyromonadaceae bacterium; assembly: GCA_947176585.1. Taxonomy (GTDB): domain Bacteria; phylum Bacteroidota; class Bacteroidia; order Bacteroidales; family Muribaculaceae; genus CAG-873. The sequence continues at coordinate 34,870 of CAMWRI010000005.1, forward strand.
TCGCCGGCATCGCCCAATGCGTCGAGCACGCTGTAGCGGCTGCGGTTCACCAGAATCTTCTTGGGCTGCTTGACTTCGCCGCCCACCACCACTTCGAAATTGGCGATGCGCACGGTCACGATGGGATCTTCCACGTCTTTGCTTATGCGCTCTGTGAGGAGTTTCTGAAGGTCTTCCACGGTCATTCCGGCCACGTGTATTTTGCCGAGCACGGGGAACTGAATGTCACCGTCGGTGCTCACTATGTACGTTTGTATCTGAATGGAAGAGTTGGCAATGTACATGGGCATCATCGCGGAAGCCGACGAATTGCCGTTGTGGATATTGGTGCCGGGATTATACGCCGGGAGCGAATATGCCGAGGTGGCTGCCGGATCGAGGGCGCTCACTGTGATGAGCAGCTCATCGTCGGGCTTGATGCGGCTCAGGTATTCGCCGGCCTCGATTTCACCATGGGCATTCTTGGGCACATCGGCGAAATAAGGAAGAACGGTCTTGCGGGCCGAACATGAGCACAGGGCGATGACGCACGTCATGGCCACAATAAGGCTAAACTTATTCATATATATATTGCATGCATTTTTCAGATTCAATCTCCTACAATAAACGTGGCTGTCGTAAAAATATTATGTGGGACGTAAAAATATTGCGCGCATGCCATGATTTGCCGAAAATTGAGTAATTTTGCAGGTCAAATGATCGAATATGCACTTTAGTCTTGATATTGAATTCACGGTTGTGATATTGCTGTGCGCCGCGCTGCTGCTGGCGCTTGCCGCTTTTATGTATGCCGCGGTGCAGACGCGCCGTCTTGTGCGCACGCGCCGGTTCTGCGACCTTGCCGATATGGAAGAGGGTACGGCATTCGAGCCCGTGACCGTGGTGATATACTCGCAGGACGAGGCTGAGGCGCTTGAGGCATTGCTCGTGAGCGTGCTGTCGCAGGACTATCCCGCGCCGGTGGAGGTGGTGGTGGTCAACGAGGGCGACAGCTCCGAAATCCGCGACCTCGTGACGCGCCTGCAGATTACGTACCCCAATCTGTATCTTACGTTTACGCCCGATGGCGCCCATAGCCTGAGCCGTAAGAAACTTGCCCTCACGCTGGGCATCAAGGCCGCCCGATACGATACCGTGGTGCACACCGCAGTGGGTGCGCGGATACGTTCCGATAAGTGGTTGCGCAGCATGATGCGCCATTTTGCCCGCGGCGGAGAGGTGGAAGTTGTCATAGGCTATGCTGCCGCGTTGCCTGACGACGATACCGCCTCGGGGGCCCGTTGCCGCGCGTTCGATGCCACGATGGATGCCGCCCGCTGGTTCGGTGCGGCAGTGGCAGGCCAGCCTTTCAGGGCTTCTGAATACAATGTGGCCTATCGCCGAGAGGCCTTTTTCCGCAACAAGGGTTTCTCGCGCTCGCTCAATCTTCATTTCGGCGACGATGATATTTTTATCAGCGAGATAGCGCACGAGGGCAATACCTCCGTGGAATTGAGCGACAATAGCATAGTGGGTGTTCTCTCGCCGGATTATTCGCAGGCGGCCCGGCAGGCGTCGTTGAGGCGCGTGTTCACGGAGGGTCATATCGGACGCAGACCGCGTGTCTGGCGCACGGTGGCAGCAGCATGCGTGCCGCTGTCGCTCGCGGCGCTGGTTGCGGCAGTGTGTCTTGATGCGGGAAATGCTTTCGTGATAGCCCTTGCAGTGGGAATTCTGGCTCTGCTGGCGGGCTCAATTACCGTGACTTGGCGCTCGGCCATGCGGGCTCTGAACCTGCGCGTGCTCGGGGCCGCGATTTTTCCGCTTGCCCTTACTTACATATGGCGGCGCGCTGTGCTCAGGACGCGCGCGCGATTCGGACACCACAAGCGCTACACCTGGGATTAATCTTTTTTGTGCAGGTCTTCGATTATCAGTCCTGCCAGAGTGAGCCCGAATATTGCGGTGATGTGCATCAGCGAGCCGTTGGCGCGTTCGCGGGCATCACTCTCTCCGAGATTGGGCACGAGTTCGTCGCTGTACACGCATTTGAACTTGCGGCCGGGTCGTGTGCCGCTCCTTTTGAATCTGTCGCGCAGGGCGCGAGCGAGCGGACAGCCCGATACCTTGTAGAACTCGGCCACCTTCACTCGCGACGGGTCGAGCTTGCGAGCTGCGCCCATCGACGAGAAAAGGCGTGCCCGCGAGCGTGTGGCCATGGCTATGAGCAGCATTTTATCGGCCACGGAGTCGATGGCGTCCACCACGTAGTCGTAGCTGTCAAGGTCAAATGCGGATGCCGTGGTGGAGGTGAACCGATCGTGGCGAGCCTCCACCTTCACCTCAGGGTTGATCGTGAGCAGATGGTCGCGCATGGCGTCCACCTTTACGCGGCCGATGGTTTCTGTGGTTGCCATAAGCTGGCGGTTCACGTTCGACGGGCACACGCTGTCGTCGTCGACGATCGTGATATGGCGCAGCCCCGAGCGCACGAGGCTCTCCACGCACCACGACCCCACGCCGCCCACGCCGAAGACGATTACCCTTGCTTCCCTGAGCTTATTCATAGAAGCCGTGCCCAGCAGAATGCGGGCACGGCTCAGTGTGTCGATGGAATTCATCGCGTTATTTCACGAACACTTTGTGGCTACCGGTAGCATCGCGGCGGATATAAACGGCGCCCGGTGCGGGCTGCTCCACGCGCATGCCCTGGAGGTTGTAGTACACAGCGTTGCCGTTGTCGCCGTCCGGGGTGATGTCTTCGATTCCTGCGCTGTGCGGGTGGTCGATCACCACGCCGTCCAGAATCATAGAGTTGCCGCCCCAGCCTTCGTTGCGGGTGTAGCGGAACGCGAGTTTCACGTTCTTTCCGTCGTAGTCGCGGAGGCTTGCTTCGAATTCGTGCAGGTATATGCCGGTTCCTTTCATGATTGCATAGTCGGAAAGTGGCGACACGTATTCATGCTCGAGGTCGAAGATGGTGTCCCAGTTTTCGCCGCCGTCCGTGGTGATCATCACGTAGAAGTTGCAGAAGAGCTCTCGCTTGCTATACTCGTATGTGCCGTAGTCGAAATAGTCGAAGTTGTATATTTCGGAGCAGTCGTATTGCAGCAGGAAGTGGAGGGTCTCCTGCCGGGCGAGCTGTATTTCTGGTGTCACAAGCCATTCGTCCTGCGCGGCATCTGTGGTTCCGTAGTCGCCGTCGTAGGCATAATGGATGAATGCCTCCTTATCGCCGTCGGTGGTGTAATCCTGATACATGTTGGAGCTGTAGTAGCAATACCACGAGTTGTTGATATTGTGCATCAGCTGCGTGGGGGTGGGAGCGTTGGCCTCGGTGTTGATTTCGGTCCACATCGGCGGAATCCAGTTGAGGCCCAAGTACTCCTCGTAGTCTTCGAAGCCCTCGTAGAATGTGGTGTCGCGTGGAGATTGCGGAGCTTTTACCGCGGGTGCGGGTGCCTCGTCTCGGGCCGCTTGGCGCGGGTCGGTGTGCAGTTTGATGATACGGCCGGCATCGTCGCGGGCGATGCTGAAGCGGTTGCCGCTCGGTGTGGCGTGCTCGGAGACGATGGTGTAGTTGCTGCCAGCCCAGGCGGCTATGGATAGGGTAGCGAGTGCGAAACTTAAAAGGTGTCTTTTCATATAAAAGTGGAGAGATTAACGGATTATTACTTTTTCTGTGTGCGTGCCCCTGTGGCGGATATATACGTTGCCGGGCTCGGGGTTGGCCACGCGGATGCCCTGAAGGTTGTAGTATTCCTCGGAGAAGTCTGCATCGGCGGCTACGTCGCTCACTCCTGCATCCACGCCGGGCATGAATATCTTGGCGGGATAGGTCAGCGGCTGGTCTTCGTAGTCGGTCCACACATATCCGAAGTCGCTTGAGGCGTTGAAGCCGTAGAGGGTGTTGTTGATGGTGATGACGCCGGCACTCATGGTGTCGATGCGTTGGGGCGCGTACTGCTTGATCTCGTCCTTTGTCCAATAGTCGTTGGCAACGAGCGTGCCGGCCATATTTCCGATGTAGAAGTTGCGGTCGGTCTGGTCAACGCTGCCTGAGAAGCCGCTGAACTGGGGCGTGATCACCACGATGTCCGGGTCGGTCGCGTCCACGAGGATATATGCGTTGCCGGTGTTGATGTTGACCGAGAGCATGGGGTTGCCCGCCACGAGATAGGGGTTGATGAGGCGGTAGAGTCCGGGGGTGTCGTCCTTCTCCTCAATGGGCACTTTCCACATGTGCTTTGCAGGATCCGTGAGATACCATCCGGCGAGGATGAAGCCGTCCTGATACGTGCATTTACCAATTTCGGTCCACCCGGCTGCAGTATCTCCAGCGGGGAGCACGAGCCTGCCGTTGTAGCCACCCTGCCAGTTGTAGCCCTGGTCGTTCACATCGGCGCTTTTACCGAACTTGGGGCCGATGATTTCGATGGCACCATCGCTGAGGGTGGAGGCGTAGCCGTAGTCTTTGATAGCCTCGACGGTATTGCCTTCGGCTTCGAAATACCATCCTGCGTTGCACACGTAGAACGGATCGGTAAAGTTCACCGTAAGGGTGGAGCACACGAATCCCGAATTCTGCGGTGCGATGCGCACGAAAGTGGGATCTGTGGCATCGATTACGATGTCGCAAGGCGTACTCGCGGTATTTTTGTCCAGAAACGGAAAGTAGTCCGAGGTGTAGGGGCTTGCAATTTTGTACATGCCGGGAGTGGAGGTGCTTTCAAAAACCTCCACTTCGTAGATGTATGGAGTGGGGTCGGTGTAGGTGGCAGGTGCGAAAATGCCGGGAGTCACCCAGCCGTCGGTGTACTGTCCCATGCCGAGGCTTTTCCATTCGCTATCCTCTGCCTGAGCGTTGTGGCTGGCCAGCAGGCATGTAGCGATTGCAAATGTCAAGTAAAGACGTTTCATGTTTGCTTTTGTGGCGATTGGTTTGTAAATTCTGCCACAAAAGTAAATAAAAAACGTCATACGGGCACTATTGTGCTCGTATTTTTAGGCATAAATCTAAAGGGCGTCTGCCGGAACGGCAGGATCGTCCACCGGCGCGTCGAAGTCGCCGATGCTGTGATTGTCGTTGAGTTCTTCCGTGGCTTCTTTCTCGAGCCGTGGTGATTTTTTGCAACCCTCAGCCATGTCGGTTGCCACTCCCGGATATACGTGCGCGTCCTGCGCTTTTTTATTCTTACATGCCATAGTCTGATGAAATTTAAATGTCAACGCTTTTTCTGACGCGAAAGTTCAAAATGTGTGGTCCTAAAAGTCAATAAAGCGGTGGCACGCCGGCTAAGCAGGCATGCTCCCCGATTCATCACGATATAGACAGGGTGCCCCGCGCCCCGGTAGCGCGGGCGGCACATCTGTCTCATTTTCGTGTGGAGTGTAAGGGTGAGGCGTTTTCAGCAGTCGCGAGGAAGCGCTATTGTCGAAACTTGCGGAAGCGGCCC
>CAMWRI010000006.1 GCA_947176585.1 uncultured Porphyromonadaceae bacterium
CCTATGCCGGCCAGAAGTTCGTTTCCAACGCCAGCTGCACCACCAACTGCCTTGCCCCCATCGCTAAGGTGCTCAACGACAAGTTCGGCATCACCGACGGCCTCATGACCACCGTACACTCCACCACCGCCACCCAGAAGACCGTAGACGGTCCCTCCATGAAGGACTGGCGCGGCGGCCGCGCTGCCAGCGGCAACATCATCCCCTCCAGCACCGGCGCTGCCAAGGCTGTAGGTAAGGTGATCCCCGAGCTCAACGGCAAGCTCACCGGCATGTCGATGCGCGTACCCACCCTCGACGTCAGCGTTGTCGACCTCACCGTCAACCTCGCCAAGCCCGCCACCTACGAAGAAATCTGCGCTGCCATGAAGGAAGCCAGCGAAGGCGAGCTCAAGGGCATCCTGGGCTACACCGAAGACGCAGTCGTTAGCAGCGACTTCCTCGGCGACCCCCGCACCTCTATCTTCGACGCCAAGGCCGGTATCGCCCTCACCGACACCTTCGTTAAGGTTGTCAGCTGGTACGACAACGAGATCGGCTACTCCAACAAGGTGCTCGACCTCATCGCTGTGATGAAGAAGTACAACGGCTAATCCGCCGCCACTTCAATCCCACAATCGCCTCGGCCCCGCGGCCGGGGCGATTTTTTCTCAAAAGATTAGTTATTACTTGTGTTTCTTTTGCCTTTTGTGTCGGACACATCTCAGTGGATGTTTTGAGGAGTTTCCGGTTACTTCTTTTAATTTTGTTAATTTCAAAAAAAATCGTAATTTTGCAGCGTCAATCATCCGACTGGCAAAACATACGAATTAACAAGAAGCGTATTGCTTTTACTTGTAGAAGAAAACGTAGGAAATTTTCTTAAAGATGCAAGGGAGCAAGCGGTTCTCACGCATAGCGTGGGCTGCTATTCCTACATCTTCATCTTTTGGTTTCCTACGACCATCTTCTAAAGTGTGGCAATTCAGTCCACGCTTTAATTGTTAACATCGTTATTTGGACTGGGTAACGACATAATTTTTATATGAATTTTAGAAATCTTTTCAGACAAAATGATCCTGCACCAGCCAACATCTACGATTATTTGAATCGTAAACAAAAATTAGCTGCAATGAACTTAATGGTTGTTTTTGGTGGCTCTTGTTCAGGAACTGATTACGAGTTGTCAAAAATTAATCATATTATGACCTCTGAAGGTCGCATGATGGGAATTTCAGGTGATGAGATGAGAGCTGGACAATCACACTTTGATGGTATGCAAGGAATGGTTGAAGCATTAGTCGGGGCTAATAGAGAAGCTCTAAAGAAATTATTTTGGGCTTACTATTGCATTGTTGCTGTTGGGAAATCATCACAGGCTGTCAATGTATTACTTGGTGTTTATAATAGGCTTGGTTTTTCAGCACAAGACTGTGTAAATCTCCTTGAGAACTATACTGAAAAAAAATTATCTGATCTTTAATAATTGGTTTAATCTTATGTGGATTGTCATTTTAATTATCATAGGGGTATTTATCGTGTACAAATTTGGTAAAAACTCTGGAGAAACAATTGGTCGTGTGCAATCTGACGGAGGAATGCGTCTTAAGTATGCAACACTTGTGAAAAATATTTTGGAGGGTCATAAGGATTGCCAGATAATGATGGAGACAAGAACTTATCTTCGAATTGGAGTCTCAAATTATGGCGGTTCAACAATATTTCATATTCAACAATGTCCAAATAATATTGTGATGATTGACTACGATGTAGCGAATAATCCAGCAGTACCTCAATTCAGTTTGAGGTTCACCTTCCCTGACACTAAAGATCAAGATGAAATGATGGATGAAATCTGCTTAGCTATCCAACGTAAAATGATGAGTTTATATTGAATAATCTTGCCTTTTTCGAATAGTAGCTTTGCCATACTCTTGTAGTATGTTAAAGCCCTTTTAATATGCAGACAGTCTCAATCTATTTCCAAGTATTGCAGGGTTGGCACGAGTTAGACTATAAATGGTACCCATCCGAAACTTGCCGAGGTTGATGGCTTTTAAAAAAATCTTGCAGCGTTATTCACAAGATTTTTAGCAATTATTGGGTAGCATTTGTGTAACCATTCGAAATAGGTCGGTATAGTGTGGAGTTTTTTTTATTGCAAAGTTCTCGTTCAAAAACAAGACACACAATACGTCCTGCTCGGATACTTATATTTTGGACAACAACTACTTACATATGCCTCTGCGCCTCTGCGCGGGTTTTACAGAGAGTTTTTAACTAAAAGCATTTGGCCGTCTCGGAGAAAAACCGTAACTTTGCACCCACAGAGGAAAAATTTGGCTGCTTGCAACCTCTCGAAAAAATGCTAAAACTGCAACTCACAGGTGCGCCCTCGCGGCGCCCTGCCGCAATACATCCGCCACAGCAGCCCGCCCCGCGCAGGCCGCTGTTTTTTTTATGTTTTAAACGATATTACGATATGAACTATCTCTTCACATCCGAAAGCGTAAGCGAAGGACACCCCGACAAAGTGGCCGACCAGATCAGCGACGCCGTGCTCGACGAATTCCTCGCCCGCGACCCGCAGTCGAAAGTAGCATGCGAAACGCTCGTCACCACCGGCCAGGTGGTGCTCGCCGGCGAAATCAAGAGCAACGCCTATGTGGACCTCCACGAAGTGGTGCGCCGCGTGATCTCCGACATAGGCTACAACGACAGCGCCATAGGCTTCGACGCGCAGAGCTGCGGCATCCTCTCGGCCATCCACGAGCAGAGCGGCGACATCAACCGCGGCGTGGAGCGCGAAGCCCCCGAGCAGCAGGGTGCCGGCGACCAGGGCATGATGTTCGGCTACGCCACGGATGAAACTCCCCTCTACATCCCCGTGACCATCGCCCTCGCCCACGCCATCCTCAAGGAGCTCTCGGCCATCCGCCGCGAGGGCCGCGAGATGACCTACCTCCGCCCCGACAGCAAGAGCCAGGTCACGGTGGAATACGACGGCGACCATCGACCCGTGGGCGTACACACCATCGTCGTGTCCACGCAGCACGACGAGTTCATCACCCCCGGCTCCGGCGTGGCCACTCAGGAAGAAGCCGACGAAGCCATGCGGCAGCGCATCGAAGACGACGTGCGCCACATCCTCCTGCCCCGCGTGCGCGCCGCCCTCCCCGAGGCGATGCGCCCGCTGCTCGACACCGATTTCCGCCTGCTCGTCAACCCCACCGGCAAGTTCGTGGTGGGCGGCCCCCACGGCGACACAGGCCTCACAGGCCGCAAGATCATCGTCGACACCTACGGCGGCCGCGGCGCCCACGGCGGCGGCGCTTTCTCCGGCAAAGACCCCAGCAAGGTCGACCGCTCGGCAGCCTATGCCGCGCGCCACATCGCCAAGAACCTCGTGGCTGCCGGCATCGCCCGCCGCGCCCTCGTGCAGGTGGCCTACGCCATAGGCCGCGCCGAGCCCGTAAGCCTGCTCGTCGACACTCAGGGCACAGCCCTCGTGGGCGCCTCCGACGCCGAGATATCCGCCCGCGTGGCCGAGATCTTCGACATGCGCCCCCACGCCATCGAGCAGCGCTTCGGGCTGCGCAAGCCCATCTACCGCGCCACCAGCACCTGGGGCCACGTGGGCCGCACGCCCCGCCGCGCACAGCTCAAGTTCAAGTCGCGCTACGACGCCGCCCCCATCACCGTCGACGCCGAGCTCTTCGCCTGGGAGAAACTCGACTACGTTGAGCCCCTGCGCCGCGCCTTCGGACTATAATCGGAATCGTCGGACCAGTCCGACCTGTCCGACTCAATCGCAAGATTTCACCATAAAAATGCGGGCACGCGCCCGCATTTTTTGCGTATGTGACGGAATTTGATTATCTTTGTGCGCTTATATCGCAAAATATCAAAAAAACACTCATATATTAAAATGGCAACATTAGAAAAAATCAGAAGCAAGTCGGTGCTGCTCTTTGTGATTATCATCGTGGCACTGCTTGCATTCATCCTCGGCGACTTCCTCACCTCGGGCCGCACCTACTTCGGTTCGGGCACCACAGTGGCCGAAGCCGCAGGCGCCAAAGTGGACTACAACGACTATCAGGCACGCCTGTCGCAGCTCAGCGAGCAGTATCAGGCACAGGGCCGCCAGGTCGACAACGACCGCCTCAGCCAGAACGTGATCCAGGAGCTCCTCGTGGAGCAGCTCCTCAACAAGGAGTACGACCGCCTGGGCATCACCGTGACCGATGCCGAGCTCACCAACGCAATGACCGGCGAGCTCCCACACCCCGCCGCGCAGCGCTTCATCGGCGGCCTGTCGCAGCAGCTCGGCCTCCCCGTTCCCTCGGGCGCAGCCGTCTACGAGGCCATGAGCAACCCCGCCAAGTATCAGCTCACACCCGAAATCGGCCAGCAGATTAAAAACGCCTGGGCAGCCACCGAGCGCGACGTGGAAGCAGCCATGAAGAGCGAGAAGTTCAACCGCCTCGTGGCCGGCCTCTTCACCGCCAACAAGCTCGACGCCAAGGCCATCTACGACGACGGAGCCACCACCCGCACCATCGCCTACGCCACCAAGAACCTCAGCGCCGCAGGCGACGTGGACGTGACCGATGCCGACGTGCTCGCAGCATGGCAGGCCGATAAGGAAGCCTACCGCCTCAACGAGGAAAACCGTGCCGTAGAGTACATCCTCGTGAGCATCGAGCCCTCCCAGGCCGACCGCCTCGCAGGCCAGCAGGAAGTGGAGAACGCACTCCTGGCTCTCAACAGCGAGCCCGCCACCGACGGCGTGAGCGCCAACTCCCGCTTCCTCGTCAACCGCATCGACGCCCCCGCGTCGCAGATCACCGACCGCGCCCTCCGCGCCTTCGCCGACACCGCTGCCGTGGGCGCAGCCGTTATCCTCAGCCACACCAACGACAGCTACACCCTGGCCAAGCTCATCGACAAGAAGCACAACATCGACTCCATCCAGGTGTCGTATCTCATGGCCCAGAACCCCGAGCTCCTCGACAGCGCCCTCGCCGCAGTGCGCGGCGGTGCCACCATGGCATCCCTGAGCGACGGACAGACCCTCATGGGCGTCGACAGCACCTGGACCTCGCTGGGCGCCGGATTCCCCGAGTCGCTCGCACAGCGCCTCACCGCCGCCACCGTCGGTGAAGCCTTCGCCTACACCGACACCATCCAGGGCCAGCCCGCCTCCGGCGTTTACCGCGTGGAGCGTCGCCACGCCCCCGTGCCCTTCTACGACCTCGCCGTGGTAGAGTACACCATCGACCCCTCCAACGAGACCGTGGCTCAGCTCTCCACCGACCTCAACACCTTCCTCGCCGCCAATAGCAGCGCCGCCGACTTCAGCGCCAATGCCGCCGAAAACGGCTACAACACCGTTCCCGCTATGGTGAGCGCATCCACTCCCCTCGTGGGCAACGTGGCCGACAGCCGCGGCGCCGTGAAGTGGGCTATGGACGCACGCAAGGGCCAGGTATCGCCCTCCTTCCAGGACAACAAGCAGACCTACCTCATGGCCGTGGCCGTGATGGACGTCTTCACCGGCGACTATCTCCCCCACACCGCTCCCGCCATCAACGCCGCCCTCCGCCAGCAGGCACTCACCAAGAAGCGCGGCGAAGCCCTCAAGGCACAGTACGCCGGCAAGGCCAACGACCTCGCAGGCTACGCAGCCGCCATGGAGAGCAAGATCGACACCGCCCGCGTGGTATTCACCCAGGCTATGATTCCCGGCATCGGCTTCAACGAAAGCGCAGTGCAGGGTGCCGTAGCCTCCACCGAGAAAGGCAAGCTCTCCGACGTGATCCCCGGCAACAACGCCGTAGTGGTGTTTGAGGTGATCGACGCCACCGCCGAAGGCCGCCCCTACAACTTCGAGGAATACGCCGCCCGCTTCAACCAGACCATGGGCATCGGCCACTTCAACCCCGCTCAGCTCCTCCTGGGCAAGAACAAAGTCAAGAACCACTCGCTCAACTTCGTCCAGAGCGCAGTGCACGATTGATATCCACCACACACCATCATAGAATGAGGCCCGGACACCCCGGGCCTCATTTCATTATTTGGTAACACTCGCGCAGAGCCGCAGAGAAAGAGCACCGAAGGTGCGACGCCGTGGTTAACCGGGCATGACCGCAGGGAGTGCCCGGACAGCATCCGCCTCAGGCAAGGCAAGCGCGGCAGCGAGAGAGCACCGAAGGTGCGACGTCGTGGTTAACCGGGCATGACCGCAGGGAGTGCCCGGACAGCGTCCGCCTCAGGCAAGGCAAGCGCGGCAGCGAGAGAGCACCGAAGGTGCGACGTTGTGGTTAACCGGGCATGACCGTAGGGAGTGCCCGGACAGCACCCGACCGCCTCCAGTCGCGGAGCGACGGTGTTGTGCGCACGACACCACGACATCATCGCTCCGCGACTCCGCCCGAGGACACTCCCTCACCGTGCACTCCCTGCGGTCATGCACGGTTAACCACAACCACGTCGCTTCGCGACTTACCTCCACCGCAGCCAAAGAGGGCCTGAGGCCCGACATCGCGGTCTACCCGGCACAGCCGCAACGAAAGAGCACCGAAGTTGCGACGTCGTGGTTAACCGGGCATGACCGCAGGGAGTGCCCGGACAGCACCCGCCCGCGCCCAGTCGCGAAGCGACGGTCTTGTGCCGTCTCACCCCTCCGCGCCTTATCGCATTTTTAACAAATAAATTTGTGCCTACTATTGCACAGCTCACGCAAAAGGCGTAATTTTGCGCCATGAACCAGTCACATTCCATATCACTCTCCTCCGCGCCTAAGGGCGAAATGCGCCTCGGTTCTACCCCCCCCCATTGCAATCGGCTGAATAATAGCGATTTAATCGCGCAAAAGCATAACTATGCCCCGCCTGTGCCACCCGGCACAAGCGGGGCATAGCCTTTTTCGCACCTAACCCAACACGGGACACCAATCAATAACACAATACACATCTTATGAAAAAAATTCTACTAACTCTCCTCCTGCTCCTGGGCATCGGCTACGTAGCCCAAGCAGAAACCGGTGCTTTCCAAGCAAAAGATGCAAAAACTACGTCATCTGCCGGCAAAATTTACGAACTAACAGGCAATCTTCCGAATAATCCTGTATCTATTAATGGTGTTGCCACGTTCGACATTGAAAAGAAAAACAACAGCACCTCCCAGGTTAATGGTGGCTTGGTTCGCTGGTATGCAAACGATATAATCAAGCTCACACCTGCTGACGGTATTACCATCAAAAGTGTAAAGATTGAGGTAGGGTCAAATCATGGAGACATAACAATCGGAGATAATACAATAACTACATCTTCAGATTCACCCACAGCTGAATTCACCGGACTATCTGCAACCGAAACTATAGAGATTACCAATAAGGCTCAAGTGCGCTTTTACTATCTCGAATTTGAATACGAAGTCATAAAGCCGGAAACACGTAAGGTAGTTGAGCTTGCCTGGAGCACCAATAACAATCATATCCACTTAGGAGATGTTTTTGAGCAGCCTACGCTAACGGCTACCATTGGTGGAGTTGAGAGCGCAGAGGCTCTTGCTGCCGTTGCATATTCCAGCAGCAACGAAGAACTCATTAGCGTTGACGAAAATGGCACCATGACATTCAGTAATAACGAGAACGATGTCAATGGAGTTGCTTTAATCACTGCATATATCCCTGCAGACAATCCTGACTTTATCTGCTATGATGAAGTAACCTACATGCTTCATGTGATGGACCCCGACAACTCACTTGAAGAAATGGTATTTGCAGATTTTGATTTAACCAATGCCGAAGCTTTAACCGAAATAGAGGGCGTTTTGACAAAAATTTCTTTTGATTGTTCAAAAGCAACAAACAAAGCTGCCTTCTACGACTCAAACAACACTCTGCGCATATACCCTGAATCATATGTTACCATAAGCGTTCCTGAACGATTTGCGATTGAAAGTATTTCTTTTGCAACCGCTACAAAAACAGCCACTTTCGGAATAAAAGAAGGCGGAGGCAGTTTGAATAGCGACGGTTCTAAATGGACCTCTCCGGCGGATACAGATGTCAAAAGTGTAACCTTCAGCATTACGGGTTCTGGTCAGCGTGCTTGGACCAAAATCTCCGTCAACTACAAGCACCTGAGCCGCATTGCAGGCTTTGAACACAACCTTATTGCAGGCAACACTTCCGTGACGATGCACTATTCTCTCTACATCGTACACTACGAGGAAGATCAGGAATATAAAGTTACCCTCAACGTTGACGGTAAGGAAGAAAGTTCTACCGTACACGCCATTCGCGACTACGAGCAGCCCCAGGGCGCTATGATGCGAGTTTCGCCCAACACCAACGACCCCGTGACTCACGTTGCCACCGGCGTAATCACCATACCCGACGTAAACACCACCGGAGCTGAAAAGACCCACCAGTTTAAGGCCACTATTAGCCATAACGGCGAGGAACTCACCGAGCATACCTTCAGCAACGACACCAACAACGAAGCAAATGTGGTGCTCACCACCTCCGGCAACACCGGTACCACCGGTATCGAAGAAGTATCTGTCGAGGGTGCTGAAGCAGCCGAGTACTTCAACCTCCAGGGTGTGCGCGTGGCACGCCCCGAAGCCGGCAGCATCTATCTGGTGCGCCGTGCAGGCAAGGTGGAAAAGCAACTCGTAAAGTAACGAAGTCTTAACCCCGCAAGGGGCAAAGCATATTGTTTATTGATCAGCGACGTCGTGCACGTGAGTGTACGGCGTCGCGAAGTTTTTCAGATATGCCACCACGCTAATTACCAAATCTTTATATCTCTCTGCGCCTCTGCGCGAGGCCTCTACTCCCATGAGCACCACACGCAAAATTATTCTGCTACCCGCCACAACATTGCGCCCCGGGGCACGTTATTAGAGTATGTTCCAGGATTTATACAACAGCCACTACTGCCTCACGGCAGGCGAGACCGATGCCCACGGCCTTCTCTCGGCCCCCATGCTTGTGCAGAAATGCATAGAAATCGCCACGCGCCACGCCAACGCCCTGCGCATTGGCTACGAGGAGCTGAGCAGCGCCGGCATAGGCTGGGTGCTCAGCCGCATGAGCATCGAGATCGAGCGCTACCCGCGCATCAACGAAACGTTCAGCATCTACACGTGGATCGAGAGCTACAACCGCCACTTCTCCGACCGCATGTTTGAAGTGGTGGACGAGGGCGGCAACACCCTGGCACGCGCCCGCTCCACGTGGGTAGCGATCGATATGCAATCCCGCACCATGGCTGACCTGCTCGCCTTTGAGCGCGACGCCTTTCCCTGCCTCGACCGCCCCTGCGACGTAGCGCCGGCGGCACGCGTGGGCAAGCTCGGCGAGGCTGCCGAGGAAGAACCCCTGCACTTCGGCTACAGCGATATCGACTTCAACCGCCACGTCAACACCGTGCGCTACCTTGAGCGCCTGCTCGACCACTGGCCCCTCGAGCACCACGACCACTATGCCGTGGCGCGCCTCGACATGACCTTCAACCACGAGCTCCTCTACGGCACCCCCGCCACGCTGCGCGTGGAGCAGCACGACCACACCACCGACTGCGAAATCACCGGCCCCGGCGGCCGCCGCGCCGCCGCCTTCCGCATCCGCTGGCGCCTACGCCGCGACATGGAGTGAACCAAAAATCGCGCAGAGGAAAAATGACCTCAAGCTAGAGAGCACCGCAGGTGCGACGTTGTGGTTAACCGGGCATGACCGCAGGGAGTGCCCGGACAAGTGACCGCCAGGCCATAGTCGCGAAGCGACGGTGTCGTGTGTAGCATCATCACAACATCGTCGCTCTGCGACTCACGCACTTATATATGTTTTTCCCGGGCACTCCCTTCGGTCATGCCCGGTTAACCACAACATCGGGCCTACGGCCCTCAAGTGTTCTCTGCGCCTCTGCGCGATTATATCCCCCCCGGTTTATTTCCGGGCCTTGTGCTTGGCGTAGCTGGAGGCGAGGCGCGTGTGGTAGCCGCGGGCGGCATAGCTGGGGCCGTTGTAGCCACGGGCGAATGTGGCCCAGTCCTTGGCGCGCAACGCGGGCAGCAGACCCGCACGGCGGATAAACTCGGCAAACAGCTCGAGCTGATCGCGCTCGCTGCGGCTCATGAGCTTCAGAAACTCGGCGTGCGACTTGGTGCCACAGCGATCATAATTGAAGCCTCCTATCTGAAACATACCCCAGAACGTGCCCTCGATAGCCGATATGCTGTCGATGCTCATGGCCGCGTCGAGGCGTGCCTGCTGGGCGGCCTGCTGCGAGCCGTAGCGCGCGGTGTTGGGGCGGTTGAATATCACGGCGTGTGAGCCGGTGTATTTATTGAGCTGCACGCCCCGTCGCGCGGCGCGCTTGCGATACATCGAGAGGTCGAAGTTGATCAGCGGTTTGCCGTCGGCCCAGAATCCCTGATGGCCGGGCCCCGCCTCGATTTCCGTCACCGCCTTGATTGCCGCCACTTCCACACCCAGGTCGGCAGCCACTTCCTCGAAGTCACGCTCGGTGAGGCGCCCGCTGCGCAGGCTCTCGGCCGGAGGCAGGAAACTCACGGGAATAGTGTCGCCCCCCACCACCACATAGTTGTGGCCTATGGGATCGGGGCTGAAGCGATGCGGCACGGCCGCACGTGCCGAGCCGCAGCCCTGCAGGATGAGCAGGGCCGCGGCAGCGGCTATGGATATGTGCGGAAAGCGGGCCACTTGCGTGCGATCACTTCTTGAGATCGGCCACCTTCTCGATAGTGCGGGTGAGCTGTCCCCAGAAGCGCTCCACGGCGGGGATATACATGCGCTCGCTGGGCGAGTGCACGCCCTGCAGCGTGGGGCCGAACGACACCATGTCGAGATAGGGATACTTCTCCAGGAACAGGCCGCACTCGAGGCCTGCATGAATGGCCTTGATGGCGGGACGCACGCCGTAGAGCTCCTCGTAGGCATCGGAAGCGAGGTGCATGATGGGGCTGTTCATGTTGGGGGCCCAGCCGGGATAGCCGTCGCCGTGGGTCACCTTGGCGCCGGCCAGGGTGAAGAGAGCCTCCACGCGGCGGGCGATGTCCCACTTGCGCGACTCCACGCTCGAGCGCTGCGAGGTGGTGACGAGGATAGTGCTGTCCGGCTGCATCTTCACGGAAGCGAGATTCGTGGAAGTCTCCACGAGGCCTTCGAGGTCGCGGCTCATGCTGATCACACCGTGGGGCGCGGCATAGAGAGCTTCCACAAGGCGCACCGTGGTGGGGGTGTCGACGCAGTATTCAGGGCGCTCCACGCTGCTCAGTTCAAGCTCCAGAGTGGGCTCGATGCCGGCGAATTCGGCCTGCACTTCGGCCACGTATTCATTAAAGAGCACGCGCACGGTCTCCTTGTTGCCGGCGTGCACGCCCACTATGGCATGGGCGGCGCGGGGGATGGCGTTGCGCAGGTTGCCGCCATCGATTTCGGAGAGCGCGATCTCATGGCCTGCGGCTATGAGGCTGTAGAGGAAGCGTGCGAGCAGGCGGTTGGCATTGGCGCGGCCCAGGTGGATGTCGCCGCCGCTGTGGCCGCCCAGGCCCTTGCTGATATCCACCTTGAAGTAGAAGAAATCAGTGGGAGCCATCATGCGCTCGTAGCTGAAGGTGCACGTGGTGTCCACACCGCCGGCGCAGCCCACGAAGATCTCGGCATCGTCCTCGCTGTCGAGGTTGAGCAGCATAGTGCCGGTGATCATGCCTTCGCCCAGGTTGTTGGCGCCGGTGAGGCCCGTTTCCTCATCCACGGTGAAGAGGGCCTCAAGCGGGCCGTGCACCAGTTCCTTATCTGTGAGGGCGGCCAGAGCGGCAGCCATACCAATGCCGTTGTCGGCTCCCAGGGTGGTGCCGTCGGCGCGCAGCCAGTCGCCGTCCACGATGGTGGTGATGGGCGAGTTCTCGAAGTCGAAATTCTTGTCGTTGCTCTCGCACACCATGTCCATGTGGGCCTGCATTATCAGCGTGGGCGCATCCTCGTGGCCCGGGGTGGCGGGCACGCTCATCACCACGTTGCCCACGGCGTCGGTCTTGACGGCGAGGTTGTGCTTGGCGGCGAAGTCGAGGAGATACTTGCGGATTTTGCCTTCCTTCTTGGAGGGACGGGGCACGTGGTTGATTTCGTCGAAAATGGCGAAGACAGCCGCGGGCTTGAGATCTTTGATAGTCATAGTATGTGACGGTTTTTAATAAGAAACATTTCAAAAAAACGCTTAACGGCGGGGCGCCGTTTTGCAAAGAATGTTAAAAATGCCCGTTTTGGGCGCTCTAAATTACAAAAATAATTTTAGATATGACGATTATTTCACATTCCTTTCCTATATTTGCACATCAAAAGCTCGAAAATGCCCATGAAAGTGATTTTGCTGAGCATAGCTATAGTGGGTGTGTGCGTGCTGTTGCTGGGTGTGAAAGTGTTTTTTGTGCCCGGCGCGCGCTTTCCTTCCGGACACATCCACGAGCACGCGGCACTGCGCCGCCGCGGCATCTCATGCGCATCCTCGGGCCAAGACCACGACGAAAAAACAAAACAAAAACATAACAACCACCAAAACAACCCCAGCTAAATGAAAAAATTAGCTATCGCAGCCCGCCTGCTCGTAATAGCCCTGGCCGTAGCAGCCACCGCATGCTCGAAGGCCGACAAAGCCGCCGACAACAACGAGGCTCCCGCCACCACTACTGCAACAGCCGACGGCGAAACCGGCAAAGGCGGCGGCATCCGTTATCTCAACCTCGACACCGTATTCGCCAACTACACGCTGGCACAGGAAATCAGCAAGGAAGGCCAGAAGCTCATGCTCGACTATCAGAACCTCGAGCGCCAGAAGCAGAACGAAATCCAGCGTCTGGGCAGCAGCATCGAGCAGAAGCGCAACAGCAACGGCTACCTGAGCCAGGAATCCTTCGATGCCGACGTGAACAACTTCAACAAGAAGCAGAACGAGGCAGCCAACGTGCTGGCAGCCCGTCAGAACAGCATCACCGCCAAGATGGCCGAGCGCCAGAAAGTGCTCCAGGACAGTCTCGACAGCTTCCTGCGCGATCTCAACGCCACCCGCCACTACGACGCAGTGCTGCTGCGCGAAAGCGGCGTGTACTTCAACCCCGCCCTCGACATCACACAGGAAGTGATCGCCGGCCTCAACGCCCGCTACACTCCCGCCCCCGCAGCCGAATAGTCCGCATCAACAAACAATAGAATATAAATTAAGTAAGATTTATCAGTCTTATAAGATTTATATAGGCTTCTGCACATCGGTCCGCTCTCCACAGCGGGCCGATGTTTATTTTACGCCCCCGGAATAGCGGGGGCGAGCGAACACGGCGCGCTCTTCGGCGCGTCTTTTTCACCTCCGGAATTTTTTTCAAAAATTTTACTTGAATCGCGCTTTTATACGACGTTGGAGTCCAGGCGATTATACTAAAATAGCCTTGAATCGCGTCCACGAGTGCGCGATTATAGGTTATCAGGATATCATTGTATCGTAACTTTGCAGTGTAATAAGACCCCGTTCTACAATATTTGTTAAGGCTGAGGCGGTCAAGCGTTATTCAGATGTGTTTGCGCAGTGAGGGAGCAATGCGGTTGCATTGTGACCGAAACAAGCGGACACAGATGCATGACGATTGGCCGAGGCAAGGAGGATTCTACTCCACAGCCGGTTCAGATAATCGGAATTGAGTCTGTGATTGGAATATCTTCGCCTCGCATCTCTACGGCGCTTTCTGCCTTGTTCTTCAGTCACGTAGCATCGCTACGCTCCATCATCACAAGACAAAAATCACTCGGCGATATGCGACCTCAGCCTTAACAAATATTGTAGAACGGGGTCTAAAACGCGCCCCTGAGCTCAGGGCGCCCCCCGGCCGGGATTTTACACACACCGAGATAATCAACCCGATTTATTAACCCGTTAATCTGCAAATCAACTTAAAATGTTTCATCCATCAGCCCACCATCCCCGCGATTCCACCTGATCCATGGGGCCGCTTCCGCAAGTTCCGACAATCGCGCGTCCTCGCAGCTGCGGAAAACGTCCCGCCACCATAATAAATGTTTGTCTTCGGGTGAAAATCCGACGGCTACCAAACATATACGCGACTCTGAATAAAGGGCTGCGCCATGGAGCGCCCTTTATCGGAGACGCGTCCGTTCGATGCAAAACATGCTGCAAAACATATAGCGCAAATGAGATTTTTTGTGTAAATTGCAAAACTTTTTAATAGCACGCTTGTTCTCAAATTCAAACATATTCCCCTCATAAAACCACCAAAACATGCATCTGACCCCTAAAGAGCAAGACAAGCTCACCCTTCTCACCCTGGGAATGATAGCCGAACGCCGTCTCCAAAAGGGACTTAAGCTCAACTATCCCGAATCAGTGGCCTACATCACAAGCTGCGCGCTCGAAGGCGCCCGCGAAGGCAAAACAGTAGAAGAAGTGATGCACGACGCGTCCAACGTCCTCACCAAGGACGACGTGATGGAAGGCGTCGCCGACATGATCACGCTGCTGCAGGTTGAAGCCGTATTCACCGATGGCTCGCGCCTGGTGTCGATCCACCACCCCATCAAGTAACTCACCTCCCTCTAAACACTGAACACAATGAGCAACGACACTAATATCACTCCCGGCTTCACGCCCGAGACCTACGTGCCCGTGGGCGGCGTGATCCTGCAGTCCGGAAATCTGGAGTACAATGCCGGCCGCCAGACCGTTACGGTGACCGTTCACAACACCGGCGACCGTCCCATCCAGGTGGGCAGCCATCTGCACTTCTTCGAGGCCAACCGCTATCTGGAATTCGACCGCAAGGCCGCCTTCGGCTGCCACCTCAACATTCCCGCCACCACCGCTATCCGCTTCGAGCCCGGCGAGGAAAAAGTGGTCGAACTCGTCACATTCGCCGGCAAGCGCCGCATCATTGGCTTCAACGACCTCACCGACGGCTATGCCGGCCCCGAGGACAAGCCCACCTACTTCCCCACCCGCGACCGAGCCTACCGCCGCATGGACGAAAACGGCTTCAAGGATGCGCCCGGCGACGACACCGTGGCCGAGTATATCGTGCCCGGCGGAGTGGCCACAGGCACTCCCGCACAGGCAGCCGCAGCAGCTGCCCCCGCAGCAAAACCCGCTGCCCCCGCAGCTCCCGCAACCCCTTCCTCTAACGACAAAAAGTAAACACTCATGGCTACTATCTCAAGACAGGAAAACAACATGCTCTTCGGCCCCACCACGGGCGATAAAATCCGACTGGGCAACACCAATCTCTACGTGGAGATTGAAAAAGACCTGCGCGTCATGGGCGACGAAGTGGTGTACGGCGGCGGCAAGACCCTGCGCGACGGCATGGGCACGGCCAATACCATCACCAGCAAGGGCGGCTCGCTCGACCTCGTGATCACAAATGTCACCATCATCGACCCCGTGCTGGGCGTGGTGAAGGCCGACGTGGGCGTGAAAGACGGCAAAATCGCAGGCATAGGCAAAGCCGGCAACCCCAATATCATGCAGGGCGTGACTCCCACGCTGTGCACCGGTCCCAGCACCGACGCCATCTCGGGCGAGCACCTTATCCTCACCGCAGCCGGCATTGACGGCCACGTCCACATGATCGCTCCCCAGCAGGCCTACAACTGCCTGAGCAACGGTATCACCACCCTCATCGGCGGCGGCATCGGCCCCACCGACGGCTCCAACGGCACCACCATCACCGCCGGCCCCTGGAACATCCGCAAGATGCTCGAATCATCCGAAGGCCTGCCCATCAACATGGGCTTCCTGGGCAAAGGCAACACCTCCACGCAGGACACCCTGCAGGAACAGATCGAAGCCGGATGCATGGGCTTCAAGGTGCATGAAGACTGGGGCGCCACTCCCGCCGCAATCCGCGCATGCCTCGACAACGCCGACCGCAACGACGTGCAGGTGGCAATCCACACCGACACCCTGAACGAGAGCGGCTACGTGGAAGACACCATCGCAGCCATCGACGGCCGCGCAATCCACACCTACCACACAGAAGGCGCCGGCGGCGGCCACGCTCCCGACCTGCTCAAGGTGGCATCGATGGCAAATGTGCTGCCTTCGTCCACAAACCCCACCCTGCCCTTCGGCATCAACTCGCAGGCCGAGCTCTTCGACATGATCATGGTCTGCCACAACCTCAACCCCAACATCCCCTCCGATGTGGCATTCGCCGAGAGCCGCGTGCGTCCCGAGACGCAGAGCGCCGAAAATATCCTGCACGACATGGGCGTGCTCTCCATGGTGAGCTCCGACTCGCAGGCAATGGGCCGCGTGGGTGAATCCTTCATGCGTACCTTCCAGATGGCATCCTACATGAAGGACGCCCGCGGCAAGCTGCCCGAGGATTCCACCGAGAACGACAACTTCCGCGTGCTCCGCTATCTGGCCAAGATCACCCTCAACCCCGCTATCTGCTACGGTATCAACGACATTCTGGGCAGTATCGAAGTGGGCAAGATGGCCGACCTCGTGCTCTGGGAGCCCGCGTTCTTCGCCTGCAAGCCCAAGATGGTGATCAAAGGCGGCTTCATCAACTGGGCCGAGATGGGCGACCCCAACGCATCGCTGCCCACCCCGCAGCCCGTGATCTACCGCCCGATGTACGGCGCCTTCGGCAAAGCCATGACCAACACTTGCGTGCGCTTCGTGTCGCAGGCATCGCTGGCAAACGGCGTAGCTCCCGGCTACGGCACCGCCAACATCCTCTACGGCGTGCACGGCACGCGCCAGCTGGGCAAGGCCAACATGCTGCGCAACGATGCCACCCCGCGCATCGAAGTGGATCCCGAGACGTTCAACGTCTACGTCGACGGCAAGCTCGCCTATGTGGATCCCTGCAAGAGCGTTTCGCTCGGCCAGCTCTACTGGTTCAGCTAAGCCCCTGAGACATCTCTGACACAATTAATAATATGAGAGCGGGGACGCCCTGCGCGTCTCCGCTCTCTTTACACACTTCACCACGTCATAACCGGAAATTCAACTCATGGAAGTAATCACATCCATCATAGGCAACGCCCACGACCCGGAATGGGCCGCACGCCTGGAGGGCGCGCATGTTCATAACATCTTCCTCGACCAGTGGACGGCACAGAAGAGCCGCTTCCTCGCCGTGGACGAGCACGGCCACGAATACCCCGTGGCCCTGTCGAACCGCCATCAGGTGGCCGACGGCGATATCATAGCCTACGACCCCGGGCAAAACTTCGCGGCCATCCTGCGCCTCAAGCTCAGCCCCGTGCTCGTTGTGGATCTGGCACGCCTCGAAGGCCTCGCCACCGAAGAAATCATACGCATATCCCTCGAGCTGGGCCACGCCATAGGCAATCAGCACTGGCCCGCCGTGGTGAAAGGCACGAAGGTGTATGTGCCCATGACCGTGGACCGCAAGGTGATGCTCAGCGTGATGGACACACACCATATCGACGATATCACCTACGAATTCGTAGAAGGCAGCGAAGTGATTCCCTACATGGCACCCCACGAGGTGCGCCGCCTCTTCGGAGGCGCGGGCCACGAAAGCCACAGCCACGTTCACTAAAGACCGTCGACACATGAATCCGATACTCCCTCTGCTGCAATTCTCCGACGCCACCTTCCCGGTGGGCACATTCTCGTTTTCCAACGGCCTCGAGACCGCATCCTACGAAGGCCTTGTGCACGACGCCGCCTCGCTCGAGCAATACACCCGCGCGGCAGCCCTCCAGGCAGCCTTCAGCGACGGCGTGGCCGCCCTGCATGCCTATCGCGCAGCACTCGAAGGACGCTACGACGATATCCTGGCCGCCGACGAAGCCCTCCTGCGCTTCAAGATGAACGACGAGGCACGCCTGATGCTCAAGCGCATGGGCAAAAAGCTGGCGGAGCTGGGCGTGCACCTCTGGGGCGAGGATTCACTCATGGCACGCTGGCTGGAGGATATCAAGGCCGGGAAAACGCCCGGCTGCTATCCCGTGGCCCAAGGCATGGCATTCGCGGCAGCCGGAATAGGCGAGCGCGAGCTCTACGCCTCACACCAGTACGGCGTGGCCAATATGGTGGTGAGCGCAGCCCTGAGATGCGTGCGCGTGTCGCACTACGACACCCAGCGCATCCTCTTCAACCTCGCGGCCGATACCGACGCCCACTATGAGCAGGCGCGCGCCATGACCCTCGACCAGATGCACGCCTTCGTGCCGGAGATGGACATCATGGCCTCGCTGCACGAGAAAGGCAAAATGCGCATGTTCATGAACTAACAGGCTGCGCGATTGTTTTCATTTCACGATTTAACAACATAACCACACACAAGATACCGACCACATTATGTCTACCTGCAGAATAGGCGTCGGCGGCCCCGTGGGCTCCGGCAAGACGGCACTCATCGAAGCTATCACTCCCCGCCTCATGGACAAGGGAATGAGCGTGCTCATCATCACCAACGACATCGTAACCACGGAAGACGCCAAGCATGTGCGCAAGACCCTCAAGGGCGTGCTCATGGAAGACCGCATTATCGGCGTCGAGACCGGCGCGTGCCCCCACACCGCCGTGCGCGAGGACCCCTCGATGAATATCGCCGCCGTGGAGGAGATGGAAGCCAAATTCCCCGATGCCGACGTGGTGCTCATCGAAAGCGGCGGCGACAACCTCACCCTCACGTTCAGCCCCGCGCTGGTCGACTTCTTCATCTACGTGATCGACGTGGCCGCCGGCGACAAGATTCCCCGCAAGGACGGCCCAGGCATCTCGCAGAGCGATATCCTCGTGATCAACAAGACCGACCTCGCCCCCTACGTGCACGCCAGCCTCGAGGTGATGGACCACGACTCGCGCCTGATGCGTCCCGGCAAGCCCTTCGTGTTCACCAACAGCCTCACCGGCGAAGGCATCGACGAGCTCGTGGATCTTATCTTCAAGATGGCCCTCTTCGATAAAGTAAAATAACCGCCCCACACCCACGCCCATGCCCGCGCCCACCCATCAGCGACACTACTCCGACGCGCCCAAGGTAGATTTCGACTCGGCGCCCGAGATGCAGCCCTATCTGGCCGAACCCGACGCCATGTATGTGGGTTGCCCCGGCAAGCACGGCTATCTCAACCTGGGATTCGAACTGGACAAGACCGGCAAGAGCATCATGCGCGAGCTCGACCGCCGCGCCCCCCTCATAGTGCAGCAGGAGCTGTACTTCGACGAGGAGATGCCGGACCTGCCATGCGTCTACATTCTCTCCAGCGGAGGCCCCAACGTGGACGGCGACCGCTACGTGCAGCGCTTCACCATGCACGAGGGCTCCATGGCCTTCGTGAGCACCGGAGCCGCCACCAAGCTGGCCGAGATGCGCCGCAACTACTCAGGCATGACCCAGGAATTCAACCTGGAGGCCGACACCTATCTCGAATATCTGCCCGAGCCTATCATACCCTGCCGCCACACCCGTTTCATATGCGACACCCGCATCGTGGCCCATCCCACGGCCACGCTGTTCTACTCGGAGATCTACATGGGCGGCCGCAAATATTACGGCGACGGCGAGCTCTTCCAGTACGACGTGCTATCGGTGTGCACCCACGGCGAGCGCCCGGACGGCGAGCAGCTCTTCCGCGAGAAATTCGTGATCGACCCCGCGAGGATGCCCCTGCGCGACGCGGGCTTCATGGGCCCGTACGACGTGTTTGCCAACGTGATCGTGCTCACCCCGCCCGACAAGGCCGCCGCCATCTACGACGCCACCGAGCCCTTCATCGACCACGACAAGAAGCTCGCCGCAGGCATCACCCACCTGCCCGGAGAGGCCGGCCTGCTCTTCAAGGTGCTGGGCATGGAGCCGGGCCCCGTCAAGGCCGTGGTGCGCGAGTTCTGCTCCCGCGTGCGCCTGGCTGTGAAGCATCGCCCGGTGCCCCCGGAATTCCCCTGGCGCTGAAAAATCGCAACAGATAGATTACCGGCCAAATGTAGGGACGCACCATGGCGCACCCCTGCGTTTCGTTGACAATCAGCCTATTACACATCACTCTGCGCCTCTGCGCGAGTTTTCCCTCAGATACCCTCTCGGCCATAAAATTTGATGTTTTTTTTCATACTGCTTTTGTGGCCGGGCTTTTTTTCGTAACTTAGAGCCGCATGATAGAGGAATTCCTGAAATATCTCGAATGTGAGGCGGCTGCGTCGCCACACACCGTGCGCGCCTACGAGACCGACCTGCGGCTGTGGAGCGAATTTACCGCCGGCGGGGAAGATCCCGTGCTTGAGGAAGTGACGCTCGACGACCTGCGCCAGTGGCTCGTGCACATGGCCGCCGGAGGAGCATCGGCGCGCACGCTGCGCAGGCGCGTGCAGGCCGTGCGCGCCCTATTCGCATGGGCCATGCGCCACCGCGGCCTGGAGGTGAATCCTGCGGCGGAACTGGTGCCACCGCGGCTGAGCAAACCGCTGCCCTCGTTCATCGCGCCCCACGAGACCGCCGCAGTGCTCGACGCGGCGCCGGACCACCCCGACGACTTCGAGCAGGTGCGCGACCACACCATAGTGCTGCTGCTCTACGCCACCGGAATGCGCGCATCGGAGATGCTGGGGCTGATCGATGCCGACGTTGATACCGCGCGCGGCGAACTAAAAGTGCTGGGAAAGCGTTCAAAAGAAAGAATAATACCTTTTGCCGACGAAGTGAAACAGGCCATCGACACATACCGCACGCTGCGCGACGCCACCGTGGGATTCACGCCCCGCCACTTTGCGGTGCGCCCCACGGGAGAACCGCTCAGCTACGGCATGCTCAACCGCATAGTGCACAATGCGCTTGACGGCAACGTACACTCGGCCCGCCGCTCGCCCCACGTGCTGCGCCACTCCTTCGCCACCGACATGCTAAACAACGGCGCCGACCTCAATGCCGTGCAGCGGCTACTGGGCCACGCGTCGCTCGCAACCACTCAGGTCTATACACACCTGAGCTATAGAGACCTTCAAAACAATTACCAACTTGCACACCCCCGTGCACAAAGAAAAGGAGGATAACATGACTACCAAAATCCAAGCCATCCACTTCGACATCTCCGAAGCCCTCACCGCTTTCATCAACAAGAAAGCCGACCGTATCGCCCGCCGCTACCCCGATATAACCACCACCGACGTTACCCTCAAGGTGGTTAAGCCCGAGACGGCGATGAACAAGGAAGCCCTCGTGCGCGTCACCACTCCCGCCCACGGCGAAATGGTGGCCACCAAAGTGGCCGACACTTTCGAGGAGGCCGTGGACCTGTGCCTCGAGGCGCTCGACCGCCAGCTTGAAAAGCAGAAAGGCAAGTAACACCCCAACACCGTATAACACCTGCAGGACGTGCCCCCGAGGCGCGTCCTTTTTCTTCAGCGAAATCTTTTTTTGGTGGAATAGTGCAAGTTTTGACCGCATTTGTGCAACAGCAAAGTCTTTGATTTCCGTTAAATTTGCAGATAAAGTTCGGAATTTATGAAAAAAGGATTTGTGAAATCTCTGCTTATGTGTCTTTGCCTGTTGCCGGGCTTGAATTCCTGCGCCGCGGAGACATCCAAAAACGACAAAAACAAAAACAGCAATACTGAAATGACTACCGACGGAAAAAAACTGGTCGTGTTCTTCTCCCACACCGGAGAGAACTACAGCGTGGGCTATATTGAAAAGGGCAACACCCACATCATAGCCGACATGATTGCAGATGCCACAGGTGCCGACCGCTTCGAGATCGTGCCCGAAAAAGGCTATCCGGAGGACAGCTACGACGAGTGCATCGCAATCGCAAAGAAAGAGTTGCAGCAGCACGCGCGCCCGGCCGTGAAGGGCGATATCGCCATCGAAGACTATGACGTGATCTTCGTGGGCTATCCGCAGTGGTGGGGCGAACCACCCATGTGTGTCTACACCTTTATCGAAAAGCACGACTGGACGGGCAAGACCGTGATTCCTTTCGTGACCCACGAGGGCAGCGGCATGGGAAGCACGGACCGCAAGATAGCATCCGCCTGCAAGGGCGCCGATGTGGCCGTGGGCAAAGGCCTGGCCGTCGAGGGCAAGATTGCGCAGGAGAACCGTGACTCGGCGCGCAAGAGTGTCAACCGCTGGCTCGAACGCACCGGATTCAAGAAATAACAGAAATGGCACGACCCTATATAATATGCCACATGGTGGAGTCGATCGACGGTAGAATCGACTGCGGAATGGTCGACAAAATCAGCGGCGACGAATACTACACCGTTCTCGACTCTCTCGGCTGCAGCGCCTCGGTGGAGGGCCGCGTGACTATGGAGCATTATTATGCGCTTCCCGATAAATTTGTGGCACGCGAGGACGCTCCTCTCGGCAAGAAAGAAGTGTTCAAGGCTGTGGACAACAATAATTTCCACATCTGCCCCGATACGCACGGCACGCTTCAATGGGAAAGCGGCACGCTGGACGACGGCCGGCCTCTACTGATCCTTGCCTCGGAAAACGCACCTGCCGACTACTTCAGCTATCTGCGCCAAAAGGGAATATCCTATATAGCCACAGGCAAAGACCGCATCGACCTGGCCGATGCGACGGACACGCTTGGCCGGGAGTTCGGAGTGAAGCGGCTTGCAGTGCTTGGTGGCGGACTCATCAACGGCGGTTTTCTGGAAGCCGGACTGATCGACGAAGTGAGCCTGCTGCTTGCGCCGGGCATCGACGGGCGCGGGGGATGGCGCGCGATGTTCGACGGCATCGCCGACCAATCGAAGCAGCCGACGGCGTTGAAACTCATATCGGTGGAACAGCTTGACAACGACGTGCTCGGCATCCGCTACGAGGTGGTGCGGTGAGCGGCATTCAGGCCTTGGCGCCCGCCGTGCGAAACTTCACCGGCGACATGCCTATATGCTTCACGCAGAAACGGCTGAAATAGCTCAGGGACGAGAAGTTCATTTCATCGGCAATCTGCGACACCGACAAGCGGCTATCCTTGAGATAGGCGAGCGCAATTGCCGTGGCGGCATTGTTGATATGGGTGGAAACGCTGGTGCCGGTCACCCGCTTGATCGTATCCGACAGATACTTGGGCGTCACATGCAGCTGCTCCGCATAATGCGCCACTTCCCTGTGGGTCTTGGGCCGGCCTCCCTCTATCAGCGAGAAGAACCGCGCGGTGATATAGCCCACGCGGTCGGATGTGAGAATGCTGTCGCGCGTGGCGGCATGGAAGTCGAAAAGGTCGTAGATCATCGTCAGCAGAAGGCTCCCCATCAGCTCGGGATAGAAGCGATGCTCCACATCGTCCACGCGGCTCCTGATATTGGCGATATCTGCCCTGAAGCGCGAAGCATCGGCTTCGGCGGTGCGGATAACGGGATTATCGAAAAGACTCACGCATCCCTGAATGGCGTAGTTATTGGCAGGCAAGAGATTGTGGAGGAAGCTGTCCGGCGCGGCCACGAATTCGCAGCTGAAATCTTCATCACCCGCCATATCGGCCACCATGGAGGGCCGGCTCAGCACGGCGATGTCGTTTCTGCCCAGTTCAAAGACACGGCCATTATATGAGAAGCGCCCGGAGCCTCCGGTGCATATCAGGTGCACCACACAGTCGTAGAACGCCGGAGAGTTTATAAGCCGGAAGTCCTCGGAGAAAACGATATGTTCGTGAAGATACTTTGACATATGGCAAAGATAACGCTTTTGGTAAATCCGTGCAAATATTAATGCCATATGTGCAAATTCGTCGAAAGCCAGGGCGCGGCTGCTCGCGTTATAATAATACGAAACATAATAATACAGCGACAATATGAAAAAAGACGTGATGATATTGGCCGGCGCCGGCCAGATAGGCATGGCCATAGCCCGACGCCTGGGCTACGGCATGAAAATCGTGATAGGCGACAAAAACCTGCAAAACGCCGAATCCATAGCCGGCATCATGAACAATGCCGGATTTGACTGCACGGCTCTGGAAATGGATCTCTCAAGCCGCCTCTCGATACGCAATATCATAGCCGAAGCGCAGAAATACGGCCGCATTACAATGCTCGTGAACGCGGCCGGCGTATCGCCCTCGCAGGCTCCGGTCGAGGCTATACTGAAGGTGGACCTCTACGGCACAGCTGTGCTGCTCGAAGAGGTGGGGAAGGTGATCGCACCCGGCGGCACGGGCGTGACCATCTCCAGCCAGTCGGGCCACCGCATGCCCGCACTCACTCCCGAGCAGGATCGCCTCCTGGCCCTTACACCCACAGAAGAGCTGCTGTCGCTCCCCATGCTGCAGCCGGAGAATATCGAAAACACACTGCATGCATATCAGATGGCGAAGCGCTGCAACGTGAAGCGTGTGATGGCCGAGGCAGTGAAATGGGGAGAGCGCGGCGCCCGCATAAACTCCATATCGCCCGGCATAATCGTGACTCCGCTGGCCATCGACGAGTTCAACGGGCCGCGCGGCGACTTCTATAAAAACATGTTTGCCAAGTGCCCGGCCGGACGTCCCGGCACAGCCGACGAGGTGGCCAACGTGGCCGAACTGCTGATGCGGCCACAGGGTGCATTCATCACCGGAGCCGATTTCCTCATCGACGGGGGCGCCACTGCATCTTATTTCTACGGCCCACTACGACCCGAGCAGTAAGGGTGCATGAAATATCAAAGGCGAGGATGCTATATCGGGCATCCTCGCCTTTGCTGTGCATAAATGCAGGGATTTCAGTCGGCGATGCGCACGATGGCGCCGCCGCCCGGGGCGAGGGCGATGTCGAGAGGGGTGCCCGGAGTGACGGACACGGTGCGCAGGCTGTAGTCGGATGGATGCTTGGCTGCGTTCACACCGTCGCACAGGATGGTGGCCGTTCCGGCGGGCAGCATGGAGGTGTCGATGCTGAGGGTGCGCGGCGAGCCGTCGGCCAGCACGCCCACGT
Source organism: uncultured Porphyromonadaceae bacterium (assembly GCA_947176585.1). Taxonomy (GTDB): domain Bacteria; phylum Bacteroidota; class Bacteroidia; order Bacteroidales; family Muribaculaceae; genus CAG-873. Next base: position 24,933 of record CAMWRI010000006.1, read on the forward strand.
ACCATACGCTGCCGGCGCGGCGTGCTATCACCACGTATTCGCCCACACGGCCGTCGAGCACGCGCGTTTCGTCCCACACGGTGGGGATGGCGGCTACAAAGTCGGTGAAGGCGGGTTCACGGTCGTAGGCCGTGGGAGAGTCGGCCAACATCTGCAGCGCGCCGTCGTAGACCACATACATAGCGGCCTGGTGGGCGCGTGTGCCCACGCTCATGGGAGCGTCGTTGCTCGGGCGGTAGGACGCGCGCGTGGAGTTGGTCATGGCTCCGGGGGTGTAGTCGAGCGGGCCGGCCACCATGCGGATGAAGGGCACCGTGGCGTCGTAGCGCAACTGGTCGATTCCGCCTGGGCCCATGTGGCCCCACTTATAGTTTTCGAGACCCTTCACGCCCTCGTAGTTGACGATATTGGGCCAGGTGCGCTGCATTCCCACAGGGCGGAAGCCGTGCAGGTCGAGCAGCAGGTGATTATCTGCGGCAGCCTGCGCCATCTCCTCAACGGAAGCTATCACCTCCTGATCGTCGCGGTCGAAGAAATCAACCTTGAGGCCACGCACGCCCATATCGGCGAAGCGGCGCATATATGCCGGATAGTTGTCCTTGAGCTGCCTCCATGTGGCCCAGAGGATGATACCGATACCACGCTCGCGCGCATAGTCGATAATGGCCGGCAGATCCACGTCGGGGTTGATTTCGTCGAGACTGCCGTTGTCGCGGGCCCAGCCTTCGTCGAGAATCACATATTGCAGTCCCTTGCGGGCGGCGAAGTCGATATAATGCTTATACGTGGCGGTGTTGATGCCGGCCTCAAAGTCCACGCCTGTGATTCCCCAGTCGTTCCACCAGTCCCATGCCACTTTGCCGGGCACTATCCAGGAGATGTCGGCGATTCGCGACGGCTCGGCCAGACGCATGGCCAGATCGAGCCCGGCCAGATCTGCATCGCGGCGGCTCACGGCCACGGCGCGCCATGGCAGAGCGAAGCGGCCCGGCACGCGGGCTATGACATTTTCGGATTCAGTGGGGATGAGATTCAGGCGGTTGAAGCCACCCACTTTCGACGCCGCAGGGAGCGGTGCGTGAACGGCCACGAGACCGTCGCCTGCCCCGCTGCGGCGCAGGAACATGCCCGGATAATCGTGGAGCTGCCCCTCCATCACGAGCGCCTTGCGGCCTCCGTCGAGCTCCACGAGCAGCGGCGAGCACGAGAGAGTGTCGGCAGGCATCGCGCCCAAAGGCATCTCGTCGTAGTAGCTCTCGAAGGAGAACGCATAGGGATAGGCGGGGTCGCGCAGGTCGTTGACGAGCGGGAGCCAAGCGCGGCGGTCGCTGCCGAAGCGGAATTCGGCTGTTTCAGATGCAATCTCCACGGTGCCGGGACGGTCGAGCAGCAGGCGGTAGGCCGCGGCATCGTCGTAGGCACGCAATTGCAGGGAGCATCCTCCGCGCAGGCGCAGTGTGAGCTCGTTGTAGCGGTCGGCCACGGCCTGCTTGCGGTAGAGCGGCGTAGCAAAGGATGTGTCGGTGCTGCTGTGCCCGGCGCTCAGCACTTTGGTCCCCGTGATAGCACCCCCGGGGGAATACAGCGCAATTTCAGAGGGCTGCATCACGGTATCGCCATCTGCTATAATGCTCCAGCGTAGGCCGGATGCATCCACGCTCACCTCGGCTTTCAGGCGGCCGTCGGGCGATACCACGCCATAGTTCTTCGCTGCGCAGCCCAATGCGGCGGCAAGCGCAAATATCATAGCAATCTTTCTCATAGAGTCTTATATGTAAAGTCGGTGAACGTGGCTTCGGCGCCCCGGCCCACGGCGAAGAGGCCTATGGTCATGCCGGTGAAGCCACCGGCGGTTTCGGTGGAGAGATAGCGCGCGTTGGCACGGCCCGCGGGGACGAAAGTGCGGCCACCGTCGGTGCTGATGCTGAAAATGTACATATCCGGCTCGCCGTCTACGCGTAGCACCACGCGGGCACCCGCCTTGACCGGAACGGCGTCAAACACATGCGTGACGGCCTGCAGGCGCAACGTGCACACGGCTTCCTGCCTTCCGTCGGCCGTGCTGCGCACAGCCAGATCATAGTGGCTGCCACCGTCCATGTACACCGTGATACCGGCCTCCGAGCCGGCGGGCGCGGCTTTATCGAGGCTCATCGCGGTAGTGGCGGTGAAATCGTGCTGCGTCTGGCGCACGCCGGTCCAGGTGGGGCTGCCGCTTCCGTCGAGGGTCACTTCGGTGCCCTTGAGGGTGAGACCCTTGCCGCTGAGCGCATAATTCTCCATGCGGGGGTTGCGCAGATACACCCACTCGTGGCCAAGAGCCTTGAGCTTTGTGAAATCGGTGCGCGCGGCAGGCTTGCGCACGGGGGCGGCGGGCAGCATGGCAGGGGGAGTCATGAGCGTGTCGAGAGTGCCGTTGGCATTCACCACGGGCCACGCGCCTTCGTCCCAGCGCACAGGAGCCAGCATGGTCTCGCGGCCAAGAGTGTGGCAGCCGTTGCCCATCGTGCGATAGCCCAGAGCCACAATCCACCAGGAGCCGTCAGGAGCATCCACGAGGTCGGCATGGCCCACTCCCTGAATGCTGCTGCCCTGCGCGGCCATGCGGAAATTGGAGAGCACGGGATTGTGGGGCGCCGGCGTGTAGGGCCCGTAGATGTCGCGGCTGCGCGCTATCGTGGCGCCGTGGCCCAGCTCGGTGCCGCCCTCGGCGATGAGAAGATAGTACCAGCCGTCTTTCTTATAGATGTGCGGAGCCTCGGGATAGCGGCCTCCGGTGCCCTGCCATATGGCGCGCGAGGGAGTGAGCTGCTTGCCCGTGGCGGGATCGATCTCGCAGAGGAATATAGTATTGTCGGGGTTGCTCGTCATATAGACACGGCCGTCCTCGAAGTAGAGCGAGGGATCTATGCCGCCCTGCTCCAGCCATACAGGCTCGCTCCAGGGACCTGCGGGGTCGGTGGCCGTGACCAGGAAATTGCCGTTGTGGCCTGCGGCCTGCGGCCCCACATTGGTGGTGATCACGTAGAAGGTACCATTGTTGTAGCGGATGGTGGGGGCATATATTCCCAGCCACGCGCTCGCCTCGCCCAGCGGGAGCTGCGACGGACGGTCGAGCACGTTGCCTATCTGCTCCCAGTTCACGAGGTCGCGGCTGTGCCACACCGGCACACCGGGGAAGAACTGAAACGAACTGTTGACGAGGTAGAAATCCGAATCAACGCGACACACGCTCGGATCGGGATAGAATCCCGGTATCACCGGATTACGGTAGGTCTGCGCTGTGGCGGCCGCGGCACAAAGGGCGACGGCCCATAGCACTATTTTTCTCATGGTATTGCGTGCGAAGTTTTATTCAGCGTTGTTCTTGAGCCACTGCGTGCGCACTTGGTCGGGCAGGTGCGTGACCTTGAAATTGGAGAAGGTGGCCTTGAAGCCGTCGCCATCGGGGCAGGCTGCGAACATGCCGATCTTCACGGGGCAATTGGCTGCCATCCAGGCGTTGCGCATCATGGTGTACTCCTTGTCGTCGAAGGAGTAGAAAATCTCAATGGCGTCGAGGCGGCGCACGGCCTTGATCCATATGGCGTCCACGGGACGGTCGAGGGCTATGACGCTCCAGTCGCTGGTGGTGTGGGTGACCACAGTGCTCAGATTGTACTTGCCGTCGACGAATTCGATACCGGTCTTTATGTAGTTCTCGTGGTCGATGCGTATCATCATGCCTGCCTGGTCGAAGCGCACCTTGTAGTCGCCGGTGATCTTCACCTTGGCTTCGAATTCACCGCCGTACTCGGCATAGTAGAACGGAGCGTCGTCTACGGTGAAGCCGTAGTGCGAAATGCGCCAGTAGTCGCTCTTGGGTGTCACGTCCATCGTGAGCTTGTCGCCGGATATGCTCCATGCGGCGGGCTCGTTGAACCAGTTCATTTTCTCGAGGGTCTGGGCTCCTGCGGCTGCGGTGCCTGCGAGTGCCAGAAGCATTGCGGTGAAGATCTTTTTCATATCAATATGGTTTTGATTACTTTACATGGATTGCCCGCGGCCATGGTGCCGGCGGGGATGTCGCGGTTCACAACGCTGCCGGCGCCAATCACGCAGTTGTCGCCAATGGTCACTCCGGGGAGCACCGACACTCCGGCACCTATCCACACGTTATTGCCCACGGTGATGGGACGCGCGTATTCCAGGCCTTTGTTGCGCTCGGCGGGGTCGAGGGGATGGCCGGCGGTGTAGAAGCCGCAATTGGGGGCGATGAACACGTCGTGGCCGAAGGTAACGGGCGCCTCGTCGAGAATCACGAGATTGAAATTGGCATAGAAATTCTCGCCCATGCGGATGTTATAGCCGTAGTCGCAGTAGAAAGGCTGCTCGATAAGCAGCGATCCGCCCACGCTGCCAAGCATCGTGCGCAGCAGATTCTCGCGTGCGGCGATATCGCTCGGGCGCAGGGTGTTGTAGTCGCGGCACAGTTCCTTGCAACGGCGACGCTCCTCGATGAGGGCGGGGTCGTTGTTGGCATCGTAGATCATGCCGGCGAGCATCTTTTCTTTCTCAGTCATAATTATATTGCAAAGATAACATAAAATCAGGAACTATGCGGCATATAAGGTCTTATAAGTCATATAAGTCTTATAAGTTTTATAAGTCTTATACTGAAAAGAGCCGCCCCGGATGAGGGAGCGGCCCGTGATAAGCATGATGAATGGGATCAGAAGGGATATGTGCCCTCGGCGGCGCCGGCAAACACACCGTCCAGCTGATACGAGCGTGTCTTCACAAGGGAACCGTCACGACGGTTGATCTCGCCGCCGGTCTCCCAGAAGAAGGGCACGCAACCGGCGTTCTTGGCCTCGAGGGTCACCACGCGGTTCCAGTCGTAGAGGCTGGCCTGGTGCTTGGCCTTGTCGACACCACTCTGCGACGAGCGGTCCACGCACACGCAGTATTCGCCGATCATTCCGGGATAGCCTTTGTCCACGAAGTTGGTCTTCATGAGCTGCATTTGGTCGTACACGTAGCTTTCCTCACCCCATGTGCTGTTGCGGTCGGAGCCTGCCACGTGGTTATCGGCGCCCCAGTACCACCACACTTTGCCCCATGACGCATCTTCCTCCATCATGTTGAACTGATATGGACCGTAGTAGTGGGCCTCCACCATCAGGCGGTCGGGCACGGCATCCACGGGCATGTGGAAAAAGCCGGCTGCGCCTATCTCGATGTTAGTGTTGGGCACCGACATCACCAGAACGCGGTCGGCGTTGTTTCCGCCGGTGGCGCGCACCGCGTCCACCATGGTCTGCTCATATTTCATGATAGCCTCCACACCCTTGTTCTGCTCGGCACCCTCGGCCACGTTGGGCTCGTTGAGAGCCGAGAACAGCAGATGCTGGTCGTAGTGGTTGAGCTGTTCGGCTATCTGCTTCCAGTAGGATGCGAACTTGGCGTTCAAAGCCTCGTCGTAGCCTTCCTTGCAGGCCTCTTCAATCCAGCCGCCATCCCAGTGGGTGTTGATCATGGCAAACATGCCATTGCCGATCACCCAACCCACAACTTCGTCCACGCGTGCGAGCCATGTGGCATCAATAATGCCATCGGTGGCGTGCGTGTCCCAAGCGCAGGGGATACGCACGGCGTTGAAGCCCATCGAGGCAAGGGCGGCAACATACTCCTGATTGACGGGCATCGACCACGCGCCTTCCTGACCGGGACATTCCATTGTATTGCCAATATTGATACCGGCATACATCATGGCGGCCAGTTCCTTGGCCGTCTTGCCGCTGATAGGCTGGGCTTCGGCTGCCTGCTGGCTCACGGTGACGCTGGCCTGGATGCCCTTGCCGAGCGAGAGCACGATCTCGCCCTCGCGGGGCTGACCGGCATTGCGTGTGTAGTTGAGCGTCAGGCTTCCTTCCTCATAGGCGCGGCCGTTGGGTTCGGCCTTGGTTATCCACGCGGGAAGGGTGAGCTCGGGCTCTGCCGTGGACAGATAATTCACCACGATGGAGCCGCCCATGGGGTTGAGCTGAGTGGAGGGTTCCACGGATTTGATCTCGATGGCGTCGCCGGGCAGCTGCGATACCTTCACCGAGGCCTTGTCGGCGCCGGCGGTGATGCTGACGGTTGCAGTGCGGGTCTCGGGGGTGGTATTGGCGTTGGCCTGCAGCTCCACAGAGTAGATACCGGCAGCGCCTGCCTTCACCTCACCGATGTGCAGCCATGCGGCGTCGGTAGTGAGGGTCGGTGTGGTCGAGGCCTTGATGTTGAGCGTCTGCGGAGTAGCGCCAGCCAGAGCCACCTCGCTCTTGACGGTGATGCCGCCGCCCCAGGCGGGATCCGGCTCGTTCTTGTCGTCGCTGCAGGCGGCCAATCCGAAGATCAGCGCTGCGGCACATAGAAGATTCCAAATTTTCATATTCTTCAGTTTTTTGATTCAATGATTGCGGGGCGGAGGGTGGATGCTCCTGCGGGGGCGGCCGCTTTGAAAAGCGGCCCGACTGATTTGGGGAGGTACGGCCTGGTGCGTCCCTACATTTTTGGTTGAAAAAAGCCCGGCTTCGTGCGAAAACCGGGCTTTTTTGTTCTATTTCCGCCGGGTGATTATTCGGCGTGTACGGGAGTGATCACGCTGTTGACGGTAACCTTGAGGGCTGCGGGATCAACGAGGTCCTGATAGAGACCTGCGATGTCGACGCACCAAACAACGGTACCTTCCTTGGTGGCTTCGAGGTAGGCGGGGAAGTTGTAGTCGCCGTCGCCGGTCACAACGGTGTCGCTTGCGCCACCGCCCCACCAGCTGGGCCACCAGCCTGCGATAGCCAGGCTCATGGAGCCGGTGTAGCTGCCTGCGGCACCTGCCTTGAGGTTGCCGTCGATGCCTTCGAAGTGGAGGCTTGCCACGGTGGTGCCCTGGCCGAAGGTTACATCGGCATAGGGATCGCCGGTGCCGGGATTGCTGGGACCGTATTCGTTGTAGAACTCAACGCGGATGTCGGTGCCGTTGTCTTCCTTGTTGCCCACCCAAACGGGGTTGACGCTTGTGTCGACTTCGGCGTACTTGGGCTGGGCGGGATCGAGCGAGATCACGAGGTTCTCGACTTTCACCTGCTCGATGTCGACGAGGTCGGCGCCGAGGCCCTGGATGTCGATGCAGAATACGATAGCGCCCTCGGTGAGAGTCCAGGTGTTCATGCACACGCGGTAGTCGCCGTCGCCGGTGACGAGGCAGTCCTGGGCATTTCCGTCGAAGCTGCTCCAGTAGCCGATAGCCCAGCTGGGATCGGAGTACTCGAAGCCTGCGCGATAGCTACCCACGGCACCTTCCTTGAGGTTGCCGTTGATGCCGCTGAGGGTGAAGTCGGCAACCATCTGCTTCTCGAAGGAGATGGAAGCGAGGTCCACGGCGGGATTGCCGCTGGTCTTGCCGTATTCGTTGTAGATTTCGATGCGGATGCGGCCGTTGTTCTCGATATCGCCCACGGCGAGCTTCGTAACGTCGGCTTCAACCTCGTTCACGTAGGGCTTACGCACGGGACGCACGAGAGCGCCGGTGTAGCGCAGTGCGTTGGCGGTGGCGAGGCCTTCGGTGCCGATAGTGGCCAGGGTGGCGTAGTCGGCAGCGGTGGCGCAGGCGGTACCGGTCCAGTACATGGCGAGGTCTTTGCTGCTCACCTCGGTGCCTTCGCGCTTGCCGGCGGCGGGCAGGATGATGCTGTTGCCGGTGACATTGGAAGTCACTTTGAGGCCGCCATCAACGGCGGTGACGGTGGACACGGCCATCAGGTCGGCCCAGTCGGCGGCGGTGGGGATCATACCCATGCCGGCGGCCTTGGCCACGTCGGCATCGGTGCCGGTGATATCGCCGGCGGCGTAGTCGGCCACGTTCACGGAGTAGTTGAAGCCGGTGACGTCGCCGTAGCCCAGGAGGGTGCCGGCTTCGGTTTCAACGGCTGCGCCCACGTTGTAGCGGCACCATTCGAGGCGGGTGCCCATGTCCACGTAGTCGTCGAGGCTCTCTTCCTTGGCGTTCACGCCCACGGGGGTGGTGAAGGCCTGATCGGCAGCGAGCACGTCGGCGCCGTTGACGGTCATGAAGGCAGCGTAGTGGTAGGCGGTGTTGGGCACGAGGCCGGTGAGCTCGAGGTTCATGGTGTTCTCGGCGCTCTCCACCTCAAACTTAGCACCGTTCTCAATGGCAACGGCGGCGGGAGCTACAACGAAGCCGCGCACGAGGCCGGCGGCAAGCTCGTCCTGCATGCCGTTGACGGTGCCGCCCAGGATGGCCGAAGTGGCTTTCACGGATGCGGCATCGGCGGTGGCGATGGCGGCGTCGGTGGTGATGAAGCTCTTCACTTCGCCGTACTGAGTGACGGTGCCCTGCAGGGTCACGAATGTGGCGTAGTAGTAGGTCACGTTGTCGGTGAGGCCCTTGATGGTGGTGGTCACGGTGCCGTCTTCGGCCAGGGTGCCTGCGGCGCGGGAGCCTGCGGCGGTGGGATCTTCATTGGTGCCGTAGACCACACCTACGGTATAGGCCTGACTCGACTGGCCGGCGAGACCCTTGACGGTACCGGTGACGGTAGCCGACGTGGCAGTGACTTCGGCACCGCCTGTGGTTACTTCCTTGAGGATTGCGGCTGTGTTGACCACGGGATCGTCCACATCGCTGCACGAAGTGAGTGCGTACGATGCGCCCATGGAGAGCGACAGCAGGCAAGCCAATATCTTAGTGTTCATATTTTTTCGATGGAATGTGATTCGATTGTTATTATTTATACCACCCCGCAGCCCGGAAGCCCCGGGGTGGCTGTGTTATTGGCTTATTCTTCTGTCTTGGGAGGAATAAACGAAGTACCGTTGTCGAATACTACGGAGAAGGTCACTTCCACATTCTTTGTGGGGTGGAAGATATCAAGACCGCTGAAGCAGCCGGCAAGACCCCAGGGGTTGCAGATATAGCGGCGGCCCGTGGTCTCGTCATCACCTGCACCACGCGAGATGGCAGCATCATCGAATGCGATGGAAGTACCGTCGATCTTGATATCATTGATAACGATATCGCAGTTGGGACGATTCTTTAGAATCTTGTAAACATCAAGCCACAGGCAGGGATCACCCCAGTCGGCGCCCCACGATACTTCAACAGTCGAGGTGTACGTGCCTCCGTCTTCCACCCACACGGTAGTGCCTTCGAAGCCTTCCCAGGTATTGGTGTTGTTGAATCCGAGCTGAGCCTTGTAGGACTCGGTCTTTTCAGCGCCGGCATAGTCGGCAAGGAAGCGATAGCCAAGATACTGGTAGACGGTGCCGTTTACATCCTTCTCGGGCAGACCGAGCACAAATGCTTCAACGCGGCCATCGCCGTCAATTTCAACCGAAATCATCTTGAACTCTTTGCCCTCGAGCTTGACAGAGCTGCCGCCGAGAGGAAGGTCGCCGAGACCTTCAGAGAGACTTATGCTGCCGTCTTCGCTTACGGTAACATTGCCGGTGAGGGGATCGCCCTCGGGAATGGTAGCTGTATACTGGCCGCCTTCGGGGGAGCAGAAATTAATCTTGTATTCATCGGCAGTGGACGAAACAATGGGGAAAGTGCCGTAGTCGGCGCCCATAGCTGCGCCACCCAGATCATACCAGTTGAAAGGTGCTTCGGCATCGAGAACAAAGTCGGAGTACTTGATCTGTGCGGTGAACGACTCATACCAGCCGGCGGGGAGTTCGATCACGGTGGGCTTGGGCTCGGAGTAGTTCTCGAAGTATTCCTTGGTGACGTAGTTGAGCGATACTCCTTCGGTGGGAGCCATGAGCTGCATGGCATCGTCAGACAAATAGAGAAGCTGGAGGAAGCGCTCGTGGGTGCGGCCGTCGGTGGCCTCAAGGGGATAAACATCAGAGAACTGAATGGTGTGTGCCTCAGTGTCGAGCATATAGGTGCCCTTGCCCACTACGTTGCCGTCGTGGTCGGTCACGGTCACGTTGGCGCCGTTAATAAGGTCGAAGGTGATGTAGCCGAAGTTGAGGTCGGCACCGTCGCTCACCATCCAGGAGTTGCCGGGATAGTCGGCAGCCCACATCCAGTCGCTGTTGGGTGTGATAGCATTGTTTGCATCCCACTTTTCGGTGTCCATATAGTTATTGTACACCGATTCGTTTTCGTTGGCTGCGTGGAGGTTGTCCCAGGTGTAGTTGTTGGTGAAGAAATAGTGGGGACCTTTCCACTTGGTGACCTTGACGGTGCCGTCTTCAAGCACACCCAGGTCGAGCTGCCAGGTCTTGCTCTGGCCCACGCCGCCGCTGATACGCTTCCAGAGGTAGTGCTCAACGAAGTCGGCGCAGAAGTCGTCGATGGTGAAGGTGTAGGGATTGCTCCACACATAACCGCCGCGGGTGTCGACACCTATCTGCACTTCATAATCACCGTCGAAGGGTATTGCGAGAGTGGCCTCGGCTCCGGTCTTGCGGCCCTGGGGAGTGATCCACGCAATCTGATACTGCGCGGGCATAAGGCTCTTGAGATGGATGATGTTGGGGTTCTGAGCATCATGCTCCACGGTAAACGCCACGCCTTCCACCAGCTCCTCGGGAGTGATATTTGGGGCCGGCATGGTGTAGTCTTCATCCGAGCAAGACCAGGCCGTGGTTGCGCAAGCTGCGCCCACGAGCAGGTAGCTCAGATATTTGAAAGCTTTTGTCATTGTAAAATTTGATTTAGAGGAGTAATGATTGATTGTGTTTTTCTGCATCGTGCGGCCAAGGGTCCGGTCATGGCCGAGCCGGGAATTATGCATCCGGCTCGACTATAACGCGGAAAATGACTGCTTTATTATGCAAAATATGTTAAATATCACTATTCCCAGCCGGCGTTCTGGTGGAGCACGCCGTTGGAGAGAATTATCTGGTTGACGGGAATCTGGCTGAGGCCCTTTGTGGCGATGATCTTGCTGCGGTCGTAGTTCACGGTAGCATCAACGCCGCCGTTCTTGACGGGGCCGGCGGTGGCTGCGATTGCGTCGGCGGTCTTGTCGATGCCCTGACGGAGCAGATCCCAGTAGCGATGGCCTTCGAAAGCGAGCTCGAGGGCACGCTCGTTCATCACGTTGTCGAGAGTAGCGGGCACGCTGGCGAGGCCGGCACGGGCGCGCACATCGTCGAGAGCGGCCTGGGCGGTCTTGGAGGGTACGCCACCCAGTTCGGCAACCATGAGGAGCACATCGGCATAGCGCATGATCACCCAGTCCTGAGAGTTGGTGATCTGGAAGTCGCCGCTGCCGTCGGGACGTGAAGCGCTCACGTAGGTGAGTTCGCCCTGTGCATTCAGAATCTGGAAAGCCAGAGGCGAATACTTCTTCACGCTGAAGCCCGTGTATTCGCGCCAATCGTTGTAGCCGGTCTTGTATTCGGCAGCTCCGGTGACGCCTTCGGTGGCGAGGTTGATCACGGAAGCGGTCTTGCGCGAGTCGGTGTTGGCAAACTTATTATAGTAGGTCGGGGTGACGGTGCATGCTCCCCAGCCCTTGCCATAGGGCGAGAAGTTCATCTGTCGCATGCCCATCATCACCTGCCAGCGGTTGGAGTCCTGGTTGCCGTTGTAGTCCTGGGTGGGAGTGAACTTCTGCTGAAGGATGAACTCGCTGTTGACGGAGCCTGCATAGGTGGAGAGTTCGGGATCCCACTGGGTCTCAAGGGGCACTTGCACAAGCGATGCTGCGGGCCAGAGGTTCTTGAAGCCCTCTACGAGGCTGTAGCCGCCGTTGGCCACAACGTCGTCGAGATAGTTGACCACCTCGGCCTTGGTGAGACCTTCGAGGTCCTTGCCGTAGTAGCCGGTGTAGAAGAGGTAGACGCGTGCGAGCATCGACTCGGCGGCATAGCGGGTGATACGGCCGTTTTCGGCGGTGCTACGGTTGGCACCCTGGGGGATGTTTTCGGCAGCGAATTTGAGGTCGCTCACGATGGCGGCGTAAACCTCGGCGGGATCGGCCTGCTCGCGGTTTTCGCTCACGGGCTCCAGGAAGAGGGGAATATTGCCCCAAAGACGCACCATGTCGAAGTAGAGAAGAGCGCGGATGGCGCGGCACTCGGCCATGTAGAGGCCATGGTTGGCCTCGCTCTTCCACTCTATCTGCTCTTCATGGGCAATGAGCTCGTTGCAGCGGTAGACGCCTGCGTAGTACATCTTCCAGTCCTGCTCATAGATATTCTGGTCGCTTGGGCTCTTGCTCTGGTCGAAGCCGTCGATGGCCTGGTAGCCCCAGCCGTCGGCAGCGCCGGTGGCACCGTAGCACTCGTCGCTCATCACGGTGGAAGCAACGTAGAAGCCTACGCCCGGGCTGGAGCTGATCTGGCGCCAGCCGTCGTAGCATCCGAGGAGCGCACGCCAGGCGTCGCCTTCGGTGGAATAGAAGTTCTCGGTGTTCGATTCGGTCTTGCTCGACACATCCAAGAAGCTGTCGGCACATGCACCCGTCATGAGGCCCATGGCGGCGATGCCGGCAGTGAGTATGCTGTATTTGAACTTATTCATTTGTCAAAAATGATGTGTTGTTTTTCGTGAGAGATTCGATTTAGAGCGTGAGGTTGATACCGATGAGGAATGTGCGGGGACGGGGGTAGAAGCCCAGGTCGATACCGCTCACCCAGTCGCTCGTGCCATAACCGATTTCGGGGTCCATGCCGTTGTACTTCGTGAAGGTGGCGAGGTTCTGCACCTGGAAGTAGAGGCGGCACTGCGAGCACCACTTCTGGTTCATGATGGGCGCGAAGTTGTAGCCGAAAGTGAGGTTGCTCAGGCGCAGGTAGTCACCGTCGTGCGTGTACAGGTCGCTGAAGAGCCAGTTGATGTTGTTGTTGGTCACGCGGGGGATGCGGTCGCTTGTGCCCTCGCCTGTCCAGCGGTTGAGAATCTCGGTGGTGTAGTTGGCCTTCATGCTGGTCCAGTTGCGGTAGCTCTGCACGAGCTGGAAGCCGGCAGCGCCGGTGGCAACGAGGCCGAGGTCGAAGTTCTTGTAGTAGAGGTTGATGTTGAAGCCGTAGGTGAATTTGGGGATACCGTTGCCCAGGTTCACCTTGTCGTCGTCGTTGATCACGCCGTCGTGGTTCTGGTCGACGAACTTAACGTCGCCGGGCTGCACGCCACTCTGGAGAATACCGTTGCCGGCAGCGATCCAGTCGTTGATCTGCTGCTGGTTCTGGAAGATGCCTGCAGTCTGGAAGCCCCAGAAGTAGCCGATGGGCATACCGTTGCTTGCGCGGTAGAATTCGGGCGAGTTGTCGTAGAGCATGTTGGTGGAACCGTGGATCATGCCGTCCTCGGTGGGGATGGAGCCTACTTTATTCTTGTTATATGTGAAGTTGGCACCGATGCTGTAGCTGAAGTCGTTGCCGATCACGTCGTTCCAGTTGAGGCCGAGTTCAACACCGGTGTTGATCACGTCGCCACCGTTGATGAAGGGAGCGTCGGTGCCGGCGGTGGCCAGAATGGGAGCTTTTACGAGCCAGTCCTTGGTGCTCTTGCGGTACCAGTCGAAGTTGACGCGCAGGCGGTTCTTGAAGAGGGTGGCATCGAAGCCAAGGTTGAGCTGCTCGGAAGTTTCCCAGGTGAGGTCCATGTTGCCCAGGCGCGAGGGATAAGCGCCCCAGTTGTTGCTCAGGATGGTAGAGTAATCGTTGTAGACACCGTTCGGGCCCATATAATCGCCGAAGAAGTAGTGGGTGTTGGTGACCTTGATGGGTGCGAGGTACTGGTAGTTGTCGATGTTCTGGTTACCCACGCGGCCCCAGCTGACGCGGAGCTTGAGGTAGTCGAGCCAGGTGCGGCTGGACTCCATGAAGTTTTCGTTGCTGATGTTCCAGCCGGCCGAGATCGAGGGGAAGGTGCCGAAACGGTGTCCCTGTGCGAAGCGCGAAGAACCGTCGCTACGCAGGGTGAAGTTGATCATGTATTTCTCCTTCCAGTTCCAGCCAAGACGACCGAAGTAGCTGACGGAGCGGCTGTTGTCGTGGGGGTTGCCGCTTGCGCCGAGGCCGTCGGCGGTGGTGGCGGCGGTGCCGTTGCTGATCCATGCGTAGGGCCAGGTGTCGAAGCCTTCCTTGAGATCGCGCTGGTTGGCGCCCAGGTAGGTGCCTTCATAGCGGTAGGCTTCCATACCCACCATCGCGTTGAACTCGTGGTCCTTGATGGTCCAGTCGTAGCTCAGGGTGTTGGTCCAGGTCATGCCCAGGCTGTGGTTCATGTTCTGGTTCACGCTGGTGTGGTCGCTGTAGCTGTAGATCGAGAAGTTGTAGATGGGGGTGTAGCTGCGGTACTCGCTGGAGCCGTAGACGGCGCCGAACACGGTGCGCAGTTTCAGGTTCTTGATGGGCTCAATCTGAGCGTAGACGTTGCCGGAGAATGTGGCGGTGCGGCTGCGGTTGTTGGTGGTCACCATCATGGAGCCGTAGGGGTTGCCGTCGGAATTGTTCCAGTCGCTGCTGCTGGTGCTGTTGAACTCACCCTCATTATTATATATAGGAGTGATGGGCGATGTGCCGAATGCGCCGCGCAGGGTGTTGTTGTACTGGTTGCCCACGCCGATGCCGGTCTTCTTCACATAAACGAAGCTGGCCTGCTCGCCCACGGTGAGGATGTCGCCGAAGAGCTTGTGGTCGGAGTTGATACGGAAGTTATAGCGGGAGTAGTCGCTCACGTCCTTGCCGCCTGCGATACCTTCCTGATTGAGGTAGCCGAGGCTGAGGGCGTAGGTGCTGGTCTTGCTGCCGCCGGTGACGCCGATGGTGTAGCTCTGGGTGGTGGCGCCGTCCTTGAAAATGGCGTCAACCACGTCGGTGT
>CAMWRI010000007.1 GCA_947176585.1 uncultured Porphyromonadaceae bacterium
CCCCTTGCACATCCCGCCCCCGAAAGCTAAATTTGCCCGTGAAAAACATTAACCCTTAAAAAATATTAAATATGCCCTCCAGAGCGTCTAATCGAAAAAAAATAGTTTAACTTTGCCATACTCATGCGGGGGAGAAATCCCGTAGAGTAAGAAAAGAGTCAAACTCTCTTTCTCAGCAAGACGAATCGCCAATTCAAAAAACAGACTGAGAGGGAGTGCGGTTAGACGCTCTTTCTGTATAGTCGTATCAACGTTGCGGCCTCGTGCCCTTTATACGCCTAATGCAGAGGGGCTGTTTATCCCACCCTCATATATCATTCAGTCTGTAGGCTTTGGCGAGCCTGTCTTGCTATGATCGAGGTGCGATAAATTCCCCTCTTTTCTTATACCCATACCCCAACCGCCGAATTAGGGAATCAGGAGGCGAGAAACAGAAAAACACAAGTTTTAACTCTGTGATTTCAAGAATACTAAGAATATCAAGCCATCCTCTTCTTGCCTTTTCCGACACTATGAAGGGGTGGTATGTAAGGGGGCTTGGTTGTGTTTTACATAAGGTATCCAACGGCAATCCAAATATGAGATTGCTGTTTGAACAATGGGGATATTCCATTTTGAATACCGATGTATCCACTTGGTTTCAGTCTGAAGATACTTCATTCATCAAGAAGGCTATATCCTTAAATCGAGATGGCCTTCGCTTCTTTCGTCTCAAGCATCAGTTTTACTTTGATTGCTTTTACCTTACCGAGACATGTGACTCATCCCTATTTAATGAGTTGAATGAATATCTTATAAAATTCGGCAGCAATATATTCACCAAAAAGGCGCTGAAACGCACTTATAATTTCTTTGCCGGCAATACCGGAAGCCTAAATGTTGAAGAAAGTCTATTGAAGCATAGAAATGATAATCGTGCTTTTGGCGAAAAATACGAAAATAGTGTACTCGTGGTGGCTACGGTTTCAGCGGGTAAATCAACACTGATCAATGCTCTTACAGGTTCTTACTTTAATAAAGTGAAGAACGGAGCATGCACCAGTCGCATTTGTAAGATTCATAATAAGCCGGTAACGGATGGCATCACGTACAGGAAAGATAACGTATTGAATTATAACGCCAATATTGAATCTAAATCGAGTGAGGAAACGAGCGAGGCGGCAATGCATTTCGTGTCAAGTTTAGGGGCTTACCGCGTATGCCTGATCGACACCCCGGGAGTTAATAATTCTCGTGATCACAACCATTTGATTATCACATCAGATGCTATAAAAGGGCAGAATTTCGATATGGTAATCTTCATATCGAATGGGCAGTATAATGGCACTAACGACGAGCGTCAACTTCTCGATCTTCTTCATAACCATAATAAGAAACCTGTCCTTTTTGTGCTGAATCAGCTGGATTGCTTCAAAAATGGCGTGGATAATATTGCTAAAATGATTGCAGTTTATCATAAGGAACTTACTTCAATAGGGTTCGACTCTCCTAAAGTCTTTCCCGTTTCGGCTTGGTACGCGTACTTACTTAATGCACAAAAATCATTAGATGAGGAAGAGCAGGAAGAACTGGCAGTGATGCGCCACCGCTTCTCCAAAGCATTTTTTGACTTAAACAACTATATAGAATCTGAATCTGAACACGAATATCAGAAAACAGGCTTGAAAGCACTTGAAAACGAAATAATTAAACTACTCAAATAACCAAATACCAATCAATGAAAAATGTCCGAATCAAGTACAATCCGTATCTGAATACGACTCAGATAGAGGTTGACGGCAAGGCGCCAAAATCCGACAGCAAGTTGTCGGCAGCAAGCGCCCTGCGCCTGCAGGAGTGGATTGAGACATTGCCCGAGAAACTCATAGAGGAGTATCGCGACCGCAATTTCAAAATCGAGTTCACGGGAACTCTTGCCGACTACAATGACGTAGTGGCAGCCATAAATGCTTATGGCAATGAAATCAATGCCGAATGTGTTCACCATGCCACTCCCAATATCGATGAAGTTGAGGCTACTATTGATCAGATATTTGCAGAAATCAAGGCAAATGAACTTGTTCCCGAGCTAAAGGCACCTGAAATCATTGAGGCTTTTGAGAAAGCAAAAGACTCGAGTTTTGAAGTAAACGTTGTGGCCACCATGAGTTCCGGCAAGTCAACGCTCATAAACTCCATTCTTCAACAGCAGCTTATGCCGGCTGCAAATGAAGCCACAACAGCCACGATAGTAAAAATAATCGACACCGATAGTGATCATTTTACTGCAGTGGCCTATGATAAAAGCGGAAACAAGGTTGCTGAAATAGACAATGTTACGCTTGCGTCAATGAGTGAAATCAATGACGACGAACGTGTAAACACTGTTGAACTTAAGGGTAAGATTCCTTTTGTGCAATCTACCGGCATGAGACTCTCAATTGTAGACACTCCCGGACCGAATAACTCTCGTGATAAGAGCCATCAGGAGAAGACTTATAGCATGATAGCCAATTCAGATAAGTCTCTGGTGTTGTTTGTTATGAATATGGAGCAAAACGGTACCGATGATGAAAATAACCTCCTTGATTATATTTGCCGTCAGATGGCCAAGGGTGGCAAGCAGAGTCGGGAACGTTTTATATTTGCATTTAATAAGGTTGATAAACTAAATCCGGGTCCAAAAGGAGAGGGTGAGGGCGCGGTACCTAACTATCTTAGTAAAGCGAAAAATGCTCTTGAAAAAAGTGGTATAGCTAATCCAAATATTTTCCCTGTAGCCTCGCTTCCTGCTCTCCAGCTTCGAGTATTTGATGATGGGATTGATTTAGAGGATGAAGATGAGTCAGACGATATCGCAGAGCTTAAGAGCTTTACGACAAGAAGTAGAAAATACCCGGAAATGCATCTGGAGAAATACTACGAATTCTCAAATCTGCCTAATAGTGTCCGCGATACTATCGACACTCTTCTTGATGAAATCTCGAAAGAGAATCAGATGGAAGACAAGGCTTCCAGAAGATATTCTGAATCGGGGAGGCAGATTACGGAAATCCATACCGGCATAGTGAACATCGAGAAGGCCATAAATATGTACGTGAATAAGTATGCCCGCACTCAGAAGGTTATGGACCTTGTTCAGGCTTTCAACGGCAAGCTCGAAGAAATGGCCACTATAGCCAAGGTGGAGGATGATATTGCCAAGAACAAGGAAAAAGCTGCGGAACTTGAGAAACAGATTGCAACAATCAAGCAGAATATCGCTTCTGCCAACAAGGCCAAGAATCTGTCTCAGGAAATCGACAAAATCGATCTCACAGCCGATGCCAAAAAGGAGCTCTCTGCCTATATCGGCAGCGTGAATAACAGGCTCAGTGAGATGATGTCGGGCGATGACCATGTCAAAAAGGATAAGGCTATTATGATGTGTAAATCAATGGAAAAACAAGTCCGCGCGATTAATGCTCAGCTTAATGTTGAACTAAAAAAGATTCTCGAAAAGGCCTACAAGACCACTCTTACTAAAATCATCGATGAGTATAAGAAGCATCTTGCAGCGCTAAATGTGGGTATCAATGCGCAGGCTCTTTCGTTCAATCCTATGAGCCTGGTTTCCATGTCTCTGGCCAACCTCAGCAATATAATCGAGGATAATACAACAGAAGAGGATCACGGAAAGTACGTACAAGAAGAGGGAAGCATTTGGCGTAAAGCAGGCTCTATTCTTACTTTTGGCGCGATAGATTACAATAAAACAGTGTGGAAATCAGACTGGAAAGATTTTGTAGATATGGTTGAAGTAACCCATGACTACATAGAGCCTATCCAAGAACAGCTCAATCACACGCGTGAATCTGCCCTAAAGCATATCGCAAATGAGACTCTGCGTCTGAAAGACCATCTCAAAAAGGAGCTGGTAAAAATTGATGCCGCTCTCAATTCCAAGCTAGATGCGCTTTCTCAGACCGAGGCCAGCTCCAAAGCAACCGCTGTAGAGATTGCCAATAACGAGGCAAAACTCAGATGGCTCAAAGAAATCACCCAACGAGTAAGGGATATAATTGACTTCTGACGATGAAACAACAATTTAAACAGAAAGTTGATACGGGCAACCTTACGGGCACCCGTATCAGCCTCTCCAACGAAATGATGCTCGATCCCAGGGGTGAAAGCTTCAAGGAGATGAAAGCCTATGCGGAAACGGCTTTACCAAATCTATACGAACCGCACGATGGGGGACTACTTGAAGAAAACCGGGAAAAGTGGACAAAGGAGCTGTTGTTCGCCACAAAAAATGATCTGGACGACAATTTCTCGAAAGAACGCCTTGAGTATTATTATATTCTGGCCAAAAGTGTGCTGCGAGATAAAGCCGATTCGCTTGACGAAAAGGAACGAAAGTCCAATTCTCGATCGCAAGAAAATGGTACTGACAAAAACACTCCGAATCCTCTTTACTTGGGCTTGGCAGTAGGTGGACTACTTGTGGGTGGCACCGGATTGCTTGTGGGCAGAATCGTAGTCGCAGCCGCCGGCCTCGCCGCAGCTGCAATTGGCGGTAGTGTTCTATATAAAAACCAAAACAACAAATGAGCATCAAGAACAAAAATACAATACAATCAGCAACTAAAGTCGCGAGCACGTGTGATGGACACGCCGGGGTATTTAGCGAAACTTTAACCACAGGAAGTACTTCGTCTGAATCGACGTCTTGCAGCTTCTCTACAACTTCTAAGTCTGAATATGAAAGCATGAGCGATGGCAAATCTAAAGGTATAAACGAATCGCACAGCACTACTATAGAAGTGTGAGAAACCGTTACACGTTGCTACTCAAAAACAGAGTCCATAGCGTCACCTCGAAGCACCGGTAATAGTGAAACCACCACTTTCTCTGATACAATCACAGAAACAAGCACAAATCATAGCAACCAATGAGCTCGATATGGGATAGAAATGAGCCTATTGCGGGAGAGCCGCAAAAAGGACAGCTTGTGCCGGACAATCCAGCCCGTGATTTGCCCAAATACAAGGAACCGGAGACCGTCGCCCCGCTGATGAATATTGATTCGCGGCTCTTCGGCGCAAATCAGGCATTGACATTGGTGGACAACGTGGTGCTGAAAAAATACCTCACCAAACTCTCCAATATGAGCATAGAGCCGATGGGTGAGGAATGGAATCTCGAAGACGCTTTGAAGGAGGTAATCATCTTCAAGGTCAATAAGATGGTCTACGAGAAAGATGAGTATGCTACAGAGAAATTCAACAGCATCATCAGCGCCATGACCTACATTAACGGATCGGTGTTCATGATTGTGGATGGACATAAAGATAAGACCGATTTTTATCTGGGCGTAAAACTGGAGTCCACAACCGACAAATCTGTCAAATCATATTCCGACACCCTTAAGCGTGCCCTTATGGGACAATTTCCGGGTGCAGAAATCACGGGTATATCGGAGATCGGAGTAGGCAAAAAAACATCTAAGCAGGCACAGTTAATTGCCGATATTAAAGAGGAGGTAAAGACCATCAGTATATGTTCCGGCGTGCCGGCTATCAAGAACAGCAAGGGCGAATATACGAATGCCACTTTTGTTCAGGGTATCGAAAAATTTGCCTCGGCTATGGCAGGAAAGCGATACACAGCTATCATCCTTGCCACAAATGTTCCGGATGCTGAAATTGCCAAACTAAGATTGGGATATGAAAATATCTACTCTCAACTGTCGGCAGCATCTACGCATCAACTTGCCTATTCCACTAACGAATCTCTCGCAAATGCAGTGAGCAGGAGCAAAGGTGTTTCGAATTCGGTTGGTACTACAGATACAACAGGAGAAAGTACATCCGAATCTCAATCTCGTACTCACACGACATCTGAATCCCATGCGCACACCGAAGGGGAATCTAAGGAGAACTTCTGGGGAAAAGCCGCGAATTTTTCGGAATCGCTTATAACAGCCGGTGCATATCTCACCGCTACAGGAGTGGGCGCACCACTGGGTGCAGTAATGATGGGTGCAGGAGTAGTGGCCGGTGTCGGTGGCATGATTGGAGCGAAGCAACTTAGCAAAAGTGATACAGACACATTATCTGAGTCCGACAGCGAGACTAATGGCGTAACCAATACCATAAACAAGTCGCACGCAGTTACAGAAAATCGTACGGAAAGTTTTACTGAAACTGAAGGCCAAACTTCAACCGTTGGAGAGACCAAGAATTTCACTCTGACGATTCAGGATAAGCACGTTCAGGAGATTCTGAAAAGGATTGATAAACAGCTTGAAAGAATGGCGGTGTCGGAAAGCACCGGACTCTGGGCCACTTGCGCCTATTTCCTGTCGTACGGAGAAGATCGAGCTTCCGCCGAATCCGGTGCGTCTATCTATCGTTCTATAGTGCAAGGAGAACAATCCGGAGTGGAGCAATCGGCAATTAATACATGGTACTTCGCACAGTCCGACTCCAATTTCGCGAATCTTACAAAGTATCTGTGCAGCCTGTCGCATCCGGTCTTCTCCTTCAGGCAGAACCAAATGTTAAATACTATATCTCTGCCTCCTACCAATATGCTTAGCAGCAAGGAAGTGGCCATCGCTCTTGCCTTACCACGCAAAAGCGTGCCGGGATTTCCGGTGGTTGAACACACTTCATTGGGCAAGGAAGTGGTGAGATTGGGTACAATTAAATCCGACCGGCCCTATGTTCCGTTTGAGCTCGGTTGCATATTCGATCAGGGAATCGCCCGAAAATACAATAAGGTATTCCTTGACAAAAACAGTCTCACTCAACACACTTTCGTAACCGGTTCCACCGGCTGCGGAAAGAGCGAGACTGTGTATAAACTCATCGATAGCATACGTGAAGCCGATGCAAAGTTCCTGATAATTGAGCCGGCAAAAGGTGAGTATAAAAAAGTTTTCGGTACGGAGCACGTGTATGGCACAAATCCATTGACGTCCAATCTGCTTAAAATAAATCCTTTCAAATTTACCGAAGGAGTGCACGTACTCGAACATGCCGACCGTCTGATAGAGATATTCAACGTGTGCTGGCCAATGTATGCGGCCATGCCGGCTGTGCTCAAGGAAGCCGTGCTTAATGCCTACGAAGATTGCGGATGGGACTTGATAAAGTCTGTCAACAAGTATTCGAGCCAAATCTTCCCTACGTTTTCAGACCTTATCTGGGAACTGGAGACGGTGATAGAACTCTCTGAATACTCCGAGGAAGTAAAAAGCAATTACAAAGGTTCACTGGTAACTCGTGTTAAGTCTCTTGCCAACGGCATAAATGGCGAGATATTCTCAGGACAAGAAATCGGAGATGCGAAGCTTTTCGACGAAAACGTGATAGTGGATATAAGCCGTATTGGCTCGCAGGAAACCAAGGCTCTGATTATGGGCGTACTTATAATGCGTCTTAATGAATACAGAGCCAACAGCGGTATTAAATCAAACAGCGAACTGCGTCACGTCACTATTCTCGAAGAAGCTCATAATCTACTGAAGCGTTGCTCGCAGGAGCAAACAGCCGAAGGGAGCAATATCGCAGGCAAATCGGTGGAGATGATATCCAATGCTATAGCAGAGATGCGTACTTATGGCGAAGGGTTCATTATCGTAGATCAATCTCCGGGGGCTGTGGATATATCCGCAATCCGCAACACCAATACGAAAATCATAATGCGCCTGCCCGAAGAGTCGGACCGCAAGGTAGCCGGAAAATCGGCGGCCATGAAGGATTGCCAGATTGACGAGATTGCCAAGCTACCTACCGGTGTTGCCGTTGTATATCAGAACGATTGGGAAGAACCGGTACTGTGTCATATCGAAAAATACTCCGGTTCTCGTCATGAGTACGAGTTCAAGGAAGACGTTTCCGAGATTTTCGACATCAATACGCTGGTTGTAGAAATCTTGAAATTCATGTTCCAGACGAAAGTTTCACAACCCCTGGATTTCGATCTTGAAGTCATTAAAGGCCACATCTCAAGTTCGGCACTTCCAACGTATGTGAAAATCAACGTGCTTGAAGCAGTGCAGGAGTATGAGAAAAGTGGTAAAGCAGCCATCTGGGATAACAATGAATTCGTGAAATTCTCGTGGGTAATATCCGGACTCTTCGGTATTAAACAGCGTGTGGCCAAGATTGTAAAAACGAAGTCGGGCTTCGATGAGTTAACATCCGGACTTAAAGCCGTAATACACGATACAATGAACGACATCCCTAAGGAATTGGATATGCCGATAATCCAGAGCCTGCTGCGCGATTATTCGACAAGAGATGAAGTAAGTCTCAGGAAATACAGCGACTGGCTTAAAGCAGCACGAAATCTCAAGAATTAACAACACTTCAAATGGCCGTGTGAGGTGTTCTTCACACGGCCATTAATCATAAAGTATTAAAATATGGATGAATTAGGCCAGGTTCTCAAAGAAATAAAAGAAGCTACTAATGGAGAAAACTCCATGCTGAAACCACTTGAAAAAGACTTGGATTCTCCTATAGGCTTGGACCGAGATCCGATGATGGAGTGTGTAGAAACGCCCAATGAAAATGTCAGTAATGACCTGCTCCCGGAAGAAGAGTTAAACCGCCCTATATCAGATAATATAGAACCAGAGGATATGGGATTATCTGAAGAAGTAAAAGCGGAGATAATCGAAAATACAGACTGGAGTGAAGCTACTATTGATTCTATAAAGTCGGATAAAGAGGCTGCAGTTTACTTAGAAGCTAATCTTAAGGAAGTAAACGGCAACCTTGAACGTACAGATATCGATTGGGATGCAAAAATACCTGAAGACAAAATCGACCGTATGCGCTCGCTGTATGGTGATGAGGTTGCTGATAAATGGGCTAATAAAACCAACTTAGACCTTATTAAAGAAGGGAAAGCACCTTATGGACGCGATGGAGAACGCATAAATTTGCATCACATAGGTCAAAAGACGGATAGCCCCTTGGCGGAATTGACTGATTCTGAGCATAAGCAGTACGATGCAGTTCTTCATGATAAAACTAAGACCTCTGAGATTGAACGCCCTATGTTCAAATCAGAACGTTGCCAATATTGGAAGGCTCGCTATGAATCTCTAAAGAATAATTAGTACTATGTCAACATTTTTTCTAACTGCTAAGCACGACATGCACATTGCCCATGGTAATGACATAAAAAAGGGCGATAAGTTTGAAGTGTATGTAGGCAAGCCATTTATCAATTCTGCTAATATCTTCAACAATCCCGAATCACGAGCCAGTATTATCAGGCAACTCAGTAATCGCGATATCGACCTTGTGGCAAATCGCAAAGAATATTTTCTAAGTGGAGGCCATTTTCAGGTGGAAGAACGTAGAAATATGATTGGTAATCATTTTTAATGTGTGCTATATGCTTGGATTTGAAAACATAGAAAAATCTAAAGAATGTCTCCTTAAAAGTGTGGACATTTCCGGCATACTACACAAAATTGAAGAATCGGAACTGAATGCTCCGCTCGAAACCCCAAAATACAGTCAAAAGATAGAGGGAATTCAAAAAGCGCCTGAAGACTCTGTGCAGATCAGTGAGATAAGCGATTGTCTTTCTGGCTTCCACGAATTGAATTTCGAGAATTGGGTAAATTTGTCGCCATCAGAACGGATGCATATTCTTCAAGACGCCGAGAACAAGATTGCTGAAATTTCTCATCGATTTCCTTGCTCTATAAAAATAAGCGATATGCCGGTGGGAGAATATGGGAACTACTACTCAGATGATAAGTCTATAACCTTGAATGCCCGTTATGTAAATGCTACCGATTTCAACAGTTATAAAGAAACTTTAGATACTTTAGTGCACGAAGGACGGCACGCATATCAAGATTATAATATTAATGAAAATCCGGTTCACCCTCGCAGCGGAGAAGTTACAAACTGGAAATGGAATGAATTTGAAATAGGCTATCAAAATGCAGAATTATGCGGTTTTGAAGCCTATGCAATGCAACCTGTCGAAGCAGATGCACGGGCATTTGCTGAAGATGTGCTTTGCGCTTTTTTTAAAAGACAACCTGAATATGAAACAGTTGGTTGAAACACTCGTAAAACGCGGCTATCCGATAGAAGCGGCAGAGCAAACGGCCGTTAATCTACAGAAAATGGCTCCCGAATTAAAAGAGGCATTGGATATATGGTTGACAAAATTTACTATGCCGATTATTGAGGTAGAAGGCTATTCTACAGATGGATTGATGAGCCGTTTCAAAGGTATGACCTATCCGGCAGCTTTGCTGACTCTTGACTGGCTTATTAGAGAACCAATAAAAGCAAAACAAATAATCGAAAAAGGAATAAGGTAAACCCATGCAAGGATATAATTACAATCAGTAATGTGGTAATATCGTAGCCAACATTAATAACTTTAATAACGATAAAATATTATATGCATACATCCAAGTGCCAGAGTGATACCTTTTGTTTCTGTGCAAAGATTCATATTTATTGATCATATAAGACTATGAGTAAGAAAATCAGATGCCCCCATTGTGGGCATCGTTTTGAAGAATCCGCTTGGTCTAAAGCCGGGAGATGTGGAATCTATACCTTGGAGGGTGTAGTTAAATTTGGTACACAATTGGCTGTTAGTTACTTTACTCGCAATAATGGCTCGATTATTCAAAATGGAGCTGGTAAAGTAGCAGAGGGAGTGACAGGAGATATTAATGAATTTACATGGGGCGACTTGACGTGCCCAAAATGTAAAAAGAATTTGGGCAATCCGTAAAGTCAATCATAATGAAAAGATTCCTCTATGCAAATTTCATTTGCGGAGGTAGTAAAGCCGATAAATAAATTACAATTACTATGACCATCAACATTTCATTTGTCGAAATTGCCGAGCGCGTGAAGATACGCTATGGTGTGGATGTGGAGCTGGCCCGGGTGGGAGACCAAGAAGTGCACATCACCTATGTGGAGCCGAAAAAAGTGCACTACCGCTCCATTAAGGTGTCGGGATATATCCGTATCGACGAGGTGCGTCACGACGCTGTGGTCATTTCGGTCAGCCTCGAAAAGGAGGCTTTTATTGATGAAGCCACAGCATCCAAGAAAAAAATCAAGCCGATTACGGATGAGGATGTGGCTTCGGCCCTGGAGTGGGCAACAAGACGTAGTGGGTTGTACCGCGCCCCTTACCCCATGTATCTTTTAATGGTGGTCAACAGATTATACCCGGAAGGGTTGGCCCTCAACGACATAGCGGTGACTGCCGACGGGCTGGAAATCGAAGCTGAACTAAAATAATCAAATAACAAATGAAACCGATGAAGTTTATTCGCCTGGAAAACGGCGATGTTGAGGAGGTAGACTATGACAACGGTGTGGATTCATCGCAGTCGGGAGTGGATGAGCTGAGCGTGAAGCAATCGCAAAACGCTACTGTAGCTTCCATCGAAGTCCCCGTGACGCTGCGCATCGACGATGAGAGCCAAACCGTGATGGTGTCGTATGGCTGTCCTACGGAGTTCAATAAGCTGATTGCCGACGTTGTGGCACTTCTAAATAATAGGAATCATGAGCTAAATGAGGGGGCGGAAGCAGACAGTGACAAATGTATAGCCATCCAGATTTCTTGGCCGAGATACGTGGGCGAGCAGATAGAGAAAGACGCGATTAATAGTGTGGCGATTGGCTATGATGACATAACTATTGATCTGGAACTTAAATAATCAACAGATGATGAGTAAGAAGAACTACGTGTGCCTGGATTGCGGCGAGAAATTCGAGTGGAGCCGCCTGGAGAGCATGATCGAGCCGCTGATGCACCCGGAGGTGCTGAGTGATCCTGCGCCGTCGCCGTTATGGGGATTGCTCGCGAAGTGCCGCTGCCCCAAGTGCCGCTCGGAGCGAGTGAGGAAGATTTATAAATGCGGGTGAAAAAGATTTATAAATATGGAAGAAAAATTACGAACCGACAATAAAATCTGGGCTTTGTTATATATGGGCTCGGATATGACTCGCAACTGGTTGCTGCATGATGTG
This sequence comes from uncultured Porphyromonadaceae bacterium, assembly GCA_947176585.1. GTDB lineage: Bacteria > Bacteroidota > Bacteroidia > Bacteroidales > Muribaculaceae > CAG-873. The sequence continues at coordinate 12,012 of CAMWRI010000007.1, forward strand.
GAGGCCGGTCAAGGGAGGCTGTGCTTCCACGTAAATGGAAGTAAATATGCCGGGAAGGTGAGCCTTATTGCCAACCAGGATGAACGTTCCATCGCGATTGAAGTGGTATATACCGGCGATGATAATCCTGCCGAAACAGAAGTTTTGGCACAAGTGACATATAGCGATATGATGTGCGCCCAAGAAGATAAAGGGGCTTCGATTTCTCGGGAGGAATTAGAACGGTTTAAGGAAGAATACGGCTTTTCCGAGTAATATAAGAATCATGACAGTAGACGAATTTATTGACGATTATAGCCTGCGGCGTGCCCGGGAGATTCAGGCCGATATGCTTGCGGCAAGTAGCCGCAGGCCGAAGGAGTGGACATTTGAAGAGGTTACGGGCCGCACCACCGTGTCTTTCGATGGTTGCCCGTTCCGGCTCAAGAGCGAGGGGATGGTGCTGTGGCTGCGTGCGTTGCTGCTCTTCATCGCGGCTGATGATGACGAGTCGAGGTATGGCTTTTCGGATGGTGACCAGGTCTTAATCGGATGCCGTGCAATCGGTGAACAGCTCGGCGGCAATTTCTGGATTGTAAATCCCTCGGGATGCCCGCAGGTGCTCGTACGGTGGCTTCTTAAGCTAATGGACGATGATGAGGACTTTGAAGGCGCGGGAGTTATCATATCAACAATTGAAGAGTCTCTTTATCAAAAATTTGAAAGCCAAGAAATTCAGCCTGATTTGTATTGGGACTGTTGGAAAGGCGTGCTGCAATGCAATGAGTATCTCCTTGAGTTTTTCGCCAAGACTGGACGCTTCACCGACTCTACTGAGGCAGCCATGGTCAAGTTGCGCGTCGCGCTTGATGATTGTATCTCGCAAATTGAGGAATTGGGCATGGAAAACGCCTTTGCCGTGGAAGCCGACATCTTCGAGCATATAATTAAGTTGATACCCGTGATAGAGCAGAAAGGCCGCGAGGACGTGACGCACCGGTTATACGAATTTGCCCGCGACTACTACCGGGCCACGCGTCGCGATGTGCTGGCCGAGAAGTTCACTGCCAAGCTGGCCGGCCGTTAGGATCTTAAGACTTCTCTGCGCCTCCGCGCGAGGCCTCATCCCTTGCGGATAATAATCAACGACGATGAACAGGCAGAAAAAAAAGCAATTGAGCATCGAGCTCGGCATCCCCTTGGACGAGATACGCAGGGAGCTGGATGAATCGTGCAGTTTCCGTGCGCATATCGAAAAGCAATATTCTCCTTCCAGGTACAACGTGCGAGAGACCCGGAGGGTTATACATGAGTGTGTGTGCTCCGCCGATGGCTGCCGGGTGCCGGAGGCGAGAGACAATTACCTTGCAGATGCTGCCTATGTAGCGGCAATGTATATCGAGTGGACATTTGGCTATAAAATGTGGAAGCCCGATTTCTTGGGTTGGGCCCGGGATACGGCCCGGTCGCTGCGCTCCAAGTATTCCGATGCGCGTTTAGCTCTGATTTCGTCCATTCTCAACCTGGTAGATCTCGTAGATACGGGAAATACAGATGAGATATTGCAGCACATGAAATATCTCGAAAGAAAATGTGCCGAGCCGTTCAAAATCCCGTTGAAGAGAGATTCAAAACTCTACGAACGCTACAAAATGATGTGCCTGCGAGTGGCAATATACTATTTGGAGTACACAGATACTCCCAGGGCGGAGTGTCTGAAGATTTTTGAATACATCAAACTTCATTGCGGCAGATTTCAAAGACCCTACCGGCCAATCGAATTCAAAGAAGATAGTGAAATCTTTGAAATGCCAGAACCGCATGAACCCATAGCATTTATATCGAGTAGGAGCAGGATTTACTCAAGCGAGTAACAACGAATCTGATGACATATTTTCCCCGAATAGATAAAACTTATACGCCCTCGCCAATAGTGCTTGAGCGCACTAAGGACTTGGCCCGTTGCCCCGATTATGAGCATGGCTATTGGATGCAGATGTTCATGCATGTGTTCCGTCCGGGCTTATATCAGAAGGCCAACGCCACATTCGGAATAATACGCAACCACATGGAGCTGCGCTATCTGATGGAGCACGCCATCTTCGACCCCTGGCATCTACTGTACGGCCTCGATTATGAAACGGCGTCGGAAGAAGATAGGAAGCGCCTCGACGTGTTCTGCGAGATTGCCCGGCAATACGGCTGGATGCCGTTTATTCGCCTTAACCGTCAGAATTTTCTACCGGAAGACAGTCGCGGGCCGCTATCGAAAGATGAGGAGAAATATATCCGCCGGATGAAGGCTTTCTACAGCGTGTCGGGTACTCCGAAGGAGCGGGAAGCTTTTCTTAGGCATTATAAATTTGGGCCGGCCCTGCGTCCGGTGTTTCCCACCGGCGAGGAACGGGCTCAGTTCGATGAATACGTCGCGAAGATTTTTCCGCCGGCGCAAGAATTGCATGAGATAGCATCCGATAAGGTGTACTTGACGGCTCATGAAGGCATTAAAGGTCAGATGGAGCTACTCCTTGGTCCGGCTGCAATGTGCAAAGCTATAGTCCATCCCTTTGAGGAAGGCGATCTTGCGGCAAAAGTAAGGCTTCCGCGCGCCCGCGAAATTGTGATGGTGCTTACTCACGACGTGCGCAGCCATCTTCTCCTGCGTTATATAGCCAAGAAATTCAAAGGCAAGGTAAGCGTTATTCATGCGGAGGGGGTGCACTCGGACTATATGCCCTTAGCTATCGTAAACCCGGAGCTGGAGATATGCAGCCGCTATGCCGTGGAACTCAACGCAGATCAACGCCGGCAACTGGGCGACGACTTCGACAGGCTCAACATTCCCTCGGCCGAGTATTTCCGGCTCAGGGGATACGAAATTTGCCATCTTAGCCATAAGAAAGTGAGCGATCATATAATCTCTCTGTTAAAGAACGGCTCATTGAGTGGTCATGAACTACTGGGCAAAGCCATAGGCTATGCTCCCAGAGGCTGGCCCACGACCGATCAATTTTATTTCCGTTGCATAGGCCGCCTTCTCAACGAAGGTATACTGATATTGACCGAAAAGCGCCGATGCGCCTATGATAGCGTAGTTAAACTCGCACAAAACTGATAGTTCACCTCCAACAACCGAGCCCTGCATGAAATATATAGAGAAATTCACGTTCCCTGATTTGGAGAACGACAACCTGTATCACGACAAGCCGTTGGGGTCGTTCTACGACGAGCACACCTATCCCTTCCACATCACATCGTCGATGGGGCTTTGGTCGCTGGATTTCGAGCCCGTCACTATACTCTACGGCGGCAACGGCTCCGGAAAGTCCACCATAATCAACGTTATAAGCGAAAAACTTCAAGCCCGGCGCAATTCCCGCGTTAATTCGGGTCCGTACTTTAGCGAATATGTGAGCAGGTGCTACTATCAGGCAGGAGAAGACTTGCCCGACGATTCCCTCATAGTGTCGGACGGCCGAAAACACCTATACGACATCAAAGATATAACCACGGTGCTCACCAGCGACGACATCTTCCACTGGATGCTCGAAGCGAGATTGAACAACGATAAGAAGCTGAACAAGAGCCGCGCCCTCTTCCGGGAATATAGCGCGCATCCCGAGGTTCCGCGCCATATCAACTTCGAGACCGGCTACAACGTGGACCGCTTCCTGAAAGCCGCGAAATTCCAGAAAGCTAATAATCAGCAACGAACGGGCTACACCTTCAATAAATACCTGCTCGAAAGCATAGGCAAGATGGAGCGTGGCTTCAGTAATGGCGAGACTGCCCTTATGAAGCTCACAGAATTGCTCGAGAAGCCCGGCCTCTATCTGCTCGACGAGCCCGAAAACAGTATGTCGTGCGAATTCCAGATGAAACTCTCCGATGTGATTTTATACCTCGCCCGCTACGCCCACTGTCAGTTTCTGATTTCCACCCATTCCCCTTTCATCCTGTCCATGCAGGGCGCCAAAATCTATAACCTCGACCACAATCCGGTGGACGTGTGCCCCTGGTGGGAACTCGACAACATGAAGCACTACTTCACTCTCTTCCACTCTGCCCGCGACCGCTTCCTGAGCGAATAATCACCTACTTGCCATTGGAGATATTGAAGTAAACGTTAAAGCCGGATATCTTCGAGCGATATTTGAACTGTCTCGCCCATGTAGGCGCAAAATCAAGCGGCCGCGCATTCGACTCAATGCGGGCGCAGAAGAAATCGTCGCCATGATACAGCAGATATTTCCCCTGTGTCTTTACCAGCACCACTTTAAAGGCTTCCGGCTCGTCGTGAAGATTGCAGCGATATGCTGTGAGCTTTTTTATGGGTATTACGCGATCCGGGTCTTCGGGGTCTTCTGTTTGCGACGGTATCCATTTTGAGCTCATATTGAAATAGTATGGAGTGGTGGAGAAGAAGCTTCGGCTACGCTCTACCACATACCGGTATTTCTCGGCCCACTTGTCCTGATTGTACAGCAGTCTCGCCGAGTCCTTTACACGATATACTTTCAGATGCTCTACTTTGGTTTTGCCGTTATAGGAGGGCACATCCAAATCCACGTAGTATTGCCCTTCATCAATCACAAGCCGGCCTGTGGACCGGTGTATTCCTCCGTTGCCGTTATCGTTGTACAGGGTAACGGTTTCACTATGCGCTGAAATGGCTATGATGAGAAACGAGAAAAGGTATAGTATTCGGGTCATTGAAGATGAAAGATTTTTCAGTTTCGTGCTCTATTTGGGGAGTATAATACGCACTTGAGATTCCAAGGCGGATTGATACCGTTCCCAATCAGATTTGTGCTTTCTGTTCCGATATTTTGTTTTTTCTGCGGAATCCAGATACCACAAGGGATATATCGCACACCGTGTGTATGCGTTTTCTGCAAAACCCGTGATAGCGTTTTTTTCCGTTCCTTTCGAGTACATTTGCCTGGATATTGACGGAATGCTATTTAGAAATGCCACGTTCTTGTTGTGTTCCAGAGAGATAGATTTTGCGAATCCATCGGCAGCGAAGCCATAATCGCGAAAATAATTGCTTGACAGGCCGGTCTTATCTATATCTTCGGCCGGAATTAGCGGCTGCAGCGATTTGTGGGCCGGAAATCTTTCCGGTATGCTGAAAGTGCATACATCATCATCACATTCAAGAATTTTATATTCCCGCGGAACGCTGATGCCGGAACCGGTTATCATATAAAGAGCAAAAGAGTCCCCATTGTCGAATTCCTGCGTGGTGCTATTTATCGAAACCGAATCCGGAAGGCAGGGCAGGGAGGAAATCAATCTCAACTGATTGAATCCTGTACCACCGCATAGCTTCATATCGGTGAGATTATCATGAATAGCCGAGATATTGAGCTTTTTTTCAAAAATACGATTGTCATTTATAAAGGCAGCGAAATTGATGTTGTCTTGGTTCCAGTCGCAACTGTAATTATAATGGCAGTGTATGGCGCTTATGTTGATTTTACCCAGGAATTCGGATTCATAACTCAAATATCCTGATTTTTCATCATCAAAAAAATACCAATTGCACGCAAATTTATTGGTGTTGTTTTCTGCCCGCGAAAATTTGCACAGCACGAAGTATTCACCATCAGGATTATAGTATTCCTGAAGGATTCTGATATCGAAATCCCGCATGCTTAGTTTGTACATTTGCTTGTATTCAGTTGAATCATTTTCGCATTGTACAGAAGCGGTATACACCACTTCCGCACCAATAGATTGAGCATATAGAGTTATGGCATTAGAGATAGCCGATAATTTGGCTGATTCACCGTCATAAGACGGGCAAGAAATCCCAACGTACAGTCCGGCCTCATCCGTATTCCACCATGCGGGACGGGTGTCACTTCCCGCGCCCGACATCCTTACAGGAGAAAGCGGATTTGTAGTTCCATAGAGAATCTCCACGGGCAGGTCGCTTTGCAATTCCAATAGATAAGTGGATTGCGACGATACACCGCTATTGATAAATTGATGAAAATTCACCGTTATAGGAGAATGGTGCGAAGTGAATATTCTCACATTCCTGGTGCCGGGCGACAGATAGATCCAGTGCTCACCTGCATTGTCGACTTCCTTTACTACGTTGCCCTCAACTTTTGTGATTGCATCGGGAGAAAAAATCTTAAGCAACGCACAGTCCTCTCTATTCGCATCCTTGATGGGATTGGTTCTTGCCGACAGGTCCAATGTGGCCGTTTCAAACTTCTTTACTGCCAAATTTTGAGAAAAGACGGCAACAGGACTAAGGATAATTATAATTACGTAGAGCAGCCACGTGTTGAAGCTTTGAGGATTCCTCATTGCAGGTGTTGTCATTTGTATCCCCAAAGATGTGAGGGAATTTTGTTTTCTTTGCGCACGAAGTTGCTGAAATGCCGCCTTATCGCGTTCATATCTACCTTTCCGATAGATAAATTGTACAGGAACTTCTGATTTGTGACGTCGGGAGAAAAAATGCGCCTTATATATGGAATCCAATCTACATCACCTTCTCCCGTTTTAAAATTGTATTGATCCATCACTACGTCCTCATTTATAAAAAGATAATCCCTTTCAGCCTTATGAGGATCTTCTCCATCCACAGTCATAAACGGCATTTCCACAACCGCTATCGACGGGGCCATGACTTTTCCCATGCACACGTATGCCAATTCCATGCAATCATTATTTTTCAGAAGAGTCAAACCGTTGATGTATCCTCGTGTGATAGATCCGGAGATTAATTCCGCATCCTTATAGGAATCCTGTATCAGGCCTTTTAGTCCTTTGCCGTTTGAGATAGTGGCATATCTCATCCGGTCATTAAAATGATCATCGAAGTTTTTCGTAACCTTGAATCCAGCCGACAACAATTCTTTCTCGGTCCATATATATGAGCCATTGGCCTTTCTTAGTTCAGATTCGAATAAGGAATCCGATTTACCTGAGATTTCCTTATATCGCTTGTAGTAGTTGCGGGCCCTGTTGAGCTGTCCTGAATTTAATGCCGAATAAGCGTTTTTTAGGTATATATTGGAATTATCGGTCTGTTGAGAAAATGATGGCGCGTCTCCGGCAATTGATTCAACCGAGGGAAAGAAGATAGAAATAAAAAAAAGAACCGTTATCAGTTTAAGCTTCATGGATAAGATAATTGGTAGTTTATCGCCGGGGGAGCCACGAGGCTCCCCGGCGGTAGTTTACATGGAATCAAACGAGTTTCAGCACTTCGGCGATCCGGCTCTTATGATTGGCTTTGAGTATAGATTCGGCCTTGGCTTTGTCCACCTCGAGACCGCCTTTGCCATCCTCATAGCATGATGCGTAGCGCTTGGCGGCGTTTTCGGTGAGCTGTCCCTGATTATCAGCCTTGGCATACCACTCAACGACCTTCTCGTAGTCCTGCTCCACGCCGCGGCCTTCAAAGTACATGTCGGCCAGGGCACATTCGGCAGCTCCGTAACCCATTTCGGCAGCGCCGGTCATGAGTTCTACGGCCACAGGCATGTCTTTCTCCACACCCTTTCCGGCCTCGTACAGGCCGGCCAGCAGATACTTTGCCTGCGCATTCGTCTTGGCTGCTTCTTCGAGCTGCTTCACGCCTTTCTTGAGATTATACTTTGAATAGCCCGGATTTGCCATAATCGCGGCCACCATCACGTCGCCATCCGTGACCTTGGCTTTTTCCACGGTTTTAAACTCCTTTAGCGCCGCATCATAATCCTTGGCGAGATAGGCTTTCATGCCTTTCATATATGCTACGAAAGGAGAGTCGGCGATAGAATCGGTAATCAGCTCCTTGAAGGCGCGGTCGTGGCCCTTGGCGGCTGCTTCTGCATACCAGTATAGTGCCTGATCGTAGTTCACGGGAGTGCCGTTGCCCTCACGGTAGCATTGTGCGAGGTCCCATTGCGCCTGATGCACACCTTTGCCGGCTGCAAGTTTGTACCATTTCACGGCTTGCTCGGCATTCCTGGTTAGGCCGTCGCCGTTCATATAGCAATTACCCACGTAGAACATCGCCTGCGGGAATCCGGCTTCGGCAGCTTTCAGCAGATAGTTGGCGCCGCCTTTTTTGTCCTGCTTTACGCCCTTGCCCTCCACCAGCATTTTGCCATAGTAGAAAGTGCAGGTGGCATCGCCGTTCTCTGAACCTTTTTTGAACCAGGGTGCGGCTTCCATCGCCTTCTTGCTGTTGAGCAGTGTGAGCGCGAGCTCTCTTTGTGCCTCTACGCTGTTTTTCTTCGCGGCTCTGGTTAGGTATGGCATCGCTTTAGCCATATCCTTTTTCACGCCAATGCCGCTGCTGAAACACTCGGCAATCAGCATATTGCTGAATACGCTGCCTTTCTCCGCCTGCTCCACGTTTTGGTTGAACAGAGCTTTGTTGCCGCCCTTTATCGAGCGGAGAAACAGCTGCGAAGCCTTTGTGGAATCTGCATCCACGCCGTGGCCGGTGCGATAACACAGGCCCAGATTGCCTATAGCCTTGATATTGCCCTGTTTGGCGGACTTTGTCCACCATTCCAGAGCCTCTTTGTAGTTTTGCTTCACGTGGCGGCCGCGGTAATACCATCCGCCCACTTCATTTTGAGCCGTGGCGTCTCCTTTTTTGGCTTGAGCCAGCACGTTCTTGATGCTGTCTGTGGCTTCCTGAAGGGTCTGCTGCGCAGTGGCTGCGACGGGGCTCAGTGAGATGGCGGCCGCGAGGCTTATTTTGATTATGAGATTACGCATATATGTATCATTTAGGCGTTGAGAATATCGTCGAGGATATCCGGTTCGCCGAGTTCGGCACCGCCGTCGGCGAGGTAGGATTCCGGGTCGTCCATGGTCTCGGATCCGTCCCAGATGCCGGGCTCGTCGTCCTCTCCAGCCATGAGCTGGCCTTCAGGATCGAAAGCAGGCTCTTCAGGTTCGTCATCGATCATGGCAAGATTATCGGCGGTATCGAAGTGATCGTCTCCGGTAATGGGTTCCAGTTCATCAATCATGGCGAGCTCGTCGCCGCCGGCTGCCTCTTCGATTGGATTGGCCATTTCGCCTTCAAGGATAATCTCATCACCCTCCTCGATCATGATATCGTTGGGGTCGAATTCCTCCGGTTCTTCCACTATTTCGTCACCAGGCGTAGGTTCGGGTTCGGGTGCGTCCTCGTGAAGGTCGTGGGCGGCAGCTGCCACGTCGGCAGCATCTTCACCGGCAAGATTCATGGCATCGGCAGCCATTGCCCCTGCCACGCCCAGGCCCACGGCTCCGGCGAAGCGTGCGGCACTTCCTGCAGCTTTCTTTGCTTTCGAGTTCTTCTCGCGCTTGTTTTCGGCGCCTTCGTTTTCAGGCTTGATGTTGATGTTTTCAGTATCCATAGTTTGAAGTTTTAGATGATTATGATGCGAATTTACCACCCGCAGCCGGTGAAGTCAAGCATTTGCCGGCTTCTTGTGTGAACCTGTGGTTTTCTTTGACGAATCACTTATTGACGAGCCGTTGAAACACTCATTTTATTGGTTGTTGTGGCTATTGAAGTTTGAACGTTACAGGCAGAGAATATGTGACCTTGACTGGAACACCATTGTTGTGTCCGGGTTTCCATCGGGGCATCGAGTTAACCAACCGCAGGGCTTCTTTATCAAGCGCCGGGTGACGGCCTCGCACTATATGTGCATTCTCTATATATCCGTTTTTCGAAATTACGAATTCCACAATAACGCGGCCCTGAGTGCCATCTTCCGCTGCTTGACTTGGATAAAACAGGTTGTCGCTAAGCCATTTGTACATCGCTGTTTCGCCCCCGGGAAATTCGGGCTTCTCCTCTACCATAGCAATATTGTAAACCCGGTCATCTTCATATTCGTTGCCTTGCATAAGCAGATCTATGGTGCTCATGCCATAGTCGGAAGAATTAACCGTGATTTTTTGCAGGTCGTTCTCCGAGCGGGGAGCCGGTTTCGATGCCTGCACGTTTTCGGAGTACAATTCCTTGCGGTCAAGTTCTACAAATACTTTATTATCACGGTTTTCATAAACCATGAATTTATTGCCGTAGCCGTTATAGCCGGGAGCTACTACCATATAAGCATGTTCCTCGGGCGAGAGAGCAATTTCCGCTACGCCATTCACGGTGGGGTACTCTTTTTGATCCACAGTGAGTATGGCGTCGGGTGGCGTGATCTTGAAAGTGACGGTTTGGGCACGGGCTCCGCCCGTTACCTTCACGCCGTACACCTTTTTTGCTTCGACCGGGCCGGTGGTGGTATCATCGAAGCGAATCATCAGCGGGGTGTAGTCGGCGTGCTTCATTTTCAGATACTTCGAGCCGGCGGTGATATATACCCAGTATTCACCGGCTTTATACTCGGTGGTACCTATCACGTTGCCCTCAAATTCGGCTCCCGGCTCGGTGAACGCCACCTTGACTATGGCGCACGCCTTTCCTGCCCTGTCGTTCCGGGAATATACGGATGCGCTCAGGTCGCTCTGCAGCGCGCGTATGCCCTCGATGTTGAGCTCTTTCGCCTGGGCGGCCGGCAATAGTGCCATTATCGCGCTAAGTATCAATGTATAAAGTCGCAGGTGCTTCATATGATTGGTCCGGTCATTTCTTAATCTTCTCAGTAGTTACATTCTTTCAATCATTACAGCACTGTAGAGCGCAGCTTCGTTTACATCTATTCCTCCGGCCATTTGTGATTGTATAGAGAGTTGAGCCGGGGGCACACCACAAGATACCAGATAGTTATAAACGTTTTTGGCACGTTGCTGCAGTATTCGTTGGTTGATGGCCTCAGTGCCGGTAATGTTGGGTTGATATGCGTGGATTAGGTATACGCTATTGGGGTTACTTCTAATCTTATTAGCCACATATTTAAGGATGAGCTTATCATCGCGCCTTATTTCGCTCTCATCTAATTCAAAAAAGATAGTGGGTAAAGAACCTGTCATCATTTTTAAATATTCATGTTCATCAAAATGATACTGATTAATATAGATGTTAAGAATCCGATAATAGCTGCTTGCTCCGAAGTCATTACCGCATTGGCGGTAATATTCCTGTGCGGCAGTCCAATTTACAGGCACACCTATGCCATGTTGGTATAAGATAGCCAAGTCGTTCGGCGCTATAGGATGGCCCTTTTTAGCAGCTTTTTCCAGCCACGTAACTGCAATTTCGTACTCATTATTATCGTAATTTTGATGCGCTATCCGGAATTCCGCTTCCCCGCCGGACACACTTGACAATGCACTACCGGCCACCTTTACCCCGTACACATTTTTCGATTTAACAGGTCCAACGGTAGTTTCGTCGAAGCGAATCATCAGCGGGGTGTAGTCGGCGTGCTTCATTTTCAGATATTTCGAGCCGGCGGTAATATATACCCAGTATTCACCGGCCTTATACTCGGTGGTGCCTATCACGTTGCCCTCAAATTCGGCTCCGGGCTGCGTGAACGCGACCTTGACGAGGGCACATGCTTTTCCCGCTATATCATTGCGGGAATAAACGGATGCACTCAGGTCGCTCTGCAGCGCACGGATGCCCTCAATGTTAAGTTTATTTGACTGTGCGAATGTTAGATGTGGCACTACTACAGCAGTCAATATGAGTAAAATCAATCGTAAACGTTTCATAGTCCTTATTTTAAGCTCCAAGTAATCGGTAATGTATAGGTCATTTTAGTAGGGGTGCCGTTTTGCGTTCCGGGATAAAATTTCTTTAATTCGGAAATTACTCTTATGCCCTCTTTTTCAAGCGCTTTAATTCCGGCTTTATAACCAACTGTATAGTTGTATCGTTCCAGAATATATTGAGCTGCGTCCTCACCTTTCACTGCATCGCGGAAGGGGGGTACCTTTAAAGAACGAACCACCTTTATCTTTGAGACCGAGCCGTCTTTGCCCACTTCAAACTGATAAATAATCTTGCCAGTCACTCCATTTTCCTGTGCTTCGCCGGGATAAACCATTTTCTTGTTTAAGTCTGCAAAAAGTTGGCTATCACCACCCGGATATTCAGGCTTTCGTTCTTCCATCTGTATGTTCCCGGAAATCTGTTGCGGACCGGTATTCTTGTCGTAAACCATGCGCCAGAAGTCGCCCCGTTCCTTATCGGCATCCACTCCCACACCTGTAAGATAATAACGGCTCAACACCTTCTGGGCCGGAACATAGCCCTGCTGCGCCGACTTCTGTACGTAGATAAAAGCCGTCTTCGGGTCGGGCTTCAGTGTGGGATTGGGCTTGGTTCCTACACCATTCTCATAAAGCAAGCCCAGTGACAGCTGCGCCTCCGTGTGGCCCAGGTCGGCCGCGTGTTGAAGCAGAGGAATAGCCTGAGCCGCTTCGCCGGCGGCATAAAGCTGATTGGCACGGGCAACCATCTCGTCGATAGGATCGCCGTCGGAATTGTCGAGCAGTTCGTGGATGCTTATGGGTGCAGGTGCAGATGCCGATGGCTCCGTAGGGGAATCGGCAGCCAGCAGGGCGAGATTGTACACCTGCTTCGGGAAAAGACGGTATACGCCATGCTCGGCGAATACTATCCTGAGGGGCGCGCATCCGGCGGCTTTAATCACGATTTGCTTTGTGCCACCGGTGATATAGGCCTGGATTTCGGAACCATCGTTTATCTTCTCTATAATATTCCCCTCGAAAGTAATGTCGTCTATTCCATCGCCTATGGGCACCTTTATCAATGCGCATGGCTCCCCGTTGTGGTCAAGCTTCGGATTGGTGGATGCCGAGAGGTCAAATGGCGCAGGCTCAAACGACGCCACTTTTATAGTTTTTGCACAAGCTCCGGCGATGCAGAAAGAGGCCAAAGCAATTGCTGCGAAAGTCTTTACGATGTAATTATCCACGATTGTATTATTTAACTATCTTGAGCATTGAAATAGCTGATTGATCTCCTTGGTCGGCCGCCATTTTAATCCAGTGTCGTGCACTTGCCTTATCTTTCTTTACACCTTTACCCTCGAAGTACATAAGACCTAAAAAAAGTTGCCCGGACGAAGATCCTTGATCTGCGGCTCTTTGGAACCAGCGGATTGCTTCGGCGTAATCCCGTGATACGCCATTGCCTTCACGATACATATTGCCAAGCAGTACTTGTCCGCTTGCTTCTCCTTGTTCTGCTGCTTTCCGGAACCATCGGGCCGCCTCTGTTTGGTCTTTCGTAACCCCATGTCCGTTTTGATATAAAACGCCAAGAGTGGTTTGTGCATTAGCATTTCCCAGCTCGGCCGCCTTACTAATCCACCGGAATGCTTCGTTATAATCCTGCTTCACGCCGTTCCCATTGTAATAAATTACTCCAATCATTTGGGCGGCTTCCTTGTCGTCGCTTATTTTATGGAATAATGTCAGGGCTTTGTCGTAATATCCATCATTGTATGCGTTCTTGGCTTCTTGCAAGATGTCGGAAACAGAGTCGGATGAACTCGGTGCCGAAGCGGCTAATGCCGCAGGTTGTGGAGTGCCCGCGCCTTCTTCCACTAATTTCACCACGTAGACAGTCTGCTCCGTAAGCACCGGCACATTGTAGTTGTCGAACACGATGCGGAGGGGTAGGTGATTGTCGAAGACGAGCTCCACCTGCTTCGAGTCGTGAGCCATGTACACCCACTTTTCCATGCCTTTCGACACTATTTCGCCCACCGAGGAGCCGCTGGCATGGTCAATCCCGTCGGAAACGTAGACCTTGAGCAGCGCGCATTTGCGGCCGTTGGCACCCACGCGACTGTTTACCCGCGCCGACAGATCACCCGTGGCAGTCTCGAAGCTCACGACTTTGTATTCCTGAGCCGATACCGGAATGAGAGCCAAAATATATAATATAGCTATAACAAGTTTTTTCATAATCAATCAATAAAGAAATCGTCGAGAGTGAGTATGCCGTCGGAGTCAACACTTTGCTCCGTCTGCCATGTGCGCACACGAATCTGCGGGGCTTCGGGGTCGTTGAAATCCCATAGCAGAAAGAGCCAGCCATCATCCATATATGTATCAGTCTGCCACTTCTGATGGAGGGTCACACCATAGATATTGGGCTTGGCATTATGCGCCACTACTGCTATATGATTGAAATCAACCGATATAAGATTGTTATTCCTGAATATTTCCGATAGCTGATCAAGATATTCGGCCTTTGTCAAGACTTTGTATTTGGCCTTATCACCTCCTCCGTTCTTAGAATTGATTTCGGATATTATCAGTGTATCATCGCTATATAGATCATTAAGAGCCCCAATGTTTTTTTCATTATAGAAATTACGGAGTTCTTCTACTGATTTGAGGATTTCACGGCGCTTGTGGGCATCGGCTCCGCCTCCGGGGCTGGTCAATAGCCGTGACACGTCTTCATGTAGCTCCCATGCTGGTCGCACACCGGTGATTAAGCCGTATTTGTTTAAAGATATTGTCAATTCGCGATGAGGCGACAAGTTGTAATCCGGGCTCACACGCTTCATAGTGATAGGGATGGATCTCACCTGAAAGCCTTGGAAATCTTCAAGGCATTTAGAGATATTGGCGGATTTATCGCATACGAATTGAGCGTCGTATTCCCAGAGTGCAGATAGGCGTTTCTTGGCTTCCGGCGAAATATTGATGCCCGAGAAATTTAATGTCGTCCCGCTGTCACCGGCACGGTTAATCTCAGAGAGCAGGGCCGATATGTTGCTTTCCATTAGCGTTTTCAATGCGCCGTCTTCGATCGTTCCGCCTGCAAATTTGAATTGTACGGTTTGTGCAAATGCCGGGATGGTTAATATTTGCAGTGCTACGAGCAGCCACCAACGAGGTATCTTCATAAAGTCAATAATATAAATCTTGTATTGGCATTATTAACGACTCACGGATATATGATGGTGCAGGGGAAGAAGCCGTGTTCTTCGAGCTTGCCGCGGGTGAATTGCCCCAGAGAGTTTACGTAGTAGCGATGCACTATCAGGTCCACCATTCCGTCTTCGGCGGTGATGCAGGGGGTGTAGCGTGTGTGGGTACTCCGCTCCTCTTCCTCAACGCTCCTGTGGTTGATGATCACGCCTTCGTAGCCCACCCATTGCAGGTCTTTGCTGTATTGGGGGTAGTCTCCCAAGAAAAAAACCATTTCATTTATCGTGGGCAGCCGCCAACCAGTATAGCCGCCATGCCGCTTCTCGTTTAGGATCTCGCAGAATTTTTTAGCTTCGAGATAATTCATGTCGTGCAGATCGTCGCCCACGTAAAACACGATGGTGTAGTCGCCCTCCACCGGAAAGAGAACCATATCCTGAAGGCCATCGCCGTCCTCGAGTTTGTCGAACTTGTTGCCGCTCACGAGCTTAAGCTCATAGGCCACTGCGCTCTGTATCTTTGTGCCGTCGTAATCGGCAAACGTGACCGTGAGCGGGTCGTATCCGGCCACGTCAATATCCAGTCGCTTCGTGCCCTGATTGACGTAGCATTTGAGCTCCGAAACATCAGGCACCTTGTCCACCACATTGCCCTTTACCTGAATCTGCTCAGGCGTTACCCCTTCAGGAGGAAAGATTCTGATGAGCGCACATTTATTACCGTTTAAATCTTTGGGAATATTGGGGTCCACATAGAAATTTCCTTCCGCAAAGCTTCCCACTTTCAGGCCCTTGGCAAACGAGGTCACGGCCACGCCCATTGTAAGCAGCAGCACGAGAATTTTTCTTGTATAATTCATAGTTTTAATGCTCAATTATTCAAAGTCGAAATCGTCGAGAGATACTTCGCAGGCTTCTCCGGGAGCTGCCCCCGGCTGCACAATACGTACGGGAAACATGCTTTCTCCCTCCTTGTGGTCGAAATCCCACAGCAGAAACATCCAGTCGCTGCTGCTTTTTCCGGTGGAAAGCTCGGTGACGGTCTGGCGGAAGGTGAGGCCGTAGATATCGGGCTTTGCCGCGCTTCGGTGCAACGACACCGCATCTATCTTCATGGCATGCTTCTCCGACCCGTGCAATATGCTGATTATCTTGTTCAGCTGTTCGTTCATGGGGCCTTGCTCCCGCTTGCGGTTTACGCCTGCGGTGCCGGCTGTCTTATTCAGCGTGAATTTCAGGCCATCGGTGCCGCACAGGAAGTCGGCAAGTTCACTGATATCCTTTCTGAGAAACCACGTATAGTAATCATCCAGCCAAGTCACTATTTCTATTCTTTTGGCAAGGTCATTGTCGGCGCCATCGAAGACAGATACAATGTCGTTGCGTTCGAGCATTCCCATGCGCAGTCCGGAGATGGTACCGTTCTCCTCCAACGAGATGGACAGGTGGCCTTCCTGCGGCAGTTCAAAGCCGGTTGTGTTTTTGGTAATCAGCACGGGTATCATCACGTGCATCTCTTCCAACCCCTCCCGTCCACGCGATATCGTGGTGGGCTTGATAGGCGCAAATTGCAGCCGGTTCCATAGATTGCCGAGTGTCTCCGCCACGTCCTGATACATGTCTATATTCTTCACGTCGGGCTTGCGGCCGGCCGCAGAAGCGTCGCTCAGCTCCGTAAGCAGTGCTGATATGTTTTTTTCGATGGTCTTCTTGGTCTTGGCATTCATCGAAGTTCCTGCCGCGAATCTGAATTCATCTGCGTGCATAGACAGGGCAGGCAATATTGATGCGGCGGCAAAGAGAATGAGATTTATTGAAATTTTCATGCGGAATCAGGGAATAAAGAAGTCATCAAGGGTGAATACGCCGTCGGAGGCAACGATCTGCTCCGGCTGCCATGTGCGCACATGAATCTGCGGCGCTTCGGGGTCGTTGAAATCCCAGAGCAGAAAGAGCCAGCCCTCATCACTATATGTGTTTGTCTGCCACTTCTGATGGAGGGTCACGCCGTAGATATTGGGCTTGGCACCATGCATCACCACCGAGATATGGTCGAATTCCACTTTTATGCGGCTGTTTCTTTGGAATATCCCGGATAGCTTGTTGATATACTGGGCCTTTGACTGAACGGTGTAGTTCACTGTCTGATCCAGTCTCACGCCGTTGTCGCCGTTGCGTCTCTGCCTCACCACGCTGCCTGTGATGATGAGGGCGTCGTCGCTGTAGATCTGGTTCAGTGCCTTGATATTCTTTTCGTTATAGTAGCAGCGGAAGTCCTCCACCCATTTGAGGATCTCACGGCGCTGACGGGTATCGGCCACGCCACCCGGGCTGAAAAGTATTCGCGACACATCTTCCTGTAGCTCCCATGCCGGGCGTACTCCGGTGATCACGCCGCTTTTGCTGAGAGATATTGTGAGCTCCCGGTTAAGTGACTGGTCGAATGATGGATCCGTTGGTTTCATAGTGATGGGAATTGCTCTCACCTGAAAGCCCTGCACATCGTTAAGGCATTTCGAGATATTGGTGGACTTGTCGCACACGAAATGAGAGTCTTCCCAGAGTGCTATAAGGCGGTTCTTAGCTTCGGCTTCAATATTGATAGCCGAGAGATTAAGCGTCCCGCCGCTGTTGCCGGCACGGTTTATCTCGGAGAGCAGTGCCGATATGTTGTTTTCCATGCGCGTCTTCAAGGCTCCGGCTTCAATCGTGCCGCCGGCAAATTTAAAGGTAACTTCGGCCATGCCGTTGAAGCGGCACAGCATGGCCAGAATCAGAATAAGTAATTTGATTGGTTTCATCGGTACCATACTATGACTTTGCAGTTTGAGTAGTTCGTTTCAGAGTCGGGTTTATTAGTGCGGCAGTTTATGCGGTTCGGGGAATTTTTTGGCGAGAGAATAGACAGGATGCCGTACATATCGTCTATCAGGATGGTGTAGGCATCCCCGGGTACTTCCGCCGCCGATGTGCTCACACCGGTTTCATTGATCAGTCCCCGTTTTTTGAAAGACGACAGGAATCCTTTTATTTCGGTCCAGTTGTCCTGGTTGCACAGCGTTTCCAGTACGTCGTCGGGCATCGGGGCGGGAATCGTGGTGGGGGTGGAGGGCACCGCGGGGACGTGTGCGGTACCTGCCACCGCGTTTCCACTGCTGGAGGAGGGAGCCGGTAGAGACATCTGCTCGGAATGAGACCTTGCAGTGAGGGCAAGCACCTGCGACAGTGGCATGTACAGCAATACGTTGTAGCGATTATTGCTAAAACTCTTAAGTTCCTGCGCCACGGGCTGGATGTCGGACACACCGAGAGCCCCGCAGCCCTTTTCGGCCCGTCTTTCATTCATATAGTTCAGAAGGTCCAGAAGCGCTTTGTTGTAGGCGATGTCCTTGTCTTCGTTGAAGTCTTCGCCAAATACCATATTCTCGTTCAGCTTCACTTCGTCCATCTTCTTGTCGATATCAGCCTGAGCGTATACACTTGAAGATAATGACGCTGCTGAAACAAGCGCGATTATGATAGTTTTAAACAGTCTACTTGACATACTTGATCTTTTCCTTTTCGGTCTTCTTCACATAGGGGGCAAATAGTTCCCTCACGTTGTTGGCGGGAATGAACAGGCCGGCTCTGGCCTTGATCGCACCTTTTCCGTTAATCACATCTTCGGGGCGGCACTCGATCTTGAGCGTGTGGTCATATCCCTTTTTCTTATTGTACAGAAACATAGCACCCTCCAGCACGCCGTTCTCGAATTTCTCCACGCCCCACAACGGCATGCATCCTGCTTCCTCACACATCGCCAGGAATCGGTTGAGCGGTACCTCCACCTGCTCTTTCTCGCCATATTCGTGCTTGAGGATGGAGATATTGATTCTTGTATCTCCGTATCTGTCTGAGGGGTATATGAAGAGGTTGGCGATGGATTCGAGCGGCGACGCGGAGTCCCACACGGGTGTCTTGCGGTCGGCATCGAAATACACGTTGCGGGTGATCTGTTTGCTATGGTAGGCAGCCCCGGGCAGTACGAATTTATCTTCCTTATATGGCTCAAGGCTGCCTTCGTCTACCGTCCCGAACGGAGCCCGCCCTCCTTTGAACGAACGAAGCCGGGAAATGAAATCGTTCTCGATGTCGGAGCGCGAGCCTTTCGACGTGGTGTCGTAGCCCACGGGGATCGTCACGGCCACGGTCTTGCTGCCGAGATTCCAAGACGCCGACATCGTGCGGGAATTCACCGAATTCACGGCGCAAGGCGTGTCGGGCGATATTTTTTTGAAATCGGCTATGGAGCCTGCGGTTATTACCGTCTTGTCGAACGGCTCGTCGTCAATTCCCATGCTTCGGGCAAGCATTGCTTCCTCGATATAGCCCAGCAGGTCTTTGTCGGCCTGCTTCTTCAAATCGTCGGAAAACAGATTCAGCCCTATGCGGCGGATCCGGCCGTCGTTCTTGACCACGCGCACGGCATAGCCGTTGACTTCAATAATAGTGTCGCAATCAGCTCTTGCGGCGATGGTGCTGTCGGCAGCGCGTCGCGCAAGCAGTTCGAGCGAGGTTGTTTCTTGAGCCTGCACGAATAGGCCCAGGGCCGCGCCGAGCAGTATCAGCGGCTGTTTTCTCATGGTATGATAGTTTTTATAAGATTTCCGTAAGTGTCGTAAAGTTTTCCGCTTATCAGCTGACCGTTATCGTAGGTGGCCACGAAATAGTCGCCCGGATTGGCCTCGTACGTGGTGGTTCGGTCCACGCAGTGTGCGGCGCTGAACACGATTTTCCCGCGTCCGTCCGGTTCCCCGTTCTTTATGCCGCCGGTCCATGTGCCGTAGCCCAGATCCAATGTGCCCGTCGTCGTAGCGGCAGGCTTCGCAGGCACGGGTTTCGCAGGCTCTGTGCTCTTCTCGGGCTTTGCGGGTTGAGGCTCGGTTTTCGGTTCAGGCGCCTGGCTTGGCTCGGGAGTAACGGTCGGTTTGGCCGCTTCCTGCCCGGGCGCGGAATCGGCCGGCGCTTCGTTCTTTATTATGGCGGTGTCGGGCGTGCCGGCAGCTGCATCAGCACCGGCAGTGGATGCGCCCTTTCCCTTTGACCATAGCAGGAGCACTATCACCACCGCGCAGATTGCAACTATCGAATATGCAATTGTGCGTACTCTCGATTTCCCGCTATCGGCTATATCAAGTACGGTGGTATCGGTGCCACCGGCCGCGGAAAGCCCTAAATCGGATTTTAGCACGGCGATGGAGGCTGTGCGGTCTTCGTAGGACTTGTTAAGTCCCTTGCATATTCCCGCAATGGCATCCTGCGGCACAATCTTGGCCAACGACGACCTGATTTCCGGCAGCCGCAGCTCCGCCGCGCTCTTGGGAGTGGCACCGGTGATGCAATAGAGCAGGGTGGCCATCAGGGCATATATATCCGTGGCGGGTATGAACTCCTTGATGCCTGCATATTGCTCCAGCGGCGAATAACCCTCGCTCACGCCCTGCACGCCCTTGGGCGACGTCTTGTCGCCGTTCCTCTTGAAATGCACGCTCAGCCCGAAGTCGATCAGCACCGGCACGATGCCGTGCAGCCCTGCGTGTAGCATTATATTGTCGGGCTTGATATCGAGATGATTGATGCGCGACTTGTGAAGAAAATCCACCGCATCGAATATGGGCGCGAGCAGTTTGAGAGCCTCATGATAGCTGAGCTTGCCCTTCATCGCCACGTAGGATGCCAGCGACTGTCCGTTTATATACTGCATCACGTAGTAGGCCGTGCCGTTCATCTCAAACACCTCGTTCACCTTCACTATATTATCGTTCTGCGTGCCCAGCGCGTGCAGTTTCCTTGCCTCGGCTATGAAATCGGCTTTGCTGCGCTCATATTCCGCCAGCTTCTCGTAGCGGGGCAGCACGCGGTCTTCCACCCTCATGCAGAACGCACTCGGAAAATGCTCTTTGATGGCAAACTTAGCTTCGGTGGTGACATTTCCCACCCTCAGCTCGCCCATCACAAGATAAGTGATTCCGAAACCACCCTGCCCGAGCACCTTCACAATCCTGTACTTGGCAGCCCCGCTGTCGAGCACCACCCCTTCTTTTAATGCATTATCTGCCATATTATATCATTATCTTTTAATTATGCTTACACACCTTTCATAAGTACCGTTATTTGATATATAGGGCTCGGTTTGATATGGTTTTACCCCACATCTGTGAAGTTCATTACACATTTCTAAGGCACGGCGAAACGCAATGTCCCGGTCTGAGTGTTTTGTATACCAACCTATTATATTAAACGTATTGGCGCCATAGTCTTCTTTTATTACTGCGGCTACGGCTCTAATAACATTTCTATCTCCGCGCGTTAGGGTATAGCTCTCAATTGGATAATAGATGGTTGCCAAGGGCTCATTATATGTGTTGAGAGAAATCTCAGGATAATTCTTTGCTTCTTCTACTGGTCTATGGGTTTCCTTAGCGGAGGTTGTCTCGGAGATAACAGCCGTTGATGGCTCCTCCTTATGCGCCACGACAGCATCTTTAGATTCGTCTGTGCTTTTTGAGGGAGATTCAGCAGCGACAGGGACAGCTATGGTATCTACAATACTTTCAACGCTATCGCTTTCGGCTGCGGCAAGCAGTTCTTCATTGGAGCCACTGCCGCGGGTGAGGAATATCAGGCCTAAGGCCACCACCAGAAGCACGCCGATTATTGCGAGGTAAATAATGGGGCGCTTGCGGGACGGCGCGTCCACCAATGTGGTTTCGGCGGTATCAGCCACGTGAGATGTTGCGGGAGGGGTGGGAGCGGCCTTGATCCGAGGTGGTTCGGTGCCGGCGGGGAGCAAGCCGGATAATGACTCGGGGCGGTTGGACGGTACGGGCGAGAGCGCTTTCAGCAGCAGGTCTTTCAATTCGGGGGAAATGCCGGGAACTGCACCATCCAGGTAATCCTGCATATTCACGTAGATAAGCTCTGTGGATTTCTTGGGGTTGGAGCCCGTGAGGCAGAAGAGCAGGGTGGCTGCCAGTGAATAGATGTCGGCCTCGGGAGAGAATTTGGTGATGCCGGCATATTGCTCTATGGGCGCATAGCCGTCGGAGCAGCCGAGGATATTGATTGTGGACGTGGCGTTGCCTTCCTCGTCGTAGTGCTTCGACAGGCCGAAGTCGATAAGCACGGGGCGCAGCGAGGAGGTGCCGTCGGCGTTCTCCTCCTCGGAGATGATGATATTGTCGGGCTTTATGTCGAGATGGGTAAGGCGGCATGAGTGCAGAAAATCCACGGCGGATGCCACGGGGGCGAGCAGCTGCAGCGCATCGGCTTCCGCGAGGGGGCCGTGCTCCTCCGCATAGGCGCGCAGCGACTTTCCTTCAAGATACTCCATCACGTAGTAGGCCGTGCCGTTGGCCTCGAACACCTCGTTGACCTTGACGATGGAGGGATGCCCGTTGCCCACGCGCTGCAGGCGGCGCGCCTCGCCCAGGAAGTCCTTCATGGAATTGTCCACCGTTTCGCGTTGCTTGCCCAGGCCGGTGATGATGCGGAGGGTGTCGCTGTCGCGCTCGCAGTATTCGCTGAGGAAGTGCTCCTTGATGGCGAAGTGTACGGTCACCGTGATATTGCCTATCTTTCGCGCCGACGTGACGAGATAGGTGATGCCGAAGCCGCCGGAGCCGAGCACCTTTACTACCCGATATTGATAAGCCCCTGAACTGAGCACCGAACCTGCCGGCAGAGCATTGGGATTGGTCATAGCGCTATTTTCTGAAGATGTTTTTGATTAAGTTCATAAAACCTTTGTCGCTCCCGGCTGGCGGAACGGGAACGTCCCTCACCATATCACGGTCGGCGTCGACCGGCCGGGTCGCTGTGGTTTCGGGCACTTCCACCTCTGCTATTTTGGGAGCTGTGGCCGCAGTCTCGTCAAGTTCGTGAACAACGTCGTCTATCGCTATGAGGCTGGCCGTGTTGTTGTCGGAGCTTCCGCTGCTTATCCCGGCGATGGTGCTGATTTTATCGGCGTTGGTAGCCGGATAGCACAGGATCTCGTAGAGCTTCGCATCGTCAAGTTGATGAAGCACGCCATCGGTGCAAAGGAAAAAGTAGTCGCCCGGCTCGATGTCGCGTATCTGAATGGTAGATGCAGATGTTGACTGATGCGGACTTACGCAACGGGTGATGATATTGCTCTGCGGATGCCCGATGGCTTCCTCGGGGGTGATATTGCCCGAATGGACCAGCGCGTTGACCAGTGAATGGTCCTCGCTGCGGTACAATATCCCGGTGCCAGGGCGCACATGATAGATGCGGCTGTCGCCTATATGGGCGCAGAACGCGCCGCCCTCGTGAAAGCACACGAATGTCATGGTGGTGCCCATGTTGGTGGTAGCGCCTGCCGCTGCCTTGTTGAGGCGGGAGTAGACATGTGCCATAAGTTTCTCGAAATCGGAAGTGTCGAAAGGCTTTCCCGGCTGGAAAGTCTTCATGTATTCACCAATCGCGGCTGCCACCGTACGGCTGGCCACCTCTCCGCGGTCCTGGCCGCCCACGCCGTCACAAACGGCGAAAGCCGCAGGGCAGTCCTGCGGCATATCTTCGTCGGGGAAGCGCGCGTCCTCCTGATTGGCGCGCCTTCCCAATTGGATAAACGAATATGGTTGATTGAGCAGTATTTCCATCAGATGTCTTTGTCAAATCGGAACTTTGTTTTACCCAGCACTATGGTGTCGCCGAAATTAAGCGATACGGATTCCCCGATTGATAGCGGTAATTCGTTGTGATATACCGGATTGGTCGATTTAAGTACCGTCATCTTGAATGTGAATCCCTTGGCTGTGTGATTCACGTCGATCTTTATCGACCGCCTGGAGATGGAGCTGTCGTTCTTGATCGAGATATCCGACATCTCCGATTCGTCGTGGCGGCCCACGGTGTGGGATCCGGGTCCCAGCGGGTAGTTCTTGTTGAGCCAGCCTCGGCGCAGAAGCACCAGCTTGCCTTTGATAAGAGGATTGGTCTCGTCGAAGCTCAGAACGTTGGTCTTTTCCCTCACGTTTGCGGCAATCCGTCCCTTGCAGGCTGGGCATTGAAATTCCTTGCGCCCGGCTTTCTGCGAGTTGAGCCCCATTTCCTGAGAGCCGCAGTGCGGACACATGAATTTGTACGTCTCGCCCACGAGGAAGTCGTCGCTGAGCGTGATTACTTCCTTGGATGAATTATCGTTCGGAGATGTTGCCGAAGTAGCAGTAACGTCTGCGTCTCCGAAGGCATCGAGACCCTTGAGTTTTACCTTTTTCTGAACGTTGCAATGCGGGCAAGTCACGGGATAAATGCCCGATTTGGCAGGGCGATGCAGCTTTATGGGCTTGCCACATTCAGGATCCAGGCACCTGAACACCAATATTGTATTGTCGGCCATAACTTACGAAATCATGTCGCCGGCAATGGTGTCGGCACCGAAGTCATCTATATTATCTGCGTCGCCTGCAGCCAGATATGTGGGATCTGAGTAAATCCCGAGTTCGGCGTCGCCAACGGTAAGATCGCCGGCAGCGAGCATATCGCCATTCTCGTCCAAGAGCGAATTTCCATCCATGTCGGTAAGGATGTCAAATACCTCGTCGCCGTCCACATCCACCATCATCAGCTGATTGCCGGCGGCATCGTGGAACGATGCGCCTGTGTAGCCTTCTCCATCCACGGTATATACCGTCCCGATTTCATCAAAGCTGATGACCTCAGCCATATCAAAGTCGGCGGGGTCCACTTCATCCGCGGCGAGAATGGCTTCGGCCACATCGTTGGTAGCGGTCACATCTTCGGTAAATGCTGTATCTTCCGTGAATACCGTGTCGTCGGTATAAACCGTGTCGTCTCCGGGCATTAGTTCCTCATCTATTTCGTGCTCGATTTCTTCAAGGTTGCCGTCGTCGATGTTTCCGTCGGATTCTTCTTCGCTCCCGGTGACGGGCTGAAGTTCATCAATAGTTTCATCTGCTGCTTCATCCGTTGCGGTCGTGTGGGGAGCAGCAGCGGTACTACCGGCCGCCGCGGGAGCTGCGTGATTGCCTTGATTGTGTGCAGCGGCCGAAGCGGGCGCAGCTTCAGTATCTTCTTTTACTTCTTCCACGTCTTTATCTACCGTTGGAATATCTTCCTTTTCGGGTTCCATAGCCATGGCTCCGGCCACGCCGATGCCGGCAGCCGCGGCTGCTGCGGCTGCATGAGTTGCAAAGGAGTTTTTCTTGTTGGAGGTGTTTCCGCTTGAGGGATTGATTCTTGTTGTGCTCATTTGATTGATTGTATTAAATTCCGCTGCAAATTTAATGTGGGGCCATCCCGTAGCGCAAGCAATATCGCGGGTATAGTTTGAATCTATGGGATTATTGGACGAAAGTTGTTTTTAACTGCCTTCTACCACTCTGCAATTACCTTGTGGTACATAGATTCAGGTGCAATCAACTGTGGATGCTGAAACTCTATGCTTCTTTTCAGCACGTCGGCATAGATATACTTAAATAACTCCATTACGGTAATCTGCCGATTATTATCGGTGTCGGATTTTCCGCGCAGCCCCTTCAAAAGGGCCTGCGTGAAGAAGCCTGCCCCCAGCAGTGTGCTTTCTGCCGAGTATTCATGTGGGCGGCATGCCACGAAAAAGGCCTGATCTTTCGTGCCTTTGATACTTCGGGTCCAGTTGTCGTCCGTTGTGCTGCCTGCAATTGTGCCTGCGTGGCAGGCATCTATGAAGCAGATTTTTTCGCTTGCCTGGGATAGATCCAGGGTCTTGACGATATCGTTATAGGAAATGGCCCGGTCGTAGCCGCAGATGGCTCCGGGCATTCCGTGGCCGCTGTAGAAGAAGATCACGCGGTCGCCCTTTTGTGCCCGCTTGCAGATTGCCCGTAGTTTTTTCAGCACATTTTCGCGTGTCACGTTCTTGCCGGTGAGCAGCGTTATGTTCTTGGTCTGAGTTCCCATTACCTCCTTGAAGCGTTTGGCGTCTTTGGTGGTTTGGCTGAGATTCATATCCTTATTCCCGTAATTCGACACACCTGTGACAAGAACATAAGTGCTTGCGTTTATAGTGATTGCTGCAGCCAGTGTGCATAGCAAGGAGATGATTGTGCGTTTCATGCCTATTTTGCTTTGCATCGTGAGCATTGCATGTTTTGTATGTCGAATTCCGACACAGGATATCCGCACTTGGGGCACGTGAGATTTTTCAGCCTCCTTTGTTTCAGAGCTTTAACTGACCGGGTGTCTATACCGAAGAAAAATCCGATAATTACCGGGGCAGCGGCCATAGCTCCACGTGAGATCCAAAGGTTAAGACCGGGATCGTTCTTAAGCGCGGGCACTACGTATTGTGCACCGATACAGAGAGCCATCGCCAAGGGTGAAGCGAATTTCACTATCTTCATGTTTCTGGAATTTTTCTTTTCCATTGCCTCCTCGTCGGCGAGCTGATACTTCAGTAACTTTTTGAGCTGACGGAACTCATAAGCGTATGAGTCTTCGTCGGCCAGCGCACGATGCGCAATGAACACGAAACTGCTGTGTCCCTCTTGCCCAAGGCGTATTACGGTGTTTTCACTGATCACTTTCTTGAAAACACGTTGAAAATTTCCGTCCCGATCTTTGACGAAGGTGCCGTTGCTGCTCGACAGGTCTTCGATTTCCCACTGGCCGTTGTCGCAGACGATAATCTTGGCGTGTCGGCCACTCACTCCCACTTTTTCTGCCGGGACAGTCACTGCCGACTCCGCAACACGGCCTATTATATACTCCTTTGCCATTGTTATTCAGTTAAATAGCGTTTAAGGTAGAATTCGTTGATTTTTTGTTTGTAATCTTTCAGGAGGGGTTTGGGCACCAGCAAGGAATACGAATGCTCGCCGCAATCGGAAAGCGTGATTTTCTGCTTCAAAACACTGATTTCCGTCAAAAACGATTGATTGATAATCAGGCTGCGACCGAGTCTTACGAATGGCGATGGCTTTTCTTTGGGCCAAGTCATGCGTATATATTCCTCAAGTTTCGAAAGCCCGAGGGTAAGGAGATGCGTCTCACCCATGATATAGCACATGTGCGTGTAATTACCATTGGCTTGAAAAAAGGCAATCTTCTCCAAGTCAATGATAAGCAGTTCATCTCGCGAGTTCAAGCACAATTTATACATGGTTTTTGAGCAAAATAGGAAATTTCTCTTGGTAAGAGATTTGGACGACGCTAAATCGCATGATGTTAACCGCTTAATA